>NZ_AOGW02000010.1:600000-900000 GCF_000332495.1 Leptospira terpstrae serovar Hualin str. LT 11-33 = ATCC 700639 | reverse complement strand
CATTGGGCTTTTTTTTCTGATCCTACTCGTAATGGGTGGGGAGGATGAGGAAGAAGCTCGCCGTAAAAAAGAAAGAAGTTCGCAGGCTCTTGCCCTATTTGGGGGAGGATCGAACAATCCAAAAGGAACCAATCGTTTGGGGGTGCGTGGAGAAGACTCCGGATCCATCTTCGATTCCGATTATTACAATGCAGGTGGGATGCGTTATGAAGAAGATGGCAACCTCGCAGGATCGGAAGCAGGTGAGATGCCTATCAATCCGCAAACAGGAAAACCTTATCCGCCAGAGGCCATGCAAGCCTTTGATGAACTTCGGGAACAATTTCCGGATAATGATTTGATTCCGAAACGTTTGACCCCAGAGGACAAAAAGAAACAATCGGAATTTAACCAAAAATTATCGAGAGCCACAAACTCAGTGTTTGGTGGAACACCAAATGCAACCGATATTTCTTTGTATTACAATCATGTTCGAAAACAAGGAAAAGACCGATTGGAAATTATCAACTACTTGATAGAATCCCAAGGAGGAGATGATCCTGAAATGGATAAAAAGTTCCAAGAGATTTTAAAAAATATCCAATACCAAAACGAACAAGTGGAAAAGGAAGCCGCTGGCGCTTTTGCCAAAGCGGGACTTCCTGCACCGAATTAAGTTTCTTTCGAAAGGATGGGATAACGGTAACTAGATTTTGGATCTAGGCCGTACTCGTCCAAATGAAACGAGGGGGGAAGCCTCTCTCGTTTCCATTGGGAGATGCCAAATAATTTTTTAAATTTCTTTAGGTACCCAGATAGGTTTTCTGAAGTTTCCCAAGGGAATTCTTGATTTAAATTTTCCAAACAATCTTCTTCCGTTTGTGCCAAAAAAACAAGTTTTCTTTCGATTGATTGTAGGATCGGATATGGCATAAGATCCTTTTCATCTTCTTGGTGTTCGGACAATGGTTTTAATTCTGCTGTGGGTTTTGTATTTCGTAAAGTGCGGATAGATTCTTTCGGTGAAAGGAAACGGTTATTTCCATTCTGGATATCATCCAACCAGTCCAGTAAAAATTCCTTACTAACGCCTGCTAGTGGAGCAATGGAACCCGAAGAATCTCCATCCATGGTTGTATAACCGACAGAGGCCTCACTACGATTTCCTGTGGATAAAAGTAAATGTCCGTTTAAGTTAGCAAGTAACCAAACTAGGGGAGAACGAACTCTTGCTTGGATGTTTTGTAAAGGTAAATCGTGTTCTTTCCAGTTTAGAGTTTTGCCAAGAACCGATTCAATTAGTTCCACTGAAGTTTCGACAGCGCGGTCAATAGAGATGGAATAAAATGAACAACCCAGCTCTTCCGAAAGTGTCTTTGCTATCTCTTCGGTTAAAGAAGAATTGTTTTCCGTTTTTTGGTAGATAGTGACAAGTAGGTTTTTTTCTTCAATTCCTAGAGAAGAAAAAATAGAACCACCATTTTCCTGTTTGGCGATTTCTTTCATGGCTGTGACAAGTAGGGCGCAAGTGGCACTATCCGCTCCTCCCGATAGCGAGAGGGTAAACCCTTTGGTTCTGGATTTTTTTAAATAATCAAAAAGTCCCAAACAAACGGCTCTTGTGAATTCTTCAAAGGATGATAGATGAATGAAATTACTATTTTCGTCCGCATTTGTTTCCGTTTCTTTTCTTTTGTCCAAGACAGAAAAGCCAAGGGAATCTTTCCCGATTGCCTGTGTGACCGTAACTAGATTGATTTTTGTAAACTCACCTACTTGTAATTTTGGTTTGGGGTCTCGAAAGGAACGAGCTTTGGCCGCACGAATCTCCATAGGATCAAACGAGTAAGAGGTGACATGGAATTGAGTGAAGGTAAGTCTTGGTCCTTCTTTTACTAAGTTTCCAAGAGAGGCAAAAATGGCCCCGCCTTCAAAGATGATCCTACCCGATTCGTTTCCTGTAAGATTGGTAAACACTTGTAAATTGCACTGGTTTCGACTAGATTCCGTAAAAATTTGTCTACGGATGTTTTGTTTTCCCATGGCAAAATGAGATGCCCCAGGGGAAAATAATACATCAATTCCTTGGAGGCTGTATGATGAGGCAGGTTTTTGTACAGACCAACTGTCTTCACAAATCTCGACTCCGAAGTTCCAGTTTTGAGTTTGGAAGATGAAATGGCCAAAGGGAACTTGTTCTCCGGAATAGGTTATGGTTTTGTTTATAAATTCTGATTCGGAATGAAACCATCTCCGTTCATAGTGTACGCCAGTATTTGCTAAATTGAGTTTTGGGACAAGGGCTACCACCTTGCCACCATAAAGAACAGCCATACAATTATATAAAAATGAGTCCACAAAGACAGGGAGACCAACCATTACAATTTGGTGGGGGACAAGTGTTTTAAGTTCTCTTAAGATGTCCTCGGACCTTGTCCAAACATAAGGTTTGTAAAAGGCATCTTCACATCCATACCCAGAAATACAAAGCTCAGGAAAAAGAAGACAATCAGCATTTTTAGCTTCTGGACTTGTGATTGCCTTGGCGATGGATTCATAATTCCCTTGAAAGTCCAGGGGGGTTGTATTCAGGGTAACGGCGGCAATTTTAATTTTGGACATTAGAGAAAACTCGGTTATAAATCTTATCCGACGCACCTCTATTTTCTACAACAAAGTTTCGATTCTCACTTCCCATCTTTTCTCTTAAGGTTTTGTCTTTGACTAAAAGTGAAAATTTTTGGATCAATTTATCCTTTGATTCCGCTTTGAATAGTCCACCTAATTCTTGCATAACGATGGCTTCCGGAGCATTGGAGATTTTTGGACCGGTGATTATGGGTAGGCCAAGGGCTGCAGGTTCAATGGTATTGTGGACACGGTGGGTAAAAGCCCCACCCACATAGGCAAAACTTCCATATTGATAAGCAAAAGCCAGGATTCCCATAAGATCAAAAAGAAGGAATTTGGGCATTACTTCCCCTTTCGTTCGTTTGGAAAACACACCCACAGTTCCATACTGTTTTAAAGTAGGAATCCAATCTTCCATACGATCCTTCTCCCATTTATGAGGAAAAATCCAGTAATAGAAATCATCTGTATTGCTTTTCAAATAACTCGTAAAATGGTCTTCACAGATTCCATAAGTAGAACCGAGGATGACAGGTTTGTTTTCGTTTAAAAAATCTTTTTGTTCAGAAACAAACTGAGTAAACACTGGGTTCGGGGATTTTGTTTCTAACTTTCCAAGAACCGATTCGAATCGAGTATCACCTAATACGGTAAAGTCTGTGTTTTTGGAAATGAGGCCAGAAAATTCTTTTGCCATCAGTTCATGACTTGGATAAATTCCTGATAGGTATTGGAAGGATGTTTTTGTTAGAGTTCGCACAAATGGATTTTTTCTAGAAGACTCTTGGGACAAACTGGCACAACAAAGATATGATTTGGTTCCATTCCGAGAGGCTGATTTTAAAAGATTGGGCCAAGTATCCCAAGCCATCACGAGTAGGACTTTTGGTTGGAAAAAAGTAAAGATTCTGTCGTAGGCATGTGGCCTATCCAGTGGGAGATAAAAATACAAATCGGCCAAGGGATCGTTAAAGGATATTTCTTTCACAGAAGAAGAGAAAACCGATTGGATGATAAATACATTTTTATGTTTTTTACGAATGGTTTCCGTGAGTGCGCGCGCCTGGTCTAGTTCTCCGACGCTGGCAGCATGGAGCCAAACTACAAATTTTCCATTCGCAGATTTTGAAAAAATTTCATTTAAGGAACGTTTTCTTTTTTCTAGTTCCTCCCTTACTGGCTTTACAAATAGAGAAAGAAACTTTAGGACAGAATATAAAATAAAAACAAGGATGTTGTAAAAAAAATATACCATTTAGCGTTTGTTACCCCATGTATCGTTTACTTCCGAACCAGGGTAGATGAAAGTTCTTTTATCTATGACAAAACTCAAATTGTCAAAGTATAAATGAAACTCTCCTTTCTTTTGTGAAGCAAGGCTTTTCAATCGAAAGGAGGCAAAAGAAATCGGAAATGACATGGACTGGATGAGTCTCGTGTTTTCTTTGGGAAGGCTAATCGTAAATTCCAATCGCCTCCAGCCTACAAAATTCAAAGTGCCCAAATCAAAATACAAATCCTTAGATTTTTTTTGAGAAAGACCCATACTTAAATTGATATGATGGCCTTCCGAATACACCCAAAGGATTCCTTGGATGGGCATTCCCAATGGCAAAAGAATGGGTTCTTTGGGCCGAACCTCCCAGTGGTCCAGTCTTGGATTTTCTACATAACTTTGCAGAAGGAAACTGGTTTGGTTTTGGAGGTTCGGGTATCCTGATTCTTTTAAGATTTTTGTTTCTTGTAAAAATGCTTCGGATTTGGGAACGGAAGCGGCAAACTGAGTCACTGCCAAAAAGGAATCAACTCGGTAAAAATCCCAAGGCCTTTCTCCTTCAAAATCTTCCACAAGGAAGAGGAGGTAACTGGAATCGATGGTGAGTGCGGATTTTAAAATTTGGACTCGGCCTGCTTCATCCGGATCATGGGGCCTCGGAAGAGACAAAAGACTGGAAATCATGAGTAGGAAACCCAAAGAGAAAGTGAATTTTTTTGCAGTTTTCATGATTTCTCACTTTTCGAAAGACCAAAAACGTGTACTCTATTCTTATCAAAGGAAAGGAATCCGCACGTCATGGGCCGCCGCGACAATTTGAAAATACTCACAACTGCCATTCTAGTGGTCCTACTTCTTTCATCGTTCATTTTTGCATTTATCTATAGAAACGAAATTTACCAAAAGCTCCAAACCATCGGAAAAAATAGAGATGTGGAGATGGTGGATCGGCAAATCGAAAGAGAATCTCCTGGAATCCCTGCACCCAAAGAAGACTTTGCAAAAAATGATGGCAAAGACTCCGCAGAAGACCGTTCCAAACTTCCCGAATTACCTAGTTTAGACGATATGGAACCAGATACAGAACGTCCGCGTTCGGTATCTGTTGCTGCATCCACCAAAACAAAAGAAAAGACAAATCCATCTTCAAGTTTGCAAGAAAAGTTAGACCAAGTGGAAGAGTCTTTTTCTCCCAAAGAAGAAACTAAAAAAACAAAGAAACCATCTCCTAAAGAAGACCAAGTCTCTGAAGGAATGGATTCTACTTCCACCACCAAACAACCAAAAGTCGATACGAAGGATTCAGTAAAACTGACAAAAAAAACAGATTCAAAAATACCCAAAACATCTAAGACTAACCCACAACAAAATCGCACAAAAAAGTATAGTTCCGTTTCTGAAAAGCGACAAGGAACCAAATCTAAAAAGACATCCTATTCTCAAAAAACCCAAAAGAACCAATATGAGGAAACTGGATCTTCCACCATGGAAGTTCGGATGCGCACTGTAGAACAAAAACTTTCAACGCAAAACGATCGAAACGAAAAACGGTTTATTGAGATCGAACGTCGCATTGAGTCTTTAGAAAAAGCGTTAGCTAAGTAATCGTGTCCGATTACGGTTCTTTGTATTTCTCCATTCAAAACTCTCTAAGGGATTTATACCCTAAGAGATCTCCTTTAGTCATTGCTGTCTCCAAAACCAAACCTTACGAAGTGGTGAGAGAAGCCTATTTACAAGGCATCCGCGAATTCGGTGAAAACTATATCCCGGAAGCGATATCTAAATTCACAAAACTAAGGGAAGAGTTTCCTGAGTCTGAAGGTTCCGTTCATTTACATCATATTGGACCTGTCCAATCAGGAACCTTGCGGAAGTTATTTGGTGTTTTTTCTCACACTCATGGAGTAGGGAGTATCTCAACTTTAAAGGAACTTCTCAAACGTGCCGAAAAAGAAAAAAAAACAATCCGTTATTTGATTCAAACCAACCTCACGGAAGAAAACACAAAACATGGGATGGGATTTGAAACTCTTCGGTCCATGAAAGGTACACTGGCAAGTTACCAAAATGAATATTGTATTTGGGAAGGGTTTATGGGAATGGGTCCGTCTACGGGAGACTGGGCAGAAACCCGGGAAGTATTTTCTATGCTTCAGGAATTACGAGATTCTTACTTCCCGGAGAAAAAACTCTCTATGGGGATGAGTGGTGATTATGAACTTGCCGCCGAGTTAGGATCTGACTATTTGCGAATCGGATCAAAGATTTTTGGAGAAAGGAATTATGCAAAGGAATCCATTTGAAACTGTAGGAATTGTGGGTCTTGGAAAGATGGGAGCGGCGATTGCCGCAGCTCTTGTAAAAAAAGGAACCAAAGTCGTTGGATTTGATCCGAACTTAAAGGAATCCCCTGTTTCAGGAGTGACTCTCGTGAATACAATCGAAGTACTCAGTAAAGAGGCGGAAGTAGTAGTCATCGCAGTAAAACCTAATCTTGTGGTTCCGGTTCTAAAAGAATTTTCTAAACCTTCTACCTTTGTTTCCATAGCTGCAGGGATTTCTTTTTTGCAAATCTCTGAAGCGGCTCCGAAAGGATCTCACTCGGTGCGAGTGATGCCAAACCTACCACTGGTATCTGAACGAGGGGCTTTGGCGTACTTTTGTGAAGATTCTGCAGCACAAAGCGTAGAACGATTGTTTTATGGAATGGGAACAACGATTCGGGTTGCAAAAGAATCGTTAATGGATGCAGTCACTGGTCTTTCCGGTTCTGGTCCGGCTTATGTATTAACCTTTTTGCAAGCAATGGCAGAAGGGGGGTTACAAGAAGGTTTGAGTTATGAAGAGTCTTTGTCCTTGGCTATGGAAACAATCGAAGGAACATTAGTGTATTTTAAGTCTTTACGCGGGGAAGATAAGAACATTCATCCGATGGAAGTAAGAAATTGGGTGACTTCGCCCGGAGGAACCACCATTCATGGTTTAGATGCCTTGGAAAGGGGAGGATTCTCAACCGCCGTAAGAGATGCTATCAAACGAGCGACGGAGAGAAGTAAGGAATTGGGGAAAGGATAATAACGGTTGCGCGGACAGGATTCGAACCTGTGGCCTTTGGGTTATGAGCCCAACGAGCTACCAGCTGCTCCACCGCGCGGTATAAAACCATTATTTTAAAGATTGGTAAATTGTCAACGTAAACGATATGAAAACTTTGCTATTTTCTTCCGATCGGAAATTTATCGATTTCCGCCAAAATCTTACTTTACAGTAGTCAAAAAAGACGAATGATTCCTATCTTATACAGAATTCTGGCGGTGCGTTTTGTCTTTTAAAGAAAACACTGATATCGTTTTTGAGCATTACGAAAAAAAAATCTACGACCAAAAACAACTACTGGAAATCTCTCGTGCCCTGAATTCCACGCTAGACTATAAATATTTAATTGATGCCATTCTAAATATTTGTTTGGCGCAGTTGCAGACTCTTCATGCAGCTATGTATTTAGAGCCTGAAATTGACTTGGGGTTGTTTAAATTAGAACCACAATCTATCAAAGGTTTTGAGTTAAGCTCGGAAGAACAAAACTACGAAATCAAAATTGATAGTCCCCTCATTCATTATTTTGAAGAAAAACCAAAAGCCATCACTATGGACCAAATCCTGCAGATGGAATCACTCAAGTCTATCCCTGACATTACTTATCTACGTAAGATGGGTGCAGAAATCCTTGTGCCTCTGAATGCCAAAGGAAAAGTCAATGGCCTTCTTGTTCTCGGGGACAAAATGACTTCCGAAGAATTTTTGGAAGATGAAAAAGAATTTATGACTACCCTTGCTAACCTCGCAGGGATTGCAGTGGACAATGCTCGTTTGTATGAATTGGCCACTGTAGATATGATGACGGGATTAAAAATCCATCACTATTTCCAAACCAAACTCAAAGAAGAAATGGATCGTTGTCGTAAAAAGGGAACTAAGTTATGTTTACTTTTTACTGACGTGGATCATTTCAAACGTTTTAATGATACTTATGGCCACCAAGCTGGTGATGTAGTTCTTATCGAGGTCGCCAAACAAGTAATCGGTGCAGCCCAGCGCCACCACATTCCGGCAAGATACGGCGGGGAAGAGTTTTGTCTAGTCATGCCAGGTGCTTCCGAAGAAGAAGCAATGCTAAAAGGAGAAGAGATCCGAAAAGCAGTGGAATCCATGGTTGTCAAAAATCCCAATGACGGAGCTGATCTTAAGGTCACTTTGTCTGTAGGTGTTTCCAGCTTCCGTACGACCGACAGAAACAACAAGGATCTGATTGAAAGGGCAGATAAAGCCTTATACCAGGCGAAACATTCTGGTCGAAACCGCACAATTTGTTATAAAGATTAGGAATTTTGCCGATGGGTAGAGTATGGCAGAGCCGGCATACCTACTCAACGACCTCTCACCATCGGTTCCTTCCGATGTATATGAATCCATTCGCAATCGTGCCTTGGGTCTTTCTTCGTACAATTTCAAACCTTATTCTTGTTTTATCGAATACAAGACAAAGGATACAATTACGGGGATTGAATACCGTGATTGTATTGTAGATTACACAAGATGCCCCAATTCTCGTTGTATCAAAAAGTTGGTTTAGTTTGTATTCTATTTAGTTTAGGTGTTTGTTCGCCAAACCAGACACCAATACGTAACCAACTGCATTCGCCTTCGACGTTTCCCTTTCCTATTACCCTTCCTCCTCATACCAAAATACAAGTGTTAGATACTGGAATTGCCTTAATCCTCCACGGATTTCAAAGGGGAGATTCCAACGTTTCGTTTCTTTGGGACACAGGTTCCGATATCAGCTTTTATGAAAATGAGGATGGGTCTTATTCTTCGGAATTCCAAATAGGGGAAAGGAAAATCGATATTCGAAGAGGGGAAGGAATTTTACCGAAAGGGATCCAAGGTTTGCTAGGTCTGGATGTATTTCAAGGAACTTGTCTATTTTACTTTGGTACTGAGATGTTTTGGTTTCCTGGTGATTCTCCATTTTGTTCTCACCCAGATGCTTATTTAGGAACTAATTTAAAAATTCTTTCCACGAAACAGAAGCAAGAACACATATATGTGAAGTTCGAATACCCCAAAGCATTCACTTCTTATGCCCATATGGATACAGGAGCTTCCTTAAATTTCCTACCGAAAGGGGAGAATGACCAATACATCGGTGAAAAAAGGGTATTTCTGCCTGGAAACCAAATTCTTACCTTGAGCCATTGGGAGGCAGCGGAGCCTCTCGTTTTACTTTCTAAATCCGGATTTCGAGAAGAATACAAACAAGCCCAGTTTCTCACAGGAATTTCACTTGAGAATTTCCATTTGCCGGGGGACAAGGATAAGGAAGAGGTTTGGGTGATCGGTCTTGACATACTTCGGACACGTCCTTTGTTCTGGGACTTCACTCGGGGTCGTGTGGGAATTGTTCATACCAAAAACTAAGGTGAAAGAAAAAGAAAAAATCATAGTGGCGATGAGTGGTGGGGTAGATAGCGCAGTAGCTGCAGGACTTCTTATGGAAGCGGGTTATGACGTGATCGGTGTGAACCTACGTACTTGGGAATACGAGGCTCCTGCCTGCGATACCACTAAAAAATCCTGTTGTTCTCCAGAAGACATTCGTGATGCACGGGATGTCGGACTTTCTTTAAACATTCCTTTTTATGTAATCAAAATGGAAAAGGTGTTTGGAGAACGAGTGATCGATCGTTTTATTAATGATTATAAAGATGGAAGGACTCCCAACCCATGTGTGGAATGCAACACCTTCGTCAAGTTTGGTGCTCTTTTTGAACAAGCAAAAACTTTAGGTATAGAAAAGATTGCAACGGGACATTATGCCCGTGTGATTGAAGTGGATGGACGTTACGCCATTCGAAATGCAGTGGACATGAAAAAAAATCAAACGTACTACTTGTACGGTTTGTCTCAAGAAAATATAAAAAATACAGTTTTTCCTTTAGGGGAGATGGATAAATCAGAAGTACGTGAAATAGCAAAACGGATGGGTCTTCCTGTTGCGGAAAAACCAGAATCACAAGAAATTTGTTTTATCCCTGAAAATGATTATCGCTCTTTTTTAAAGAAGAAGGGGATGGAGTTCACTCCTGGCTTTTTTAAATTGGCTTCTGGCCAAATCATTGGCAAACACCAAGGAAAAGAAGGTTTTACAATTGGCCAAAGAAAAGGTCTTGGCATTGCTTGGAAAAATCCATTGTATGTTCTCGCAATTGAAGATGATGGAACTGTGGTTCTTGGCGAAGAAGAAGAAACCGTATCAGAATCTTTTGTATTAGAAGAAATTACCTACCAAGCACTAAACCCTATGGAAGTGGGCGAATCCAAAGAAATGAAAGTCCAAATCCGTTACCGAAGTGCACCTGTTTATTGTTTGGTGACTTCACTTGGAAATACTTGGAAAGTGGAATTTTTAGAGGATGTAAAAAGTGTCACTCCTGGCCAGTCGGCAACATTTTATCCAACAAATGGTGATTACCTATTTGCAGGTGGAATTATACAAAAAGGTTCCATCACTCGTAAGGTAAAAAAGAGCACTGTTGTTGCTTTGGCGGAGAGTGTTACCATTTGAAATCGGTAGAAGGAAAAACAATCCTTATCATCGGTGGGGGATTGTTACAAGTCCCCATCATCCAAACTGCAAAAACCATGCGACTGCATACAGTGGTTGCCGATATGAATCCCGCATCCATTGGTTTTCAAATCGCTGATGAAGCCATCGTTATGTCCACAAAAGATGTAGAGGGAATGGTTCGGGAGTCGAAAAAGTTTGCACAAAATTCTTCCATTCATGGTGTGATCACTGCTGGCACGGATGCCAGTATGACAGTCGCTGCTGTGGCTTCTGCTTTACAACTTCCCGGTATTCGGTTTGTGGATGCAGAAGCGGCATCGAACAAAGTGAAGATGCGCCAAAGATTAAAAGAATTCGGTATGCCTATCCCTCGTTTTGCGCCTGTTTGGTCATTGCAAGATGCCAAAGATGCACTTGACTCATTAACTTTTCCTTTGGTAATGAAACCTGCTGACAATATGGGGGCCCGTGGCGTAATCAAAGTCAATAACAAAGATGACCTTCCGACTGCCTT
Organism: Leptospira terpstrae serovar Hualin str. LT 11-33 = ATCC 700639; assembly: GCF_000332495.1. NCBI lineage: Bacteria > Pseudomonadati > Spirochaetota > Leptospiria > Leptospirales > Leptospiraceae > Leptospira > Leptospira terpstrae. The sequence continues at coordinate 888,966 of NZ_AOGW02000010.1, read as the reverse complement.
TCGTCATGCGAAAAGATTTTGTCCTACAGGGGAATTAATTTTAGAAGAGTATATGGAAGGTCCCGAACTTTCCGTCGATGCCTTGGCCTTTCAAGGCCAAATCCGAATGACTGGGATTGCCGATCGAATCATCGAAAGAGAACCATATTTTATTGAAGTAGGGCATAACATGCCTTCTGCGATGTCCAAAGAGATATTGGATGAAGTGGAACGAGTGATGGCTGGGGGGATGAGAGCTCTCGGAATTCATCTAGGAGCAGGGAAAGGTGATATCAAAGTCACAAAAGATGGCGTAAAAATTGGTGAAATTGCAGCTAGGCTTTCCGGCGGATTTATGTCAGCCTTTACTTACCCATTGTCCACAGGTGTGAATTTAAACCGCGCTGCCCTTTTGATTTCACTTGGAGAAACCCCGGATAACTTAGATCCTGTTTTTTCACGCATTTCCATCGAACGGTCGTTACTTTCAAAACCGGGTAAACTGATTTCAATTGGAGGAGTCGAAGAAACTAAAAAAATTGATGGAGTTTCTGAGGTTTTTATCCAATCCAAACCCGGTGATATCATAAAAGAACCCACAAATAATATCGATAAGTCGGGGCATGTCATCATTGTTGCAGATAACTTAAAAGATGCTGAACTTGTTTTTGAAAAGGTAAAAGAAACCATTCGTTTCGAAGTAGATGAACAATTTTCAATCACAGAAAAAGAAATAGGTGACCAAGCAAGGATTCGGTTTGGTAAAGATATTTGTTGGGTTTGTAAACAATGTGATGGTAGTAATTGTGCCTCCGGAATCCCAGGAATGGGTGGAGTGGGTCGAATGGAAACCTTCCATGACAATAGCGAAGCTCTTTTGGAATACTCTATCTTACCTGGTTATATACGTGATCATGTTGTGCCCGAAATCCAAACTAAGTTTTTGGGGTTTGATTTAAAAACTCCGATTATGGCGGCTCCTATGACGGGAGTAGGAACCAATATGAACTTTGTCATGACCGATGCGGATTATGCAAATTTAGTTGTTCGTTCGTTTGTTCAAAATGGAAGTCTTGCTTGGCTTGGTGATGGAGCTTCTCCTGATAAATACAAAATTATGTTGGAGGCTTTAAAGAAGTCTTCTGGAAAAGGGGTTTTAATTTGTAAACCAAGGGAAGATGAATCAATGTTAATCGATCGTTTTTCTGAAGCTGAAGCGGACGGAGTGTTCGCTCTTGGGATGGACATTGATGCAGTAAACTTCAAAACGATGGTGCAAAAGAATTTATCTAGCATTACAAGACCTTTGGACCGATTGGTTCGTTTGAAAGAAAAAACAAAACTTCCTTTCATTCTTAAAGGAATCATGAATCCGGAAGATGCAAAATTGGCAGTAGAAGGTGGTTTTTCTGCCATTGTTGTTTCAAATCATGGAGGTAGAGTTTTGGATGGAATGCCGGGAACCGCTCGTGTGCTTCCGAAAATTGCCGAAGTGGTAAAAGGAAAAATTCCTCTCCTTGTAGATGGTGGAATTCGTTCGGGTATGGATGTTTTTAAAATGTTAGCGCTTGGTGCCGATGCGGTTCTTCTTGGACGACCTGTAGCCATTTCCCTAGTTGGTGGTGAGGATGCGGGAATTCGTTTTCTTTTACAAAAATATTCGGAAGAACTAAAACAATCAATGAGTGTTACCGGAGCCAAAACTTTGGTGGACATTAAGCGATCTATGTTGCTTCATAAACTTCACGGTTGACTATGGATAAGGAAATCAAAGACCCCGATGGTATTTTAAAGGTAATTACTGCACTTTTCGGTAAACTTCCTGCCTATATTATTAATTCTGAAAAAGAATATCCAGTAAAGATCATTGCCTTAAAAAATAAAGCTCTCATCATTCGCACCAATCTTAAATTCCCCAGTCGGGACCGCGTCTTAACAGTGGTTCATAATGGCAGTAAGTTTTTAGCACATTTTATTGTCGCTGGTGGCGATGGAAATGAAATCGAAATTTTAACACCTGTTAAGATTAAAATTACAGCCGCATCAAGACAGGGTGCCAGGGTAGAAGCAAGCCAAATCCAAACAGGAATGGTTGTATCGAATATCATTAACGTAAATGATGTTTCCAAAGCTATTGGATTTGATGATAAAAAAGTGGATACTATTCTTTTGGCATACCGAGCAAAACTAACAAAAGCATTTCCATTATCTTCTATTTTTTTTGCCGGTCGTATGGACAACCGATTGAGACTCATGCATCATTATGATAAAGATATTTTTATCATTGATCGTAAGGAGAAATCAACTGCCTCAGCTGATTTTTTTCCATTTGATGAGTATTTAAGAATTTTCGATAGTTCTAAAATTCCAGATACATACACTTCAGAAATCTGCGTTCCTATTAAATATAAAGGTTATGTCCATTTAGGTTATGTCCAGGTTTTAGCAGAAAAACCTCTCGACTTTGAAATTTACAAACAAATTCAAACTTTCGCGAATGCTGTGAGTCGAGATATTATTAGTACGGGAGTATTCCAGGAATCCAGGGATGTTTGTCAGGTAATGGACTTAAGTATGGGTGGTATTAGTTTTATCCATGCTCCCTCCCGTTCTTTTTCAAGGTCTGTGACTTTAAATGGTACCATTCTTTTCGATTTAAACTTAGAAGAAGGCAAACGTGTTACAATCCGCGGAATCATAAAAAACATCCGTAACCAAGAAACAAATTTTCGAGTCGGTTGCCAGTTCTACAACCTAACAGAAAAAGATTTAGATATTCTTGGTGCCTTTTTAGATGCAGAAAAAGCAGAAGAATTGGCTAACGCTCCTTTGGAACCACTAACTGCAGAGTCGTCTGAATTAGTTGAAGAAACAACGGAGTCTACCTCCGTGGGAGCTGTGGATGAACCAGGGGATCCTTTTGGTGGTGCCATGGATGCCGATTTTTCTTCGGATGAACCCATCTCTGAATCTTAAGGAATGACTACTTACAAGTCATTGATTCGTTATCCGTATACGGGTAAGACTGTCTTTGAATTTCTCACCACAAAATTTCCCTACCACGACCCGGAAGAATGGAATTATTTACTAGAAGCAGGTCGGGTCAAAGTCCAAGACATCATTGCTCCGTCTCAATTGGTTCTGAAAGAAGGCGATACTTTAACCTATGAACCGATACCTGGTCGAATCGAGGAACCCGATGTTGATACGAACTATTCCATTCTAGAGGAAACAGAGGACTTTCTTTTTGTAGACAAACCAGGAAACTTACCCATACATCCAGCGGGAAGATACCGGACAAAGACATTACTCAATCTTTTGGAGAAGGTTTATCCTATAGCGATTCCTGTACATAGGCTTGACCGGGAAACCTCAGGGATTGTGATCTTTTCCAAAACGGAAGCGGGCCGCACTTGGCTCCAAAAGAAATTTGAATCAAGAACTGTAAAAAAAGAATACCTTGCAGTCGTTCGAGGTTTGTTTCCAAAGGAAGTTGTCCTTAAGGGTTTTATTGGTCGTGATTTGGATTCGGCGATTCGCAAAAAAATGAAATTTTCTCCATTGGAATTTGAAGAAGCCAAGTCAGTATCAACAAATTTCCTTCCTTTGAAATACAACGAATCGCAAAATATTAGCTTGGTGCTTGTCAGACCAATTACAGGTAGGATCCACCAAATTCGAGCCAGTCTACTTTTCTTAGGATTTCCGATCCTTGGGGATAAATTGTATGGACCAAGAGAGACAATGTTTTTGGATTTTGTAAATTCAGGACTTACTGATTCCTTACTTGCAGAACTTGGGTTTGATCGTCAATTATTACATGCACATAGCATAAGTTATATGGATGATCGAATTGGGAAAGAAATCCTGATCAAATCAAAACCACTGGCAGAGATAGAATCCTTCTTCCCAAATTACAAAGACTATGTCCCATAGGTTTTAATAAAAATCCAACGTAAAGAACGCCTTTCCTCCGATCTTTCTATAAAGAGAGAGGAGGCTTTTGCAAAGGATGGCAGGAGCAGGCAGACTATTAAAGGATTCCGATAAGATTGTATTTGGTGAGTTTTGGACTGCAAAACAACGCCAAGGACATCCAATTCATCATACTGTAAGTTATAGAGCATCATTTAAACCGGAACTTCCTTCTTTCTTTATGAAGGAATTCTTAAAAAAGAAAAACAGAGTCGTATATGATCCGTTTGGTGGTAGAGGGACTACTGCGATTCAAGCTAATATTGAAGGGCATGTGGCAGTACATAATGACATCCATCCTTTGTCTATTTTTCTTGCGAGTGCTAGGCAATACGTACCTAAACTCGAAGATTTAGAAAAGAAGTTAAATTCATTGAATTTAGAAGCGGAAGTAGAGGATGATCCTTTTGATGTAAATCTCTTACCTTTTTTCCATCCGCGTACTCTTAAGGAGATCAAAAACCTAAAAAAATGTATGGCAGAAGATCCGTCAGTAGAAATGAAATTCATTTCTCTAATCGCCTTGTCTCGGTTACATGGACATAGCACTGGATTTTTTTCTGTATACACTTTTCCTCAAGTGTCGATTCCTCCGGAAGCGCAGGCAAAAAATAATATCAAACGTGGCCAAACTCCAGAATACCGGCCAATCAAACCAAGAATCTATCAAAAGATGAAACGTGATTTGGCTCTTCCCATTCCACCGTTTTACCATGAATTCTCTAAGAATAATTTATACTCACTGAATTCAGCAAACTCTGTTCCTAACTTAGATTCTGAATCTGTAGATTTGATTGTGACTTCCCCACCTTTTCTAGATAAGGTGGACTATGAAGGTGACAATTGGTTGAGGCATTGGTTTTTGGACATTAGCAAGTCAAAAGATAGAAAACTCAGCATCTTCAGTAATTTGAATGATTGGAATGAGTTCATTCGATCTACCTTAAAAGAGTCAGCAAGAGTTCTTAAAAAAGGTGCTTACATGGTGATGGAAGTAGGGGAAGTCAAAAAAGGAAATTCTATTCTGTATTTGGATGAGGATGTGGTTCGGATGGCGGAAGGGACAGGTCTTGTTTGGAACAAAACCTATGTTCATACGCAGAGTTTCACAAAACTTTCGAATTGTTGGCAAGTTTCCAATAACGAAAAAGGTACAAATTCCAATCGTTGTGTGGTTTTACGGAAAGTTTTATAAGTCTAATCGTTGTATGAAACAAATTCGATTTCTTTTTGTAATTTCTCTTTTGGGGTTTGCCAGTAGTAATTTTGGGACGAATGAGCTTACGGCAGATCCATTAGAAACTCACCCGATCGAAATTTCAATCAAACAGAAATCACCTGGTAAGTTCGAATTAGAATTGTTTTTGCCAAAAGACTTCGGGTTCCAAATGGAAGCACCGCATCGGATATTTTTATCCGGGACTGAGGGTCTTAAAGTTTTGAATGCAGATTTAAAACTAAAGGGGCCAGTGCACCACAAAAAACCAGAATACTTTGAATACTTAAAACCCTTAACCTTCCAAGTAGAAGGTAAGGGTAAGTTACAACTAGATGCGAAGTTGTTTTATTGTAACTTTGTGAAAAACATTTGTATACCTGCTAAAGTAAACAAATCGTTTTCTATTTAAGTTCTAAATCATTCTAAGTCTTTAGTAACGAGACGTTTCAAATTGGTTTTTTGAATTTGGTATAAGAAAAAATACCTTCCACCAATAGAAACGTTTTTATCCACAATCTTTCCTTCTTTCGAAATTTCACGGAGTTCTTTCCTTCCCTTATCGGAAAGATTGGGAATGGTATATGTTTTTAATAAGTTAAGAGACTTTTGTTCGGCAATGGTTTTTGCTTCTTCAGCCCTTGCAGATTCTGATTCCAAAACACTAGACACTGCAACTTGAAACAAAGTTTCAGAAATAAATCCTTCCTTTGCTTTCGTAAACTCTAGAATTACTTCGTTTTCTGTATCTTTGGCCTGTGGCACAACTTCTTTGGTTTCTTTGGATTTACAATTCCAAACGAGAATAGCAATAGCGAAAGAAAGGATAATCCTTGTTAAAGTTTTGTTCATTTACAATTTCCTAGGTTCAGAAATGGGAGTTTTCTCCACACGTTCCATTAATTTAGGTTGGATGTTGCGGAATAGGAAAGCACATTTTGTACGATCAGAGTAATCTTCTTTGTATAGGGTAAGACCATCGAAGAACCAAGCAAAGTTGTGTAAGTTCTCTACAGGGTTGTCTTTTTGGCCTTGGGGATTCCCCCTAACTTCGCCTAGGCCCTGGCCCAAGGTTTGGGTTTGTGATGGATTTGTAGTGGTTTGGCCTTGGGTGGATTGTGGGTTTTGTTGCGCTGTCGTAGCAGTAGGTGTGGCTGCTGTTTGACTGCCTGTTGCTGTTGTGATTTGAGGGGCGTTGGCGACAAGTCTTGTTTGTCTGTCTTTCCCTTCCAGCGATTTCGAATATTCTTCTATCCCTTCTCCGAATTTATGTTTTTGCCTTTGGACTTGAAGAAGGTAAGGCAAACTCAATGTCTCTCTTTCCACAAAAGCTCTTTGTTTACAATCCTTCCTTCTGTCTACACCAGAAACTTCTTTGTAAGTCACAGGGATTTCCACTTTGATTTGAAAGAATTCGCGGGAGATAAAACCGACATCGGTTTCATTCTGGAGTGCACGTTCCACATAACTGGGATCGGCAATGGTAAAGAGGCGGCAGGAACAAAAGAGGCTTAAAATTAGAAGTTTACGAACCATTTCCACCTTCAAGACTAGTAGATGATGTCGAAATTACGAATCTTTTTCCTTTGTTTCTCTCTACAATTTTTACCTCTTTTTTCCCAGGACCAATTCTTTGGAACCTCTGAATCCCAATTTCGCGAAAAGATAAAAACCATTCATTTGGACAATGGTCTGACTGTTGTGCTGATGAAGAGGGGAACTTCGCCTACCGTAGCCCTCTACATCAAATTTCTAGTGGGAGCAGTCGACGAAACTCCCGAAGAAGCAGGGACCGCCCACCTTTTGGAACATATGCTCTTTAAGGGAACAAAAACAGTGGGAACTACCGACTTCGAAAAAGAAGAAAAATACCAAAAACAAATCGAAGTTTGGGGAACAGAACTGGATGATCTGAAACTAAAAATTCGTGACCTTACGACAAGGGGAGAAACCATTCCTTCTACTTTGCAAGAGGAAGCGGAAACCGTAAATCGCAGGTTAAAAAATCTCATCCAACTCCAAGATGCCTTTATCGTAAAAAATGAAGATTCCTATATTTATGAACAAAATGGTGAAGTTGGTTTCAATGCCTATACTTCACAAGATGTTACAAACTACCAAATCCAACTTCCCAACAATCGAATTGAAGTTTGGGCAAAGATTGAATCAGACAGGTTAAAAAATCCTATCTTAAGAGAATATTATACGGAAAGGGACGTTGTGATTGAAGAACGTCGGATGCGCACTGACGATAGTGGAGCAGGTGTTTTGCGGGAAAAGTTTTTTTCTTTAGCATTTGAAAGCCATCCTTATCGAAAACCTGTGATTGGTTATTCCACAGGCCTTCCCTTTTTAAAAATAGATGATACTAAAGCATTCTTTCAAAAACACTACACTCCCGATAGAATGGTCATCTCCATAGTTGGACAGTTTGATTTTGAAGAAACAGAATCTATAATTCGTAAATATTTTTCGGATCTAAAACCAGGCAAACCAAGATCTACATATAAAGTGGAAGAAAAATCTTTCCCTGGAGAAAAACGATTCAAAGTCTATCATCCTTCCGGAAGTCAGATGATGGTTGGATGGCTAAAACCTCCCTATCCTCATAAAGATAATTCCTCTTTTGATGTATTATCCACTATTCTGACTTCAGGAACGGGATCGAGGTTGTACAAACGATTAGTTTTGGAAGAAAAGATAGCAGTGAGTGTAGGAGCTGCCAACGGTTATCCGGGTGAAAGATACCAAAATTATTTTGTATTCTTTATCAAACCTAAAGAGGATGCCAAACCAGAACTGATCGAAAAAATCATTTGGGAAGAATTAGCAAAGATAAAAGAAAATGGAATTCCCCAAGAGGAGTTGGACAAAGTAAAAAACCAAATGGTTTCAGACTTTATCAAAACTTTAGATGAAAATGGAAGTATTGCCGATCTACTTAGTTACTATCAGTTGTTATATGGAAGTTGGACTGGGCTTTTCCGCCAATATTCAGCTATCATGAAAACTTCATCCAATGATATCCAAACCCTCATTCCCACTTATCTCTCTAAAGATAAAGTTGTTGTCGGTGTTTTGGAAGATGTAAGGAAAAAATCAGAATGAAACGTATTTTTTTAGTATTATTAGCTCTTAGTTTTTCTGCACTTGCTGCCCGTGAGATGGGAGAATTTGTTCGGGATCTAAAATTCAAACCATTGGAGTTCGAAGTTCCGAAAATCACCTCCGTAGACCAACCTTCCGGTGTTGAGGTGTTCTCTTTAAAAAATGCGGAATTTCCTATTGTGTATGCAGATATTTATGTTTACCACGGTAAAAAACATTTAGGCAAAAGGTCTGTCGAAATTGCCAGGTTATTAGAAGATAGTTGGGAATTGTCGGGATCTGCTAAGTATCCAAAAGAGAAGTTTTTAGAAACACTGGAGTTTTATGGAGCTTCTTTTTCTGTTTCAATCGATTACGAAAAAACTGTTTTTAGTATCTCTTATCTTAAATCCACCGAGAAGGAAGTCCTTCCTGTTTTACAGTCTTTTTTTGCCGAACCAAATTTAGATGAATCATTGATTTCTACCACAAAGGGAAAGTTAGGTGAGGAGATCAAACGTAGAAATGATAACCCTACGGCACTTGGATCTAGAAAGGCAAAGGAAGCTTTGTTTCGTGGAACCATTGCAGGTTCTTCCATGCAACTTACTTCCTTGGAATCTCTAAAACTCACTGACCTCGTCCAGTTCCAAAAAGAAATTTTGAGTGAACCCAAACGTAGATTTCTTGTGACTGGTGATTTTGATTTGAAGTCATGGGACAATTTTTTTCCTAAATTGTTGGAAGGATCGAAAGCACTGGAATCTGAACAGATCACTCCTTCTCTATTATCTGAAAATGTAAAAAAAGAAGGAAAGGAAATTCGTTTGGTAGCAAAAGATGTAAACCAAACTTTTATTTCTATGATAGGTGTCCTTCCTGAACACAAACATCCTGATTTTTATGCCGTCCAAGTTTTGAATTATATCATTGGCGCCGGAGGGTTTAATTCCTATTATATGAGAGAAATCAGAAATAATAGAGGCCTTGCTTATTCTGCAGGAAGTAATACTGAGTTTCAGGAAAACTATGGAACCATTCAGTTCTTTGCAATGACAAAAACAGAATCTGCAAAAGAAGTACTTTCCCTTATGCGAGAACTCATCCAACCAAAACTCATTGATTCCTTAACCGAAGAAGAACTAATTCGGGCCAAAAACGCCATTATCAACCAGTTTGTATTTCAATTTGAAGATGATAAACGAACTCTTGCCAGTGAAGTGAGAAGACGTGACCACAAAATGCCTGAAGGATATTTACAAAACTTTAGAAAGGAAATCGACCGCTTAACTCTAGCCGACTTAAAAAGAGTGGGCAAACTGTACTTCCAATCAAACAAATTATTAGTGACTATTGTAGGTCCCAAAACTTTGGAATCCTCCTTTCAGGGATCTGTCAAAGTGATCAATCCGGAAGATTAATGTTAACTGCTAGTTTCGAATACAAAGGAACCAAATTTGAAGGATTGTCCGAAGGAGGGATTCGGACATCAATCATTTGTCCTTCCCTTGACTTCATGTTTGATTTTGGATTTATCAATCCTGACAAAATTCATATTGGAAAAATTTTATTAACACATGCCCATCTAGACCATTCTTGCGGAATCCCTTACTATGTGTCACAAAGGAGCCTTCGTAAACTCCCTGTTCCTAAAATTTATCTTCCTAAATCTTTAGAACCTAAGATGTCACAAATTCTAAAATTATATTCGGAAATTGAAGATTTTGAATATGATTGCGAATTGATTGGTCTTAACTTCGGGGACAGGGTGGATTTAAAACCTGGGTATTTTTTTAAGCCATGGCAAAGTTTTCATAGAGTTCCTTCTCAAGGTTATACGGTTTATGAAACCAAACGAAAGTTAAAGAAAGAATGGACTAGTCTCAGTTCTGAAGAAATTCGGAATAAAAAGGATTTGGGGGAAGACCCAACAGAAGAAATTTCAGTTCCCTTTGTTTCCTTTTCTGGGGATACAAAAATTGAATACGTATTGGAAAATGAAGATGTTCGTAAGAGTAAAATTCTCTTTATGGAATGCACCTATTATTGTGAAAAAAGGGATGTGAGTCGGGCAAGGGAATGGGGGCACACTCATTTCGATGAAATCATAGAACATGCCTCAGCTTTCGAAAATGAAGCCATTGTACTTATCCATCCTTCTAAACGTTACAGTTATCGTGAGTTAAACGATTTAGTTCGTAAAAAAGTTCCAGCCATTTTAAAAGACCGCCTTTCTCTTTTTTTACCTCCCAAAACATGAAACCACGACCCAGTATCTATATCCCCGAATTGGAATCTTTTATAGATTCTACTTTGGTCTATAAACCTAACTCAGTTTTTTCGGAAATGGAAAATTATGCCAAAGAGAAAAACATACCCATTGTGACTGCGGCCACGGGAGCTGTGTTATCTCATCTCTTATCCCTACTGAAACCAAATCAAGTTTTAGAATTAGGTACTGGTCTTGGGTATTCTACTCTTTGGATGGCTACCGGTTCTCCAGGAAGTCAGTTTGTGACAGTAGACCGCCACGAAGCACAGGCAGCCCTTCTGGATGAGTATGCTAAAAAGATGGGGATCTGGGAACAAATCCATGTTAAGCGGGTCACTGCCTCGGTGATGGAATACTTAGAAGAACAAACAGAGGAATGGAAGAATTCAGATCTTTTTTTTGTAGATTGTGATAAAATTACCTACCTGGATATTTTCCGAATCCTTTGGAGAAGTGCCAACCCAGGAGCTTGTTTTTTATTCGATAATATGTTATGGCATGGTCGAGTCCTCCAACCTGATCCAAAGAAACCATCCGATTTGGCCGTCATGGCTCTTTGGGATGAGGTGAAATCCCAAGTTTCTCATTATACTTTGTATCCTGTAGGTGATGGGTTACTCTTTTTCCAAAAGGATAAAAAATAGTAGTCAAACCCTTGTAATCTCGGCTATTCTGCTCCTTGGTTTAAGGAGAGTCAGTTTCGTGTTAAAAAATAGTTTCATCATCCTTTCGTTTTGTTTCGTATGTTTGTCGGTGTCAGCACAAGAGTCCGGGGCGCCCGAAAAAGGGAAAGAGTCCTTTGAGGAACTCGACAAATTAGACCAAGGGAACAACTTAGAACGTAAACAATATAAGAACATTTCCGAAAATAACAAAGACCGTGTCATCAATGCTATCAAACTACTAACGATTGTCACTGCAAACTTTGGTGATGAAGTTCCTGATTCCAAAACAGCACTAGACAAAATCAAAAAAGATTACCAAGTTGTTTTACGTTATTACTACAGACGAGCTTACATTGCTTCGGGAAAAGCGATGGTCGCTTTGGAAAAAGATATATCCACTCTACTTGGTAAGTTTTCAAAAAACTATGATACCAAAACACAGAACTTACTTGCGGAATGTGCGGATTTAATCACAGGCCAAGAACAATCGCAGTTGGTGGAAACTTCACAAGAAGGATCGAAGGTTGTGGTTCCTTACCGTGAGATTGCGGAAGGACAACAAAAACTTCGTATCGCATATGGTCAAATGGGTTTGGCAACTGACATGTCCCGCGATGACAGGTTCTACGATGCAATCGTCCATTACCGAATTGCCAAGGACTATGGAATCAAAATCCTGTCTGATTTCAAAGAAGCAGAGGCGGATAAAAAAGCAATCACTGATAAATACAGCAAAGACTTAAGCGATAACAGAAACCAAATCTTTAGCCAACAAACAAAATAGAACTTTAAACTTTTTCTTTTCTCCGCTCCCCTGGGTGCGGAGAATGACTCATCGTGCTTTCTTTATCTTCCTTATTGTTCCGTAGATTTCTCCTCATATTAGGTTTTGGGTTCGTTTCCTTTTCTTTGGGAGCGGTGCCTGTCTTTCGTATTGTTGTGGATCCAGGACATGGTGGTATCGCCAAAGATCCCAAGGCACAACACGGAGACAAATATGACAGTGTCACACAAACTTACTTAGAAACATACAAACAAGGAACAGAACACGGAAACCTAACGGAAAGAAAGGTAGTCCTTAACTTAGCTAAGGAAGTGCATAGAATCCTAAAACTTACCGAGACAGAGGCAGGATGGAAAGAATTTGAAGGGTACCTGCAGCTATTTTCAAAAAAATCAGAATTTACTCGAGTTACCTTGGAAAGTAAACTCACACGGGAAACATCCTTTGATGAAGATTCGGCTTCAGACGATCCGAATGCAACCTATCGGTTGTATGACTTTCCAGACCCAAAAACGGGTGTTCGTCGAAAAGGTAGATTGTCTAAAATCAATGAATCAAAACCTCACCTAGTATTGTCTCTCCATTTGAATCCTGCAAGTAAGGGCCAAACCGGGGGAATGGGTGCCGTCCTGACTCCTGGGTTCAAAACATTCTCCCAAATCAAAAAAATCTCAGAAAAGAAAAAATCGCAAAATACCTTTTTGAATGGTCCTTGGTCGGACTGGCTCATTTTCCAATCGGGCTGGTCCAAATTAGAGAATGCCATGGCAGATACTTGGATTTACTTGCATGGGTATTGGTCGAAAAAAAACGGGAAAGAAACGGATATTTCTAAGTTTGAAGGATACCGCCAAAATATGGTGAGTTGGCGCTATGCCGATGATCCCAATTGGGAAAAACAAATTGGGAAACCAGGCCCTTATGCCACAAATCATGAAGACTTTTTGGAAACAGGAAAGTTTTGGGAAAGAGAGAAGGGAAAAAAAGAGGAGTGGAGAAGGGAAGGGGGAAAGGAAGGGTTTGGTGGTGACAACCACTATGTAACCAAGGAACTGATGCGTTTTGTCCAATATGGACTTCCTATCCAATTGAAAGAAAAAGACTCGCCGTATCCAGAACTTGGTCCGATCCAGAAACCTTATATTTCTACCTATAGCCTTCCTACTTATACCAATGCTCTTTGTGCCTTTATTGAAATTGGATATGTCAATCGAAGTCGTGATATGAAATACCTTACTCAAAACAAAAAAGAAACTGCCATTTCTTTAGCAGTCGGTATCTACTCTTTGTTTGTTGGTCTGGATGTGAAAAAAAATTCCAATTTGCCTTACAATCCAAAAGGTAAAAAAGTAAATTGGGAACGGTATGAAACTTATTTTGATGATGTACTATAAATAAATACGATCTATGAAACCAAAAAAAGAATCTTCGAAAGTTCTCGACCACCCTCTCTTTCAAGAGCTTATAGTTATGTACCAAAAATCTCTCCAAAAGAGATATTCAGAAGAGAATTTAAAACTGTATCCAGAGTTTCGATCCATTCCTCGTAATACAATCGATAGGTTACTCCATTTTTTTTTAGAATACCTTTATCCCGAATATTCTAAAAGAAAGGAATTGGATGCCGCCTTTGATGCGTTATCTGGCTTCGTAAACCATCCCACAAAAATTTGGGGAATCCTTGGTAACTTAGCTATGTCTATCTTTCGTTTTGGAAAACATTTTCCTTTGGCATTAAAAGCGGGGCTTGCTGCTCTCCATTCTTATGTGACAGCTCATCAGTTTGAAGAAGAGCTTGTGATGGAACTGGATAGAAGGGAAAACAAGTTAAGGTTATTGGAATCTGAATTTGCCATGGATTCCCTCATAGCAAAAGTAGAAAAACAGAAAGCCGATGCCTTTCGTAAAGACATTGGTGCCCTCTTCAAAGTATTTTCGGATGCAGACCTTGTTCGCAAAATCATACTGATCATGGAAGATATCTTAATAAAGATGCAATCAAAGGGAAATTTGTATACAGTGGAAGATAAAAAAGGAATTACACTGGGAGTTTCGATTCTAAAAGAGGGAAGAGCTATCTTTGATCAGATGAAAGAAGAAGAAATCTCCCTAATCTTACAAGCCATTGATACCATCGAAGAAGATTTTTATCAAAAGGCTTGCGAGAGAGATTCGAACTAAATTACTGTTGGTACCGATGGCCGGAATCGAACCGGCATGATGTTACCATCGGTGGATTTTGAATCCACTGCGTCTACCAATTCCACCACACCGGCATAAATCAGTCTTCAGCTTCGATATATTTACCTTTTCCGCGGGCCACTATTTTGCCGATCTCATTTTCTATTTCAGCCCTGTTTTCTATGATTTTTTTGTTCTTTTTCACAAACCATCCACGTAAGTGTAATGGTTCATTCACTTTCGCAGGTTGAAGGAAACGTATGGTTAATTCACCTGTAGTGGTTTCAAAATTCATCGCTTCATTGATCTTAACCATGATTTCATCTAGGATAGTGGATATAATTCCTGGGTGGATTTGATCCGGTAAACCCTGGTATTTTTCGGGGCAGGTGTAATCACCAAAGGCAGTTTTTGTGTCTTCGTCAAATGTGATTTTCAACTGCAACCCGTCTGCATTGTCCGGTGAGGAGGCAAAGCTGAGATTTTTTTTCGCAACGGATTTCATGCCACCATGGAACGCAAGAATTTCTCTTGTGTCAAGCAGAAAAAGAACTTGCAGTCATTTTGGCCTAAAGACGTGCGTAAAATGCTAGGAAATTGAATATTCTTTGATTCGACCTTAAGTTACTGTATAGGAAACCTCGAAAATATAGAGTAGTACCCTTTTATGTTAACCACCCTCATGATGTTACTCGGTCTTTCCGGCGCAGGTGCCGACCTCAATGATATCGCTGGGAGCGAGGGGGGAGGCAGGTCCGAAACTGATTTAAGTCCACGCCAAAAACGAAGACAAAAACAAAGACAATCGGTAGAAGCTCAGGAAACACAGCCACGATCAAAATCTCCAAAAAAAGAAAGATCAAATTCCGGTGGGCGCGGAGAAGAATTAAATTTTCAAACAGATTCCAAAGAACCTAAATCGAAACCAAAACCCCTCTCGGAAAGATTATCTGATTTAGAATCGGATAGCGATGAAGAACCAGGAGAACCTGGGAAGCCTAGTTCTGGGAAAGAACCAAAGTCCGGAAGAGGTGGTAGGCGTGAAAAACAAAAACAGCCTAAGTCTCTCAGCGATCTACCGTTAGGTGAATTTGGGGAAGAAGGTTCAGAATCTTCCTCTTCTGGAGATAGACCAAGACGTGAAACACCTGATATTAGTTTTTCCGCTGATGATATCATTTCCAAAAATTCAAAGTATTCCTTTCATAGAAGACCACTCCTCAATGCAGAGGCTCTTGTTGAAGCAGAACAAGTAGAGGAAGCAATTGAGATCTTTGAGCGGACAGGAAACCGCATTCCTGACCAAGAGATCAAAGAAAAAATTAAGAAAAACATTCAGGACTTAGAAGAGTTTTTAGAAGACAATCCTTCTTCTGGAAAACAAGGAGATCCAGGAAAGGAAGACAAATCCAAACAGGATCCGCTAGGAAAAGAAAAGGCAAAGAAAAAAGAACCAAAACCTGGTGTGAGTCCAAAACCTGACAAAGACCTTACAGATCTTGTAGGTGCTCTAAAGGAAGTATCTGAACTTTTTGCCGAATCGATTGCTCGTGCCATCCAATTTGCCCAAAATTCGCCTCCACCTAACTTTCCACAAGCGCCACAATCTTCTCCACAACAGAGCTCCGCTTTACCTCCGCCTCCTTTGCCACCAAACACGGTAGATACGCCATATCCTCAAGGAAAACCTTCTTTACCTTCTGACGCTTCCATCTCTAGTCCCCAGGTTAACCAAAATGTGGCAGGTGGAAACCAATTGGTCCATCCGATTGTATACCAGTTTTTACAATCCTCCCCTCAGGCACCCGGTTTTGATCCCAAGGTCATTCAAAATCAAGACCAACTTTTACAATCGTTAAACCAAGGTTTGACGACGGGAGGACTTGCCGGTGGAATGCCTGGGGCTCCCATGGCACCACCGGGATCAGGAATTGTTGGACCCTTTTATGTTCCTCCGGATATGCCTGGAATCCCAAGTGGATTGGGAAGTCCAAATACTCCGGCAGGACCGCGCCAACCTCTCGACTTACAGACGCTTGCTGACCAGATTTCAAAAAAGGATGTATCGGAGCTTGACCTTCCTGAAGATACTTTCTTTTCCAATGATTGGAAACAATTCAAAGACCTTCCCCTTGTAGACAGAAGGTCTGGTGACGAACGTAGAAAGAATGCGGACAGGCGAACCAATCTTGCAGGAAGAAAAGACAGACGGTCTGGTGAAGACAGAAGGAAAAAAGACCGCTTTCAGGAGCGAGAAGACTTTTTAAAGAACCAAGCTTTAAAGAAGATCGAAAAGAAAGCCAAGGAACTAGAAGCCAAAGGAGAGGAAGCCTCTCTTAATGATTTACTAAAACCCTACTTTCCTGACCAACCAAACTTAAAACTTCCAGAGGATTGGGGTCTTGAACCCATTAATCTTCCTGATCCAAATGATTTGCGTAGGGATGAAAAAGAACCTCTTCTTCATCCACAAGAAAAGGGTCGAACGGATGAGGAACCCAATTGGTTAGAATCAACAACAGATGCTTTACGGAAAGAATTAGAGTTACCTGATCCAATTGATCCACAAACAGAGAAACTCATTTCTCCAAAGACTGACCTGCCAGAAGCGGTAGATCCAAACAAACAAAAGTCAGAGACCATCATTGAAACCGATCTACCGATCCAAGTAGAACTCACCAATCGGCCGTTAACTAGTGAAGACTTAAGGATAGGACTTCCCGATGCAGATGAAGTCTTTCGGGACCGCAAACTTAAAGAAGATGCAGGTGCGGGCGACGGGCCCACTCTGGAAGACGCAGAGGCTCCTGAAATTGAAATCGTTGATGGAAACTTAGGCGAGATTGCGGATGAAGAATCGCCCATTCCTCTGGATGAAATGGCCGAAAAAGCCACAGAGGACGAACCAGAAAAAATCATCCACGGGGTTTTGGAACTAAAACCCCCCGAAGCAGATGACGCGCCCTTTTTAACACTGACTTATGATTTTGGAAAGATTCCCCATGCATTTCGATTGTCGAAGAACTATTCCATTATGGAATATTCGTATTATAAATACAAACCTATGCTTATGAAAGCACAAGAGTTTGCTCGTCGTAAGATGTTAAAAAATGCTTTGAACTACTACCGAGTGATCAAATCACAAAATATTCCTCCAGAACTTCGTAAGATGATCAATCGTAACATTCGCGACATCACAGAGTTTATGGAAAAATTCCTTATGGCTAAGGGAAACTAAACTCTTGACAACTTTTTCTTTTTTCACAGTCTAACATAGATAAGAGAGGTGCAAACCGATGAGATTGCGAACACAAAAATAGGCAAACAAATATTAAAATACTAAATCCATCTTTCTCCTAACTCGTTAGGACAAGACTTGTTTGCTTATTTCCCCAATGGAAACCAAAGGAGCTTGTCGCATGTCCCAACATATCACCATTCACAATTTAAATTATTTCTACGATTCTCAATCCGAGCTTTTATTCCAAGGTCTAAACCTTCATTTTAGTGTAGGTTGGACGGGAATTGTTGGCAAAAACGGGAGTGGAAAATCCACTCTTGCCAAAATCATTGCAGGTTTACTGGTACCAAATTCAGGAACTGTGGTTGGAAATGAAACTGTCTATTACCTTTCCCAAGATACAGATCTTTCCAAAGAAGAACTATCAGATTTTCTTTATGACAATTCCAAAGAATCAGGAAAATATAAAAATCTTTTGAAGGTCAAAATCAAATCTTTAGAAGAATATGATCATTTGAGTTTTGGAGAAAAACGAAGGATCCTCCTTGCTATGGCTTTGTCCTATGGACCTGCGAGTTTGATTTTGGATGAACCCACAAACCATTTAGATTTTGAAAGTATCCAGATCATTCAGGGTGCTATGAAACATTACCAAGGAATTGGAATCCTCATTAGCCACGACAGATCTTTGTTAGATGATCTTACAACTTCTTGTGTGTTTTTAGAAAAGAATTTTTATTCGCAACGGCCAGGAAATTATTCCGAAGGCAAAAGGGAAATGAAAAGAGAAGCCGAGAAGAGAGTTCACGATTGGGGAATTAGGCGGAAAGAAAGAAAAAAACTAGATGCAGAACTCAAACGTAGAAGAGAAGAGGCGAGTCTTTCCCACAAACATAGATCCAAAAAAGGTTTGGATCTTCATGATCATGATGGTCGTTCTAAAAAGAACTTAGCGCGTGTGAGTGGAAAAGATGGTCAAGCTGGCCGACTCAAAAATCAGTTAGAAAAAAGATACGAACAATCCGAACGAAAAGAAAATGAAATCTTTGTAAACCTTCCTGAAAAAGAAAATTTGGGGATAACTTGGAAAACGGAAATTTCCAAAAGGAAACATTTGTTTTTATGGGAAGAAGATTGTTTTGATTTTGGATTTATGAAACTAAACTTGAATACTCATATTCAAATCCAACCTGAATCAAAAATTTCGATCACTGGAAAAAACGGAACTGGTAAATCTACACTCCTTCGGTTTTTAGCAAATCAATGCGAAGAAAAACAAATTCCTTATTTGTATTTACCCCAAGAGTTTTCGAAAGAAGAGGTCCAAAGTTTGCAGTGGAAATTTCAAAACCTTCCAGCGGACGCAAAAGCGAAGGTCCTTTCGGGAATCCACCGGTTGGGAACAGATCCAAAACGTTTTGCAGAGTCAGAAAGTTTTAGTCCGGGAGAAATAAAAAAGTTATATTTATCTCTTCACCTGGAAGAGAGCCCAGAAATTCTTCTCTTAGACGAACCAACCAACCATTTGGATATAAATTCTTTAGAGGCACTCGAGTGCTCACTTAAGACCCTCCAAACCGCATTGGTGGTGGTTAGCCATGATAGGCGGTTTGTCGAATCTATCACTTGGGAAGAATGGTCATTGGAAAACCTGTCGCTCGTCCAAAAACATCTAGACAGAATCTAAGGATTGTACTTAGAATAATTCTAAGGAGTGACTTTATGCCACAAGTGACATCACATGCCCCAGATTTTAAAGCAACAGCAGTGATCGGGGATAGTTTTAAAGAAATCAAATTGTCCGATTACAAAGGAAAATGGGTGGTTCTATTTTTCTACCCACTCGATTTTACATTTGTTTGCCCGACAGAAATTATTGAATACGATGCGAAACTCGAAGATTTTAAAAAGATCGGAGCCGAAGTTTTGGGAGTTTCCGTTGATAGCGAATTTTCGCACTTAGCTTGGAAAAAAACAGCCCGAAAAGAAGGTGGTATTGGTGAGATCAAATACCCACTCATCGCTGACAAAACAAAAGAGATCGCAAAATCCTTTGGAGTTTTGATCGAGTCAGGCCCTGATGCTGGGGTTGCCCTTCGCGGGACCTTTATCATTGATCCTGCGGGTATCATTCGCCAAGCAACTGTTAACGACCTTCCTGTAGGACGTAACATTGAAGAAGCAGTGCGCCTCATCAAAGCTTTCCAATTTGTGGAAAAACACGGTGAAGTTTGCCCTGCAAACTGGGACGAAGGAAAGAAAACGATGAAAGCAGATCCTACTGGGTCTAAGGCTTACTTCGCTTCCGTAAATTAATTAAAGATTCTCTGAAATAGAGAAGGGAGAATGTATGGAAACTACAGCCAGTTTAGACAAGGCACCTTTTGAATTTTATAAACCTGATAATTTTCCAAAGGGCCTCACTCGTAAGGTTGTAGAATCTATCTCCCATATCAAAAACGAACCAAGTTGGCTTGCTGAATTTCGTTTGAAGGCTTTCGAAGTCTATGAACAAAAACCAATGCCTACTTGGGGATTCATACCTCAGTTTCATATTAATATCGATGACTATGTACATTATGTAGGTTCCAACCAAAAGAAAAAAAAATCTTGGGACGAAGTGGATCCAGAAATCCTACGTAGTTTTGAAAAATTAGGAATTCCTGAACACGAAAGGAAATACCTGGCCGGAATCGAAACCATGAATGATTCCGAAACCATTTATGCGAACGTAAAAAAAGAACTTACTGATCTCGGAATTATTTTCTGCGACATTGACACTGCCATCAAAGAATATCCGGAACTCGTTCGTGAGTATTTGGGAACCGTAGTTACCATTGGGGATAATAAATTCTCTGCCCTTAACTCAGCAGTTTTTAGTGGTGGATCATTTGCCTATATTCCTAAGGGAGTTAAAACTCCCATGCCTCTTCAAGCATATTTTAAAGTAACAGCTGCTAGTTCCGGACAATATGAACGCACACTCCTCATCGCTGATGAAGGAGCTCATTTGGAATACAGCGAAGGATGTACTTCGGTTCAGGACAAAGGAACCAATTTTCATACTGCCGTCGTAGAGCTCGTTGCCAAAAAAGACTCTAAGATATTTTATACCACCATACAAAATTGGAAAAAGAATATGTACAATTGGACCGTGAAACGGGGGATCTGCGAAGAAGCAGCTCACATCACTTGGACCGATTGTAATATTGGAGCCAATACCATCAAATATCCAGGGATCATCTTAAAAGGTGATCATTCCACTGGGGATGTTTTATCCTTAGCATTTGCTGGAAGTGGGCAAGTGCAAGATACTGGTGCTCGGATCATCCATGTGGGAAAAAATACTCGTTCCAATATCCTTGCCAAAGGAGTGGCACTCGATGGGGGAATCAATTCCTACCGTGGGCTTGTTAAGTTTGAACCATCGAGTAAAGGATCTTACAGTCATATCAAATGTGATGGGCTTATGATGGACAACCGCTCTCAGTCGCATGCTTACCCCTACAACGATGTTTCTGGGGAAGAGGGAACTCTAAACTACGAAGCCACGGTATCCAAAATTGATGATGACCAATTGTTTTACTTACAATCTAGGGGTATGTCCGAAGACGATGCCAAGTTACTCATTATCAACGGATTTTGCGAAGGAGTCACCAAACATTTAGATGTGGAATACTCTGTCGAGATGACAAAACTCATCAAAATGATTTTGGAAGACGGAAAGGTCATTGCCGAAAAATAGTCGGCAAATTCATTCTCTACTCACTTTCCTTAGTTTTCCTGATACAAAGTATTTTGTAACTTTTCGTAAAAGGCGGTAGTTTCTACCGTTTAAAGACAAGAACTGCCACTGCAGCACTTGCAATCAAAAGCCCTAAATACTCTCTGACTTCTTCCACTTCCATTCCAAAGTAGGGAGCTTGTGTGTAAAAATATACGGCTAAAACTAAATAAATTGGTATAAGAATCCACCCAACGAACTTGGGCACCATACGATAGAATCCAACAAGCGCTATGATTGCCACAATAGCGTAAATAGGGAACCAAAGGTAAGGGTCAGGGTCATTCAATTGCAAATAAGCAAAGTAGAGGAAGATAGGGATACAAAGAATTCGAAAGAGTTTCATAGATCTCACCTAAGTTTTTTGATTGCGGACACAAATCCAAGTCAATTATCTTATGACTGGAACCTTAAGTACTATGAAAATCCAAATCTTTGTTTTATTTTCCTTTTTGTCTGTCTCCATTTCTTGTGATGATTTAGGCAGGACCGTTTTAAAAAACTTCAATAAGAAGTATGAAACCGATGGCCAAGTCCTCGGATCAAAACCCCTCTTTATCGGCCTGGATGCCAAACGCAAACAAGTTGCTATCTCACTACAAGAAGTCGTGAAGGTAAAAGAACCCACGGACATCCAGTTTCCCCCAGGGGACACACCCTTTCTTTTTGTTTTAGAAAAAGCAGGGAACCTTATACTCTTTCACAGAGAAAAAAAGACAAGCCGAGTGCTTGCAAAATTTCCAGTCATTACGGATAGCGAAGAAGGTCTTCTTGGTCTTACTTTCCATCCACAGTTTTCCAAACAACCAAAACTATATACCAATTATGTTAAGTCGATTGCAAACAAAGACATCACGATTGTTTCCGAATGGGAAGTGGAAAACCCAACCAATTACGAGACTATGAAACTCGTAAACGAACGTGTGTTATTGCAAGTGGAACAACCTTATCCTAATCATAATGGGGGACAATTGGCGTTTGGCCCGGACAGTCATTTGTACATTGGACTTGGGGATGGAGGGTGGAGAGCCGATCCCAAAAACCATGGACAAAATCCAAATACCTTACTTGGATCCATTTTAAGAATCAGTGTGACCGCTGACAAAGAATCTAAAAAACCTTATTCCATACCTTCAGACAATCCCTTTGTCGGAAAATCCGGTTACGCATCGGAAATTTTTGCCTATGGGATACGTAATCCTTGGCGAATGAGTTTTTCACCTGACGGACGTTTGCTTGTGGCTGATGTGGGCCAAGATGCCTATGAAGAAGTAGATATCATCCTTTCTGGTAAAAATTACGGTTGGAACCAAACGGAAGGTTTTCATTGTTTTACTGACGGCTGTAATACGGCACTTTACCAACCTCCTTTTTATGAATATGGTAGAGACGAAGGCCAATCCATCACTGGTGGATATGTGTATACAGGTTCTGCCATTCCCAGTTTGAAAGGAATGTATGTGTTTGGTGATTTTATCCAAGGAAAAATTTGGGCTATTCCTGTTCCAAAACCGGGAGAGAATGTTAGGGTAACGGAAACCGTTGCACTTGGAAAATGGAACTTACTCATTCCGACTTTTGGACGGGACAATGATGGAGAAATCTTTGTAGCAGACTACCAATCAGGAACCATATATAAAGTGGTAAAACCTTAACCAAAATTGGCACTAACCATTATACTGAATTAACTTTATGGACGTTTCTTAATTTTTATTTATGAAAAAACTATTTTCAAAACTGCCGTTTTACATTCGGTTTCATTTGCTTTTGGCGGGACTTGGGATTGTATTCCTTACTATTTACCGGGTCGCTTTTTTTACCATGTATTCTTACCGGATCCATGACAAATCCATTTGGATTTTATTCAAAGCATTTTTAAAAGGCGCACGGTTTGATATTTCCGTCTTATGTGTGTTACTTGGCGCGAGCTTGTTGTATTCTTCTTTACACTTTCTCAACCGTAACCGTATTTATCGGGCTGTATGGAGAACTTTCCCCGTCATTTTAATCATCCTACTTCTTTTTCTTCTCATTGCGGATTTGATTTATTATGAGAATGGAAACAAACATTTAGGATACGAAGCTTTTGCATATCTGGGTTTTGAAATGTTGCCTCTTGTGGGATCTGCTTTTTCTCAAAACCCTTTTTTGTTTTTACTTGGCCTGTTTGTCATAGGTGGCATTAGTTTTGGAATTTATAAAATCCAATCTAAGTTTCCTTATTCGCATGTAAATTTACACTATAAGTGGGCGGGGCTCCAATTTCTGGTAGTATTGGCACTTCTTATTCTTGGGATTCGCGGAGGAATTCAAACGAGTCCTCTAAGGACAAGTGATGCCATCATCACCAAAGAAACCATCATCAACGATTTAGTCCTTAACCCAGGTTTTACTGTGATCACCGACTTAAAAATGACCAAAGTGGACGACCGTCATTTTATGAAATTGAATGATGCCAGTGCCATCGTCCAAAAGGAAGTAGCTTATCCTGGTTCTATTTTTGTGAGTGAAGAATATCCTTTACTTCGGAAAAACACTCTCAATACAACGAAACCCTTACCACATATTGTTGTGATTGTTTTGGAAGGTTGGACAGGAAAGTTTATTGATATCATTGGAACTGGCCAAGTCGAAGGAAAAGTAGTCACACCGTATTTTAACCAACTCATTCGGCAAGGGATGTTCTTTAAGAATTTTTTTGCGAGTGGGGGAAGGACTACCAATGGACTTATGGCTCTTATGGGAGGAATTCCCGACAGACCAGGCCTCACGGCGGTTCGCACCCCGCAAATCCTCAATCGTTTTTCAGGGCTTGGAAATATTGCAAAAACAATCGGTTATGAAACTCTTTTTGTTACGGGAACTGATCTCAGTTTTAACAATAAAGGAAGTATCATGTACCATTGGGGATTTGATACTCTCGTCGGCAAAAGTGAGTTAGAAAAAAATCCAGAATACAAAACGGGGCCTTGGAGTTATTTGGATGAAGCTTCACTAGACGCCATGCATCGAAGGTTGTTAGAGGTAAAGCCTAGTAAACCAATTGTCTCTGTCATTCATACAGGAACCACTCACTATCCATACAAAGTGCCAGATGAAAAGTATCGATTGTTTGAATCGACTACTCAAGACAGTGAATACTTAAACGTTCTCCACTATGCAGACTTTGCTCTGCATGAATATATGGAAAAAGCAAAAAAAGCTCCTTACTTTAAGGATACTATTTTCTTTTTTGTTTCAGACCATAGCCACCACCGCTTTCTCAACTATTACGAAGATCGCAATGTTCCTCTACTGATCTATGCCCCGGGTAAAATCAAACCGGAACTGAGAGAAGACATCACTTCCCAGTTGGATTTAATTCCTACGATCCTTGGTTTTATGGAAAGGGAAGTTTATTTTAGTGTGATGGGTCGGGATTTAAGGAAAGTGAAAGGACAGTCTGCTTATTTTGCCTATGGGAATATATTTGGATGGATTGAAGATGACTTTTTGTATTACCAGTCAGTGTCTGGTGGACAGGGGGAAACAAAGACCATCAAACCACCGTTTGTGGACATCGGGCTTTGTTACAGAGATATCAATTTATGCAAAAAACATGGGGATAAAACGAAAGCTTTTTTAAATTTAGGAGACGAACTCCTGAAGTCGAACCATTTGTTCCCTTCGGAGTCCGTTCTTAAAGAAATTAAATCTAATACCAAGTATTAGAAATATTACTCAAATCAAAGAAGGTCTTTCGTTTGATGACTATCCAAACTAAGGATACAAACGAGAGGCCAATGAGTGGAATGGCAAAGATCTCAATATTTGGAATATTGGAATAAAACAGTGCCGCAACAAAAGCTAGAATAAAGAGAACGTTTCGAACTACTTCTGTCCTTCTCGACCATCGTTTCATTTCCATTGTCCTATCGATAGAAAACAGACTAAAGACGATCACGATGGATAATATTCCCAATGTCACCATGTCCTTTTCTAAATTGATTTTTGCTACCTTCCAAATCACAAGACCCACTGCCATAAGTACAGCCGCTTGGAGTGCCACATAAATCATAACTCCCATCGGAGGTTTTGGATCATATTTGACCACTTTGTTCGGTTCGGGAGCTGCATCCGCAGGTGTAATTAAGTATGTTGGTTTCCAACCAGGAGGTCCAAATACCGTTTTCAATACATCACCCAAAGATTTACATTTCAGAATTTGAAAGAACATATCTTTGAATACATGTAGGTTTACCGTGATGGGGTTAAAAGAATTCACTGGTTTTGTCAAACCATAGATAGGTTCTTCCGCTTCCCATTCAAAAGATCCAAACATCCGATCCCAAACGATAAAGATACCACCATGGTTGCGGTCAATGTATTTTGGTTGGATTCCATGGTGAACTCTGTGGTTGGAAGGAGTCACCATAAACTCTTCTAAAAATCCTAACTTCCCAACAAAACGAGTGTGGACCACAAATTGGTAAACTTTTAGAATTCTATGACTGAGTAAAAACATTGGCCAGGGAATTCCAAGGACTGCCATAGATAGAAAATAAATATATTCGAATATTCTTTGTAACCCGTTTCCACGAAAAGCCACAGATAAATTCATTTCTTGTGTGGAGTGGTGGGTGACATGGGTGGCCCAAAATAAATTGATTTCGTGGCAATGTCTATGAAACCAGTAATAGATAAAATCAGCAAAGACAACTGCAAAACTCCAAGCTCCGAGAGCCTTCCAGTTTACAGAAAAACTTGGCGAAAAACGAAATGGGCTTTCCAGTGGAAAAAAATTGTACCCAAGCGTTGAGAGAGAAAAGTTTCTTTCCACTTGGTCATATACATACAAGGCACCGAGGAGGATGACCACTCCAATCAATGCAAAGATCACACCAGTACTCACGTCTGCAATGAGAACATTCAATCGGTAATATTGTTTTCCTTTGATGTAGGAAACAAATATCTCGATTCCTATCAGCGCGACCATGACGATAAAGGCATATTCCATAAAGGCGTCGCTATTCATTCGTAATTTTTCCTCACTAGATACTAGGCTTTTGAATCAATGTATGTAAGTCAATGTCCATTTGGCCTCAGTAATTTCACTAAGAAGTGGCCAAGATTTCCGTTTTAGACTTGTTCCGTAGCCGAATCTGGAGTATGAATTAGAGAATTGCCGGAAATCCTTGTCCCTACGGGGGGCGCAGAAAAGATTGGCTAAAGGTGGATCATCCAAACAAATGAAAGAGGAAATACCGGTTCTCAAAGGGAAAACCAAAAAAGAACTAGAAGAGTTATGTGTTTCCTTAGGTCTGGAAAAATACCGAGCAGCACAAATTTATACAGGTATCTATAAGAGCCGTTATACGAACTTAGACCAGTTCACCACCCTATCCAAAGAAGCTCGCGAAAAATTAAAACAACATACTTCCTTTCCTGAAATTGAACTTGGAAGGGACCTTGCGTCCAAAGAAGACGGAACTCGTAAATTTACTTTTTATGTAGGTGAAAACAAAGAGATCGAAGCCGTTTGGATTCCTTCAGGAGATGGGGGTCGTAAAACCATTTGTATCTCTTCCCAAATTGGATGTACTCTCAATTGTAAATTCTGTGCCACAGGACTTTTGGAATACAAAGGCAACCTTCATACATGGCAAATCCTAGACCAAATTTTGCAAGTGGAACGACTTGTGGGAGACCGAGCCACAAACATCGTATTTATGGGAATGGGGGAACCTATGCATAACTACTTCTCTGTGATGAAGGCAGCCCATATCCTCCGTGACAAAGAAGGTTTTGGTCTTGGTGCACTCCGAATCACTATTTCCACTGCAGGTGTGACAACAGGAATCAATCGATTTATCGAAAACAAAGAACCCTTTAATTTTGCCATCTCTCTCAATCATCCCAACCCTAATTCCCGTTCCTCGATCATGGATGTAAACGATAAACATCCGTTAGACAAACTAGTTGAATCGGCTAAAAGATTCACTAAGGAACTTGACCGTGCCATTACATTTGAATATGTAATGATCCCAGATGTGAATATGGGTCGTGACAATGCGGAGCGCCTGGCAAAAATTGCACGTTCGGTCAATAAATGTAAAATCAATGTAATTCCTCTGAATACTGATTTTACAGGATGGCGGAGACCCACAGACGATGAGGTCAAAGATTTTGTCATGCATCTCAAAGCAAAAACAACAGCCCCCATTCTCAACCGTAGAAGTCCTGGCCGGGACATTAATGGTGCTTGCGGAATGTTAGCTCTAAAAGGAATTCGAAGTGAAACACGGTAAATGGATCTTAACTCTTGCGATAGCTATCTTGTTTGGGAATTGCCAAGATATCGTAGAAAAAAAATGCCAAGCGGCATGTGAAGTCTTTGTCACTTGCACTGAGGAAGAACTGAAACTTACCTTAGCACCAGATGTCAAACGTACTGGCCGAATCCAATGTATGGATGGATGTACCACACACAATAGTGATATCCTTCAATGTTATGACCAAGAACCCAATTCCTGTAAAGGATTTGGACAATGCCTCTTACAAATTGGTGCTTTAGAATGAAAGAAAACCTTGCTCCCTCCGAAAGAATTTTTTATCGAATTCTTTTACTTCTCGCATCCCTTCCTGTTTTATTTACACTTCCGTTGGATGTAATCGATATCGATAGTTCTCAGTATGCTAGCATTAGTCGTGAACTAGTGTTATCTGGTGATTTTTTTACCTTGTTCGATAATGGAAGGCGTTATTTAGACAAACCCATCCTTACCTTTTGGACAATAGCCACATCCTTTTCTCTATTCGGAATTAGTAATATTGCATTTCGGATTCCTGCAATTCTTCTCAGTTTACTTTCTGTTTTTTCTATCTATCGCATTACGATTTTAACAGGCGGAAAGGAAAGACAAGGTTATCTGGCATCTTTTGCGTATCTACTAGCTCCTGGTTTTTATGCCATGATTGTGGATCCCAAAATCGATGTTTATCTCACTGCTTATTTGGTTTTTACCTATCACTTTTACTATTTAGGAAGAAAGAAAAATCCTAATTATTTTTATTTAATGTATCTTATGATGTCCATGGGATTTATCACCAAAGGTCCAATCTCTGTTGTGATTCCTGCTTTATCTATTGGCGGGGACATTCTATTTCGCAGGGATTGGAAGTTGTTATTATCGATGAGAGTTCCCACGGGGATTTTTGTCCTCGCATCTCTTCCTGCCTTTTGGTGTGTTTTACTTTATAAAAGTTTTAATTCTTATGGCCCATCCTTCTTTTTGTGGATCCAGTCCTTTGGTCGTTTTTACAAAGAGATGTATGATGTGAAGTTTGATCCATTCTACTTTTATAAATCTTTTTCTTGGGCTTTCTTTAGTGGAGTGGTGCCGATGATTATTTACATCGCATTTCGCACTTACAACTATATTAAATCTTTGGGATGGAAGGAAATCCTTCGTAAAATTCGAGCAAACGAATACAAAGAAATCGATTTTGTGATTCCGTTTTGGGTATTTCTCTTTTTATTCTTAATTTCTTTTTCCAGGTTTCCCCTCCCACAATACACTTATTGGGTATTGCCAGGGGCAGCCTTGTATTTCGGAAAAATTGCCGAAGAAAGTTTGTTTCGTTCTAGTGTGGAGCGCCTTCGTCCTTCCTTCTTAATTGCAGGTCTTGTCTATTTAGTTGGCTACTTTCTCATTCCCGTTTTTGTGGCAGATGTCGGAATTCTTTACTATGTATTTGGTGCCATTGGAATCCTTTTTATCATGTTGTCGGCGCAACTCATTCCTTTGGAAGTGTTAGTGACTCTTGTGGGTGCCACCTTGTTTTTCAGTGCGATTAGTTTACAGTTTTATCCACTCCTAACCAGTTTCCAACCTGCTAAAGAATTTGGAGCCAAAATTAAAGAACTTGAACCAAACGAACCCGTGGTGTATACCTTTTGGTTGTCCAATTCCAAACGTTCCTATGGTTTTTATGCGGAAAGAAACTTTAGAAACGTCTATGATCGAGATAAACTAGACAAACTTTGGTCAGAAAAACCAGAAAG
Organism: Leptospira terpstrae serovar Hualin str. LT 11-33 = ATCC 700639; assembly: GCF_000332495.1. Classification (NCBI taxonomy): domain Bacteria; kingdom Pseudomonadati; phylum Spirochaetota; class Leptospiria; order Leptospirales; family Leptospiraceae; genus Leptospira; species Leptospira terpstrae. The sequence continues at coordinate 859,738 of NZ_AOGW02000010.1, read as the reverse complement.
ACTTCTTATCCTACCTTCCGAAAAACTCGGCCAACTGCAGGAACTTGCGGGTCCGGGATACAGCATTGAGCCCGTTTTGGAACGTGAATCCTTCAAAGTAGCCACACCCACCATCGGTTTTTTGAAAAAAGAGACAAGGGGCCTCGTCACAAAGAAAATTTCTTTGATTTGGCTAAAAAAAATTCAGGGGAAATCTTCTAAAAATTCGAAAGTATAACTAGGCTAAATTGTGTAAGTCTGGTTTTTAGGGCCCTTCGATGTCAAATCAGGGCCTTTTTTTTTGCCCTATCCATTTTCCAGAGATTTTGAATATTAGAGACTTGTACTAAGTTTATACTACTTATGACTCGATTCTTAACTCCTTCCCAATCACAAATTTAGAAATATTTTTCCAAGAAATCCTTTCCATTTTTTAAAAACTCGGTGTAATGACACGTCACATACGGTGCCATATGAAAAGTTTAAAATACATCCTCGGTCTCTATACATTCCTATCCATCCTCATCTTATCTGCGGTTGTATCTACTCTCATCTTGTATTTGAATTGGGGACTTCTTGTCAAAGTTTACCGAGGGGAAATGGAAAACGCGGGCAAAAGTGCCGGTGCCGAACTTTCTAATTATTATAAATCACAACTGCGGATTGCAGGTTTACTTTCCAAACAAAGAGAGATCGTAGAATCCTTCCAATCAGGAAAGTCCGAATTTGCCACCAATCTCCTTGTGGGAATTATGCAAGATGCGAATGGCGAATACGAAAATATCTTTTTATCTGCTCCCATCCAAAATGCTAAGATATTTGCAGCTGGGATTCCCCGTTCAATAGGTTACCAATTAGAAGAGTCAAAAACTGGTGACCATGTGGTTGTTGCATTAAAGAAAAAGTTTTTAATTGGCTCTGTCCAGGAGTCACCTATCACTGGTTTGCCTGTGAGTCTAGTTTCATTTCCTATTGAAGACCAAGGTAGACTTGTCGGGATTTTATGGATCGCTTTGAATTTAGAACAGGTATCGAAACGTATGGGAGAAGGGATCCACGTTGGTGCCAATGGTTATGTAACTGCCATTACAACGAAGGGAGTTGTTTTTGCTGGTCCCGATAAATCAAAAATTCTAAAAATGGATTTAAGTAAAATTCCAGAAGGAAGGCCCATACTCGAAGCCAAAGATGGAGCCTACTTTGAATATACAGAAAATGGAAAAGATTTTGCTTTTCTCATCAAACGGTTGGAAGAGTGGAATACCATTATCGGAGTGGTGCTTCCTAAGTCCGATATGAATTCAGGATTCATTCAGGTAGCTGTCACTGCTCTTGTCGTTGTGTTTTTGATTACAGCCCTTGTTGTCTTTGGAATCTTTCGGTTTCTTAAAAAACGTCTATTCCCTTTAGAATCCTCTGTAGCTATTTTAGATAAAATGGCTGCCGGTGATTTAACAGAATCATTTACACTCACAAACCATGATGAAATTGGACAAATGAATTTGGCACTGGATGGTTTCGTAAAAAGCATCAGAAACTCTCTTGGCGAAATCCAAACGGTGGCTGAAGAGATTGCCTCTTCTGCTGAGGGATTACGTGAGTCTTCTGCTAGTTTTTCTGATATGGCCCAAGGAACGGCTGCATCGGCAGAAGAGATCTCCGCCACCACAGAGGAAGTAGTAGCCAGTATGGAAACTACAGCTGCTTCCACTGTCAAACAACACGACAATATTTTGGAATTTAACCAAAAGATTTTAGAGCTTTCTAAAGGAGCCATTCAAATTGAAAAGGATACCAAGGCCGCTCTCGCCAATACAGAAAATATTACCAAACAAGCAAAACTCGGTGGTGAGTCCTTAAACCAAATGAAGGAAGTGATTAATGTCATCTTAGAGTCTTCCTCTGAAATGAAAGAAGTCATTGGCATCATTGATGAAATCTCTGACCAAACCAGTTTACTTGCATTGAATGCTGCCATTGAAGCCGCAAGAGCAGGAGAGGCGGGGCGAGGGTTTGCCATTGTTGCCGAGGAGATCTCGAAACTTTCCGACAAAACAGCGCATTCCATCCAGGCCATAGAGGATATGATTGGAAAAAACAGTAAGGAACTTGAGGAAGGGGCCAAGGGAATTCGTTCCTCTGTGGAATTACTCAATCTCATCATCCGAGACATTGCAGAAGTAGAAAGTGTGATGAAACGCCTTTCGGAGGCAACCAAGTCTCAACTGAACTACAACCAGGAAGTCGATGAACGTTCCGCCGAAGTGGGTCGTGAATCTGAGTCCATTCGTGGGGCCATCGACGAACAAAAACGGGCGATTGAACAAATTTCCCAGTCAGTGATCGGGATCAATAATGAAACTATGCACATTGCCACTGGCTCCGACTTGGTTGCTTCCTCTTCTAAAAGTTTATCTCATGCTGCAGATACTTTACGTTCTATTACGAAGAGGTTTACGATTTCAAGGAACTAAGGGATGGTTTTGGTTACTGCCTTATGCAAATCTTAGGCCGATTCTAACTCATTCTAAATTTTTAGAGGAAAAGTAACGCCTGTTTGGTGGGAAGGGAGCGATTAATTGAGACTGGGTTTCAATAAAGAAAGTTTCTAAAAAATTTAGAATTATGTCTCTTTTCATGTTTTTTCGCAACCAAAACCCTTACATACTTGCTTTTTTTCTGATTTTACCTTTCCTTGTCAGAAGACAGTGTAAACGGATTCAGGAAATCTGCGAATGAATATAAAAATACTCAAGATCTCTGTGCCTATCGTTGCGATTGCAGCGCTTGCATATTTGATTTTTTCACCTAGCCGTTATGTGGGCTATTCACCCGACCAGCCCATCCCCTTCAACCACAAGATACATGCGGGCGATAACAAAATCGACTGTAAGTATTGCCATACCGGTGTTGAAAATTCGGCCCATGCCACAATTCCTCCAAGTTCCACTTGTATGAACTGTCATGGAGCAGGTAACGTAGCGGGTAACCAAGAACATGTTAAGTGGCTTAAAGAACAATACGACAGCAACACTCCAGTTCCCTGGGTGAAGGTTCATGACCAACCAGACTTCGTATACTTCAACCATTCAAGACACGTACAACGCGGTGTTGATTGTTCCACATGCCACGGCAACATGGCAGAGATGGTAAAGGTTAGACAGTCCAAGTCCCTCAATATGGGATTTTGTGTCGATTGCCATAGAGAGAACAATGCTCCTAACGATTGTTCTACGTGCCACAGATAATCGGGAGACAAGTAATAATTTATGATGAAAGACGATAGTTTCCAAAAAGAAAAAAAATCGCTTTGGCAGTCTTATGAACTTCGCGGAACTTCACGCGAACGTGAATTGCAAAAGCAAGAGTTCTATAAATCACCGGATCCCCTGATTGCAAAAATCAAAAAGGGTGATTTCGATCGTAAAACTTTCTTAAAGTTTATGGGTGCCTCTGTAGTAATGACTACTGTGGGTTGTATCCAAAAACCTGCTGAAAAAATTGTTCCTTATGTGAATCTTACCATAAAGAACCCAGACAACAACGAAGTAGAACAATATGACTTCGTAAAACATGGACATTCTTATCACTACGCTTCTGTTTGTAGTGGATGTTCGGTTGGTTGTGGGGTGCTCGTCAAAGCAAAAGACGGAAGACCTTTAAAACTCGAAGGAAATCCAAACCATCCAATTTCGGAAGGTGCACTTTGTGCTTCTGGCCAAGCTTCTATTTTTGATTTGTATGATGCAGATCGCGCCAAAGAACCACAACAAATGGTGAATGGTGCTGCAAAATCTAGCGACTGGTTCGTATTAGATAAAGATGTAAAAGAGAAACTAAATGCCAACAAAGGAAAAACCATTGTTGTTACAAAACCTCTTACTTCCCCTGCAACTGCTGAATTCATTTCTGAATTCTTAAAATCAGTCGGTGGTGGAAAACACATCGAAGTGGCTTTTGCTTCTTCTGATGATGCGATCACTCTTGCACAAGAGAAATCTTACGGAAAGGCAGTACTTCCTAACTACCATTTCGACAAAGCAAAAGTCATCCTTTCCATTGACAGTGACTTTTTAACCAACACAAACTACCATAATGACTTTTCCAAAAGAAGAGACTTAACTGCTAAGAATGTAAAATCTTTCAACGCCTTCATTGCAGCTGAAACTCATCCTTCGATGACAGGTTCCAATGCAGACCAAAGAGTTCCTATAAGACCAGGGGACCAAAGAAAGTTTGCCCTTGTAATTGCAAAGGCTCTTTCTGATTTGGGAGTGGGTGGTGCAACGGGTGTTTCAGGAATCAATGTAGAATCTTCTGCAGCGGAACTTGGAATTTCTAAAGAAGTGGTTCTACGCACAGCGAAAGCACTTGCTTCCGCAAAGGGCGAATCCCTTGTCGTTGCTTCTGGATCCAACACCCTCACAGAGGATGCAGTTGATCTTCAAATCGCAGTCAACATGTTAAATAGCATGCTTGGCAATGATGGAAAAACAATCGATGCCGGAAATCCTTTGAAAGAAGGACGATCTAATTATGCAGAAAATTTAAAAACTCTCGCAAAAGACTTAAAAGAAAGAAAGGCCGGTGTGGTCATTCTTTTTGGTGTGAACCCAGTCTACCAAGCGCCAAACGGAGATGAGTGGAAAAAACTCCTTCATGAAGCAGCGCAAGTAGTACAAGTTTCTGACCGAGTGGATGAGACAGCGCTTGCTTCCAATTGGCTTGCTCCTGTTTCCCACTTCCTTGAGTCTTGGGGAGATAACGAATCGGTAGCAGGAATTGTTTCCATCCAACAACCAACGATCCGACCACTCTTCCAATCAAAAGCATTTGAAGATATGCTCATCACTTGGGCAGGTGGAAAGTTACTTGGGGCAGATTCTCTCTACGAATACCTCAAATCAAAATACTCGAAAAAAACCAACTGGGAAGATTTACTCAGAAAAGGGGTTCTTGTATCTGGAAATCCAAAAGCTGACAAATCAGGTCGATCTTTCCGTGGAACGATTGCACCTCTTGCGGCTTCAAAGTCGGGTCTCACCGTTTCTCTTTACGAAAGCACCGCCATTGGTTCTGGAGAAAGAGCGAACAACTCCCAACTCCAAGAACTTCCGGATCCAGTATCCAAAGTGACTTGGGACAATTATGTTGCGATTAGCCCGCAATACTCTCGTTCGTCGGGAATCAAACTCAATGATGTAGTCACAGTCACTGTAGGCGGAAAATCATTTGAACTCCCGGCTCTCGTCCAACCTGGCCTCCATCCAGAAGCAGTAGGAATTGCTCTTGGTTACGGAAGAACCAATGTGGGTGAGATTGGAAACGGAGTAGGGAAAAATGCGAACATTCTAGCCTCTGAAGTCAACGGATCTTTCGTATATTCAGGACTTTCCATCACTCTCTCTCCTACAGGAAAGAAATACAAACTCGCTACCACACAAGACCACCATATGATGAGTCCCGGTGTGATGATGGGTGTAGAGTGGAAAGAAAGACCTCTGATCATTTCCGCAAAACTCCAAGATTATGCAAAAAATCCTGGTGCAGGAATTCCTGAACCAGAGATCCCAAAAATCTTAATCGATGGAAAACTACAAAGAGCCCAAGGTGCGAATGCTCCTTCGGACCAACCAGGAAGCCAATTTGCCTACCCAGGATACAAATGGGGAATGGCTGTGGACCTTACTTCTTGTTCCGGCTGTGGAGCTTGTGTAGTTGCATGTAATATTGAAAACAACGTGCCTATGGTAGGACGTGATGAAGTAAGAATGGGTCGTGAGATGCATTGGCTTCGTATCGACCGTTACTATATTGGTGATCCTGAAAAACCAGAATCACTCGAAATCGCACACCAACCACTCATGTGCCAACATTGCGACAATGCTCCTTGTGAGACGGTTTGTCCAGTAGCTGCGACTGTTCACAGTTCGGAAGGAACCAACGATATGGTTTACAACCGTTGTGTGGGAACTCGTTACTGCTCTAACAACTGTCCTTACAAAGTGCGTCGTTTTAACTGGTTAGAACATTGGAATGAACACAATTTACTCGGAGAAGCAACACCTACATTTAAGGCACGCCCTCCAAGAAACTTGGGTCTCAACCCTGATGTAACCGTTCGTTCTCGCGGGGTTATGGAAAAATGTAACTTCTGTGCTTCTCGAGTTGCTGAGAAAAAAATCGCAGCGAAAAACGAAGGAAGAACATTGCGAGATGGAGAAGTGAAGGCTGCATGTGAACAAACATGTTCTTCTAATTCCATTGTGTTCGGTAACGTAAATGATCCTGAATCTAAAGTAGCGAAGCTCTTGAAAGACCCAAGGTCTTACAAACTTCTGGAATACCTAAACATCGGACCTGCTGTCAGCTATATGACTCGCGTTCGAAACGAAGTTTAACAGGGAGAACACAAAGGGAATGTCATTAGCACAAGCAGTTCGAGATAAATTAGACATCCCCGACCTGGTAACAGGCGGGAAGTCGCTTAAAGATGTAACCGTTGATATCGCAAAACCAAACGAAGATTTCCCTACCAAACTTTGGTGGAATACTTTTCTTTTGGTTCTTACGATCACCCTGATCGACGTAGCCATTATCGGTTATTTGTTTTATGAAGGTCTTTACCTCCTCGGGATCAATAACCCGGTAGGTTGGGGATTTTTCGTAGTAAACTTCGTATTTTGGATTGGTATCGGTCACGCAGGAACTTTAATTTCTGCGGTTCTATTCCTTTTCCGTCAAGGTTGGAGAACAGGGATTAACCGTGCCGCGGAAGCGATGACCATCTTTGCCGTACTAGTTGCAGCATCGAACCTCATCCTTCACGTAGGTCGTCCTTGGCTCGGATTTTGGTTGTTTCCTTATCCAAACGAAAGAGGTCCACTTTGGGTGAACTTTCGGTCCCCACTCATTTGGGATACGTTTGCGGTTTCAACCTACCTTTCCATCTCTATGGTGTTCTGGTATTTGGGACTCATTCCTGACTTAGCTACACTTCGTGACCGTGCCACAGAAACTTGGAGAAAGAACTTATACAATGTTCTAGCCTTTGGTTGGGTGGGATCGGCAAGATCTTGGTCTCATTTAGAAATCGTTTCTATGATCCTTGCGGCTCTTTCCACACCGCTAGTTCTTTCGGTTCACACCATCGTATCTTTTGACTTCGCAGTTTCCATCCTTCCTGGTTGGCACACAACCATTTTCCCTCCATACTTCGTTGCCGGTGCGATTTTCTCCGGATTTGCGATGGTGGTGACATTGATGGTAATTGCTCGTGAAGTGTTTAATCTTAAGAACTACATCACCATGAAACACTTGGACAACATGAACAAAATCATGATGGTAACAGGTCTTATCGTAGGTCTTGCTTACGGAACAGAATTCTTTATCGCTTGGTATTCCGGAAACGAATACGAAGTGTTCGCATTCTGGAATAGGGCTTTCGGTCCTTATGGTTGGGCTTACTTTATCATGATTTCTTGTAACGTATTGTCACCACAAGTGTTCTGGTTCCGCAAACTTCGTTACAATATCCCAGTGATGTTTGTTGCATCACTTGTGGTAAACGTAGGTATGTGGTTCGAACGATTTGTGATCATGATGACACTCAACCGAGACTTCCTACCGTCCAGCTGGGCGATGTATACACCGACACTTTTCGACTACGCGATGTTAATCGGAACTTTCGGTATCTTCTTTACTCTCTTCCTACTCTGGTGCCGAATTATGCCAGTGATTGCGATTGCAGAAGTAAAAACAGTGATGCCACAGAAAGAAGGAGCACACCACTAGTATGTATCTTCCAAAATTAGAACAGTTTCACAAATACAAAGAAATGGATGAAGGAGTTCTCGGTCTTTTCGAGACTCCAGAAGCAATCATACATGCGGCAGAAAAAGCCAAAGAAAAGGACTACATAGGGTTTGATTGTATCCTTCCATATCCTGTTCACGGGATTGATGAAGCGATGGGAACTCCAAGATCAGGACTTCCTTGGGTCACTTTCTTTGCTGGTATCTTTGGCTGCACGATTGGGATTCTTTTCCAGTATCTCACACATGCCCATGACTGGCCTCTCAATATCTCTGGAAAATCTCTCAATGCATGGTTTGCCTACGTGCCAATCATCTTTGAATTAACTGTATTTTCTGCAGGGATTTACACTGTAGCTGCACTATGTTTCTTAAGCGGCATTCCCAAAGCAACCCGTCGTATCCTTCACCCGGATTTGACATCTCACAGGTTTGGTCTTTGGATTCCTAAATCTGCAAAAGGTTATAACGAATCAGAAGTTCTTTCTTTCGTTAAAGGCCTTGGTGGATCGGAAGTAACCGTGGTGAAACCGGAGAACCAAAAATGAAACAAAACATCTTTAGAGTTTTAGCTCTTGCGGGACTCCTTGTTCTCGTGAATTGCGATTACAAAACTCCCGTTTATGAATATTTTCCAAGTATGTATGATTCTCCTGCACGTGAGTCGCAAGAAGACGATTCTTTTGCAAAAAACGGATCTGCGTCTCGTATTCCTCCAAAAGGTGCGATTCCAGTCGGATACTTTCCGTATCCTTACGCAGCAGAAGCAACTCCAGATACTCTTCCTGGTGCTGACAAGGGACTTAAAAACCCTATCGCCAAAGCAAACTTAGGTGATCTTATGATTGGTGAAAAACGTTACCAAACATATTGTACACCTTGCCACGGTGTCAGAGGACTTGGAAATGGAACGGTTGTAGGACCTGCACCTAGGTTCCAACAATCTCCACCTTCTGTAGTTTCTGATAAAATCAGAGGTTGGTCCGATGGACAAGTGTATCATATCATCACTATGGGTCGGGGACTTATGGGAAGTTATGCTTACCAAATCGAACCAGAAGACAGATGGAAGCTCATTGCTTACATAAGAAAACTTCAAGAATATGAAGTTCAAAATAAAAAGGCGAACTAGGGGAAACTATGAGCGCGACAAAAGCAGCTAAACTAGACGAAAAATTACTGCAGTTCCAACTGCCGGCAACTCTTCGTAATGCCCTCATTGCCATGATCGGAGTGGGAGTGGTGAGTTTCCTCATTGCTTTCCTCGGTTTCGGTCATGAAACATCTCGTCATATGGACGAAGCAGGTCATTTCCATCACACAAACTTAGGTTACCATATTTTACTGATTGGAACTTACTTTGTGATTGGTCTTGCCATCACAGGAATTTTCTTTACCGCAATCCAACACCTAACAGGTTCCCATTGGTCTGTCACAGTAAGAAGACTATTTGAAACTTATGGACTTTTCACACCGATCGCAGGGCTTCTGCTTGTGGGTGTGGTTTTTGGAATGCATGACTTATACGAATGGGCAGATGCGACTGTGGCAAAAAATGACCACCTCATCCACCACAAGTCGGGTTATTTGAATCCGATTGCATTCATCATTCGTTGTGTGCTTTTCATTGGGGTTTGGACTATCTTTGCTTATATCTTTCACGGAAAGTCTGTAGGCCAAGACAAAGATAAGGTCGTTGATACCACCAAAACTTTGGCCAAAATCTCTGGTGGATTCATCCTTTTCTTTGCACTTTCTTGGTGTTTCATGTCGTTTGACCTTCTCATGTCGCTTTCCCCACACTGGTTTTCTACTATGTTTGGTGTGTATGCGTTTGCAGGAGCTTTCCAAACTTCTCTTGCTTCTTACTTGATTGTCATCGCCATTTTGAAGAAAAATGGATACCTCGGTGAAGCAGTAAACGAAAACCACTACCATGACATTGCAAAATTCCTTTTGGGTATGACTACTTTCTGGGCTTATGTGGGTTTCTCACAATTTATGCTCATTTGGTATGCAAACATCCCAGAAGAGACTTTCTTCTATGAAATGCGTATGACTGGCGGATGGGGTTACACAACTCTTGCACTTCCTTTTGTGAAGTTTGTAATTCCTTTCCTTCTCCTTCTCAATCGTCCTAACAAAAGAAACATTGATTTCCTTTGGAAGTTGGCTGTATGGATTCTTGCCGTTCAGTTCTTTGAACTTTTCTGGTTGGTATTCCCTGCAAATTTCGAGAAATTTTCCATACTTCACTTCGTTCTCGCTTTTGGTGGAACAGTAGGTGTTGTCGGGATTTTCGGTTTCTTTGTCTTCAAAAAGTTGGAAAAACACAGCTTAGTTCCGGTTGGAGATCCTCGCCTAGACGAGTGCCTCCACCACCACCAATAGGAGAATTGTTTTGAAACAAAAATTTGTATTACTTATGATCGCTTGTGCAAGTTTCACAGCTTGTTCCAAAAACGCAGAAGTGGCTTGGCATAAAAATTGTGATGCTAAAACAAACAAAGCAAGTTTGGATTTTACTGTTCCATTGTATTCTGAAGCTGATTCTAACTCGAAAGTGGTAGAATTTGTACCAGCCGGAACAGTTGTTAAAGTATTTGAATCCCGTAATCACAACGTATGGGCACCAAAATATTTTATCAAAGTGCAAACTGCAAAGAACGAAGGTTATATGAGCCCACGTTGTTTTGTTGTAAACCAAGATCCTGAAAAAAGTGTTTGGAGATATTCCAAAGGACTCGTGAAGGAATACAATCCTTTCTATAGCCCAACGGACAAAGAACACTATCCACGTGGATATGAGTATGGTAGCTTAAAAGACCTTCCGAAAGAAAAGATTCCACTATCTGACCTTACGAAAGGATTGGAAGAAGTTCCTTACACAAACAAAAATATGTTAAAACAAAACTAAAAATTTGTTTTGATTCTGAATTCGGGAAAAATTTCGAATTCAAAGTTGTCTTGCGAAAAGACCCAAGGGAAACCGAGGGTCTTTTTTATTTAGAAACATATATTTTGATTTCCCAACCCACGAGTCCCAGGATTACCAATTTTTCACTAATAAAATATAAGACACCGAGTGTGAGTAGGGATTCCCAATTTTCTACCAAAAAGTAAATAGAAACACCACAGTAAGTTAAATTTCCGAAAATAACTCCGAGAAGAAAGTTTTTCCATTGTTTTGGTCTTCGAATGGCACAAGTGGATGAATAGATAAATAAAGTTCCTGCGATGATTGCCAGTTTGAATAATATAGGAGCAGGCATTCCTAAGTAAGATTCCAAAGGAATCAAAATAAAAAATATAATCAATAGTGAAAAAAAGGCTCCGACTGCATCGATAAAAAAAATGGTAAAGGGCTGGAATTGGTTTAAAAATTGTCGCATTGAATTGAATTCTCTCCATTGCCATAGACTTTTCATTTGGCTTATGGACAAATAGATCAATTTTTTGTGCCTAGGCAAGTTTGTTTTGTGATGGGTTTTTGCAATGTTAGTCACATGGGAAAGTTTATATTTCCCTAATGAAATATGAATCAGTAGTTTTTCGACACTCAAATTTGCTACTGATTCATTATAGTCTCAATGAAACGTATGTATTTCCATTCGATTGGATTCTGAGTTTTTATTATTTAAAAAAACCAGAAGAGATCCTTAACCTTAGGATTTCGGAGTGCAAGGCCAATCCAAAGTAAGAGTCCAATGTAAACTGGAAAAAGTGTATGAGAAAAAAGTGGGTTTCCTACACGCAAATGGATGGCAATAGCTCCACCTAAATAAGCGGTGAGAAGTAGTGCACCTAATGCGGAACTCTGTGGGATGGCATATAGAATCGTTATGACAAGAAGGATGATTCCAATAGTCACAGCTTGGGATCCGGGAATTCCTAGTTCTTCCATACTCTTTAAAACAGGTTCAATTTTAGCTAGTTTCCCAACGGCATCGAAAAGTAAAAAAGCAATCACAAGACCACTTAGGATCCTTCCCACCCAAAGATAGGTTGGAGAGTTATTGAGTTCGTTCATAAAATCACCTACTGATAAAAATCTATCTCGCTAGAAAAACATATCAACTGATATGTTGTCAATAGAATTTGTAATGAATCAAAACGGTGTTCTCTTGGGAAAGTCAGTCAAGTTTTCTGGGATAACGGGGAATTTAACGAAAGTATGGGAAAACAAGAGGACACACGTAAATTAATCATTGAATCTGCCTTTTCTCTTATTTATGAAAATGGATTTCAAGGAGTGGGGGTTCGTGAGATTGCGGAAAATGCTAATCTAACGATTGGGGCATTTTTTTATCATTTCCCAACTAAAAACCAAGTAGGTTATGCAATCATTGAGGAGTTTTTATCCAAAGGAATTATGGAAAGGTGGATCCTACCTTTGGAAGGATATGAGAACCCAATTGAGGGAATGATCAAAACATATAAAAAAACATTTGATAGTTGGCCTGACGAATTTGTCTCTCGGGGATGCCCGCTTAATAATTTAGGCCAAGAGATGTCTGCTATCGATGCGGAATTCCAAAAGAAAGCAAAAGCACTATTGACAACTTGGATAAAGCACACCAAAAAATATTTGGATTTTGCAAAGAAACAAAAGATCCTAAACGCAAATACCGACACGAAAAAACTTGCTGAATTCATTGTTACTTTCCAAGAAGCGACCTTTGCTATGGGAAAGGTGATGAATGATCGTAAAGTATATGATTCATTGTATATTTCTTTTAAACAACATTTGGAAAGCCATTGTATTTGAACTCTTCGCTTGTATTTAGGGTTCAAGGTATTTCTTTTCAAACTGAGAATTGTATTTTTAAGTACCTTTTGTAATCCACATACCTTGACTTTCTTTTCTTTGTTGTTATACTCACTCAAATGGGACAAAAAAGAGCCATCGCGACTTCCGCATCCGAAGAACGATTAGAGAAACTTTTAGAAGAAAGATTAATTCCAGGATCCAACCAAGAATTTATCGACAAACGAATTTGGGATCTTTTCGGAGAAACTTGGTGTGTGATGTTTACTGACCTTTCCGGATTTTCTCGAGGGGTTGCCAAATTTGGAATCATTCATTTTTTACAAACTATTTATGAGTCCCAAAGGATTCTTATTCCGGTACTTGATGAGTTTGATGGAATTCTTATGAAAGACGAAGGGGATAGTCTTATGGTCCTCTTTCGAAATACCAACAAGGCCATTCAGTGTGCCATCCATATGCAAAAGGCTTGTAAACGTTACAATGAAGGAAGAAGTGCTGAAGAACAAATCCTTCTTTGTGTAGGTCTTGGGTATGGAAAAATTTTGAAGATCGGAGACACCGATGTTTTTGGATCTGAAGTAAACGCAGCATCTAAGTTAGGTGAAGATACAGCCAAAGCTTGGGAAATTTTAGTGACTAGTGCAGTAAAAGAAAATGCTGATGAAACTACCGATTTCGATTTTGAAGGAATTTCTGAAATTCCTCCCGGTTCTGATGGAGCATTCCGCTTGGTATATACTTTAGAAGAACCGAAGTGGGTTGTGTTATAATTTAGATTTTAGTCCATAAATTCATAGATGGATCGAATTTCCCCATTTGTTTCTATATAAGAATACAACTCTTGAAATTCTTTATTTTGGCAAAGGGTTCCTGAATCTCCAATCAGGATTAAATGAGACTTGGCCCTCGTTAAGGCCACATTCAACCGTTTAGGATTGAGTAAAAAGCCAATTTCACCATCTGGGTTCGAACGGACTAAACTTAGGATAACAATTTCAGATTCCCTTCCTTGGAATGAGTCAATGGTTTGGGTAAACCATTTCCCCTCGGAAACTTTTACCAATTTTTCAACTTGGCCTCTGTAGGGAGATATGACAGTGGTTAACTCTTTTGGAATTCCTAAACTAAACAATTTTTCGATCAATTGGATTTCCGTCTGATTGAAAAAACTAGGCTCTTCCCCTTCTGTTTCTTCTTCAGAGTCACTGCCGGCAGTATCGATCCAAAGGATGGCGGGACTTGAACCAACTACCTCGGAGATATCGAGAGAAGAAGTCCACTTCGCTTCGGGATGAGTTAGGATTTTACTTTCGTAATAGGTTTGATTTGGGAAACCCAAAATTTCAGGTTTCATTCTAAACTGTTTTTCTAAAAATAAAATGCGTTCTCCTGAATCAAAAGCCACTGCTTTTTCTAAAAAACTATCGATGGTTTGGTGGTCCGAGTGGGAGTAGCTAGCCCCGAGTTGTTTAGGATCTCCGAAAAAAAATGTTTTTTTCCCGGCATAAATCGCCATATAACATCCCGGGTCCAAACTTTGTGTTGCTTCATCGACAAATACAAAATCAAACTCTCTACCTTTTTTGAATTCATTTCCAAATCCAGAAAAGGTAGAAACAATAAGTTCTGCATCGTCTAGTAGTTTCGTTCTGATATTCGATTCAGCTTCTCTGATAGTAGAAAGTAAAAACTTAGCTTCTTTTCGAAGTGCCTTTCTTTCTTCTCTTTCTTCCTTTCCAAAATTACGTTTCCAAGAGTTAGCCTTTTTTTGAATGGCTTTGAGTTCTGTCTGCCAGTTATGGATTTGTTTTTGGTCAGAATGTGTTTGGATGAGATGATCAATATGGTGAGGAAGAACTTCTTCTTTGATTTTTGTGGAGTTTCCTAACCGAATCACACGAATTCCTTTTTTTAAAGCGAGCTCTACAATATAGTCACAAGCAAAATTTGTGGGGCAAAGGGTTAAAACCGATTCCTTTCGATTTTTGATTTCCTCAACAGCTTGCATGAGTAGGGTGGTTTTTCCCGTTCCAGGAGGTCCAAAGATTACACCGTAATCATTAATTTGAAAGATTTGTTCTATCGGTGGATTGTTTCGTCCCGATTTGGGAGGAGTGGGTTTGTCCCCGAGACCAAAACCTAAAATCCAATTTAGTTTTTTATGCGATATACTTTCTTTATCTTCTATAACTTTAGTTATGATTTCATTGTACAAATCATAGGTAGATTCTTGGAACCATTTGGAGATTTGAAATTCCTGATCTTCCCATTCATAATCACCTCGGACCTGAATGGTAAGTTTAGAATCATTTGCCTTATAGATATTTCCAAAAATAGATTCTGTTACACTTTGTATGAGAACAGGGGTTCCCGGTTTTAACCATTCTTTGGCTTTGACAGAAGGTGAAATTTGAAATTCAGCTCTCCATGTACTGCCCACAACAAACCGTAAGTCTTCTAAAACTGCAGATTTAATGGCTTTGGAGTCTTGGCCCTTTTCTAAAAATAAAGACCGTTCATACTCACGTTCTTTGATTAAAACTTTTTTTACAGAAAGAATTTCTTCTTCTAAGGAACCAAACTTTTGTTCTATGGCTCTTCCCATTCAATGTACTCCAAGGTTGTAAAAAAACCATTTCTAAGTAGTGGGGCAAAGTCAATAAAATCGGCTGCTTTTAAATATAAGGAATCTTCAATGGAATAAGCTTGAATTAAATTGTTTGCTGCCTCTTCTAATTTACCCAAGCGGCAATGGGCACGAGCTAATATAATTAATGTTTCTGGATCGATTTCTTTACAATATTGGATATGTGTTCTAATGGATATGAGAGCATTTTCTGGATCTTCCGCTTCTAAATAACATAGTGCTAAAAGGTCATAATAGAAGAACTCTTCTGGTTCCACCATCTTTAGAGATTTTTTTAAAGAAACAAGAGCAGAATTAAAATCGCCACGAGAAAAATACAATGATCCAAGTTCGGCCCAAATATCCTTACGATCAATTCCTCGGCCATTACTTAAGTGTTCTTGAGAAAGAGCTTTTTTTAAAACTTTAATCGCTTCTTCCGAACGTTCCATATCTTTCAGAAGAGAGGCTAGGAGTAGGTAATTTTCCAAATATGATGGAAAGTATAAAATACTTTTTTGTAGTAAAACTTTTGCCGATTTAAATTTTTTTAATTTAATCAGATAACGAGAGTAGACGGTAATACTCAAAGGATGAGAAGGATAATTTTTAATGATGTCTTGGAATAAGGATTCTGTTTCTTTGGGATTGCCTACGGCATATAAACACCAGGCTTTTTTTGCTTTAATTTTGATGAGAGAGGATTCGTCGGTTGTATGCGATTCACTTTCAGCATAAACGTTAAAAGCTCGAGTGAATTCCTTTTCCTCTTCCAGGAGTTTCGCTTCACGGATCAGTGAAAAAAAGAATTCATACGGCGTTTTTTACTTCAGGAAATATGGGATTCGCCGATGGGTAGAATAGGGAGTAAAGATTGTAAAAGGAGGTCCTATTATGGTTCCATCTACACCTATTAACTCGATCGTCAATTTGCCAAAGGAAATTTTCCAGGCCCAAAACCAACTTACTGAAAAACTCATGAAGTTGGCTGTGGAAGAAAAAGTAGGCCCACAGGCAAAAAGCGAACGGTTACTCGACATCTACTGTTAATTAGTCTACCCGGGTTTCTGGATTGAAGACAGGACGTTTTCTTTCCATAAACCCACCAATGGCTGAACGAAAGTCTTTGGAATCAAGCATGCTAGCATTCCAAACAGCAACGTAGTCCAATCCTTCTTCGACGGTTTTTCCAATTCCGTGGTTTAACACTTGTTTTACTCCACGTATCACGATGGTTGGATTTTCTGCAATTTCAGTTGCAGTGTTCATACCAGCTTGGAGAAGGGAATCAAAGTCTTCCGTGACCTTTGTCACAAGTCCCATTTGCAAAGCTTCCTCGGCAGTGATATCTTTTCCAGTTAATGCCAATTCTCTTGTATGAGCATTTCCAATCAAATGCGGAAGTCTTTGTAAAGATCCCATGTCAGCAACAATGGCTACTTTCGATTCTCGAAGAGAAAAACTAGCATCTTTTGAAGCATAACGAATATCACATGCAGAAACCAAATCAAGGCCACCACCGATACAATGTTTTTGCACTAGAGCGATGGAAGGTTTTTTTGAATTGTAAATGGCATTGATTCCTTTTTGCATCGTAAGGATGAGTTGGTAGAGTTTTTCTCTACCGTCAGCAAATTCTCCTTGGAAGACAGGTTTGAATTCTTGAAAAAATTCCTCCAAATCAAGTCCTGTGGAGAAAGATTTCCCCTTAGCGGCGACCACAAAACAATGAATTTGCGGGTCTGCATTGATTTGTTCGACCATATCCGGAAGGTCTCGCCAAAAAGGCCAATTCATGGCATTTCGTTTTTCAGGACGATTTAACCAAAGGATTGCTACGTTTTTTCTTTTTTCAATTTCAAAAAATGGAGAAGGGTTCATGCGTTTGTTTTTTCCTTTAACCAAAGTTTTTTGGAAACCATTAGATATACACCAAAGAGGATCAGTGCAATGGAAATGTATTGTGACTGTGAAAATCCATGCCAGTAATATCCTGTTAAGAAAGTTGGATTTCCGTTAGCATCTGGAATGTTCACTAGAGTAGGTGGATCGATAAATGGAATCACAGCTTTGTTCACACGTAAGAACTCAATGATGAGTCTCGCAAATCCATGGATGATGAGAAATTGCGCCCCAATACTCCATTTGCGAAAGTTTTGGTATCTTGCCCAAAATTGAAAATAGGCAAAGTAACCAAAAGCCATAATAGATTCCATGACTGGTGTATTCCATACAGGAACTCCAGACGGATGCGCACCGTGAAAATCAAAAACGAAAAAAGGAATTCTTGCGTCGGTTGCAAAACCGTAACAACCGTCTCCACTCACAAAACATCCAAGTCTTCCGATCGCATAACCCATGCTAATTGCAGGAATTACTGCATCATAATAAGCCCCAATGTCTAGTTTGTGATGACGAAAGTAAAGTGTAATGAAAAGCCATCCAAATAGAAGGCCTCCAAAGAACACAAGTCCACCACCGCTAAAAAGAGAAGACCAAAGTCCTGGGTGACCTGGAAACCCATTCCAATGAGTCAGTGGGTATGTGTACTTACCGTCGTATCCAGGAACATCAATAAACACTTGGTCCCAAATTTCAAAGATAAAGAAAATTTTTGCGCCCACTAGGGTGCCTAAAATCCCAAGAAATATCAACCAATCCGAGTGGCTCGGATCTAACTTTTTTCGTTCTAGCTCCTTCGGTAGAAGGTAGGAACCAACAAGAAAGGCCAACATCATAAGAAGGCTGAAAGTGGATAAACCTTCCCAGCCAAAGGGATTCGGAATCGGAATTCGATCTAACATAGGGGAAAGGGTAAAATTTACTCCTCATGGGGAAAGGAGAATTTCGGACCGGGGAAACCTGGAAATTTAGTAAAAAATTAGCTTGACTCTAGATAGTTTGATATTAAACTATCTAGTATTGATTTAAGGAGAACCATATGTTCGATTACCTATTTTCTACATCAGGGGATATCATCCCACTTATCCTACGCATCACAGCTTTTGTTGTGATTTTCCCACACGGTGCCCAAAAACTACTCGGTTGGTTTGGTGGATACGGATTCAAAGGAACTTACGGATTTTTTACGGGAACAATGAAATTTCCAGGAATCCTTGCCGTTCTTATCATTCTTGGTGAGTCCTTTGGTCCAGTATTACTTCTAGTAGGATTTTTAACTAAGTTTGCAGCAGCTTCTATCGCAATTATCATGATTGGGGCCGCAATTTTAGCTCATAGACAAAATGGATTTTTTATCAATTGGAACGGAAACCAAAAAGGGGAAGGATATGAGTTTCATATTCTTGCCGCTGGATTACTGATCGCTCTAGTCGTCGGCGGTGCTGGTGTGTATTCGGTTGATTTTAATTTAATCGGAAAATTCTAACCACCAATTTCGAACTGGTTCGACCTTTGTTTCTGTTGGCATAACCAACAAACAAGGGTTCGAACCCATCCACTGATCAATTCTTTGTTATCATCATTCTTAAAATATACAAAAACCAAAACGAACGTGGGAAGCTTGATCCACCTTTCGGAAAACAATTAATCTAAGTTAATGTATTCTTCGGGATCGAGCGGGGCATCAAGACCAATCCGCACTTCATAATGGACGTGAGCTCCTGTTGCTTTTCCAGTTTGTCCCACAAGGGCAATTTTATCCCCCCGTTTGACACGGTCGCCGGGATTTACTAAAATGAGAGAGCAGTGACCATAGAGTGTAAAAAATCCATTTTCATGGTTGATTCGAACCGATTTTCCAAGTCCCCCTACGGCCGTATCCACCGCAATGATTCCGGGGCCCGTGGCATAAATGGGAGTTCCTTCTCCCGCAGCAAAGTCTATCCCTGAATGGTACTCACCTACAGGTAAAATTCCAAAAGGATCACTTCTATAACCGAAGGTAGATGTCACAACGCCCACTCCCGGTTTTAGAGGCCGACCCCTTGGCATGGAATAAAATATACTTTCTCGCATAGAAAGGTAATCGATCGCATTTTGAAAATTGGGAACAAGGTTTCCTAACCTTACACCAAACTGTGTGTAGGTGGTCACCACTTGTTGGAATAACAAAAGATTGGAATCTAGTTCACTTGCATCTTTACGAAATTCTTCTTTCAGTAAATAGTCTTGGGTGATCATTTCCTTTTCTGGAATTTCTTCCCAAGCAAGTAGGTTTAAAGATTCAGCAGTGGATTCTAATTCTTCCACGGAGTCTCTTAGGTCTTGCGAGAGTAGGTCATAAAATAAAAAGGAGACCAGTTGGGTTTCTGTTTTTTTCTCAAGAGAGAGGTTTCTATCAAAGAAAAAGGAAAAGTAGAGAAGAAGGCCAAAGGAAAGAAGGACAAGCGAAAGGGAAAGCCCGAACAAAAATCCAAGCATCCCCACCGAAATTTCAATTTGGGCCAAGGCTTTTTCGTCATTGGGGATGAGGACAAAGCTCACTTTTTCCCGACTGCGGGAAATCCACTTCTGGGCGCGCTTTCGCCAACGTAAGTGTGCAATTTGGAGCCTTTCATAGGCGGTTGTGACGTAAGTTTCTGCCAATGTTCGTTATTCCGCCAATTTTTTCCTTGCCCATGCCATTTTTCAGGGGAAAGTGGATGAATCCAATATGTTTAAATTTCTCACTTCTCTTTTCAGAAAGAAAGCCGACTCTGTCGATTCCTTTTTGATGTACCCCGAGGGAAAGAGATACTATCGAGAATCCCATTCTATCCGCAGGGCCAATATCGATGAAGATGCCATCAAAATCATCAATCGATTGAACAAGTTTCGTTACAAGGCCTATTTAGTCGGTGGAGGGGTCCGAGATCTGCTTATGGGCAAACGCCCAAAAGACTTTGATATAGTCACAAGTGCGACTCCAAACCAAATCAAAAGGATCTTCAATAACTGCCGAATCATCGGTAAACGATTTAAAATTGTACATATCATTTTTAAAGGGAAAATTATTGAAGTCTCTACGTTCCGATCATTACCGGAACATCGTTTGGAAAAACACAAAGCAGATAACGATTATCTCATCAAACGGGACAATTCCTTCGGTACAGCAAAGGAAGACGCGGCAAGACGCGACTTTACCATTAACTCCTTGTTTTACGATCCTAAAAACGATTCCATTTTGGATTACGTTGGTGGGTTCGAAGACATTCAAAAGAAAATCGTTCGGGTCATTGGTGATCCAGATATTTCGTTCAAAGAAGATCCAGTTCGTATGTTACGAGCTGTTAAGTTTTCAGTATTACTCGGACTTGATATCGAGAAAAAAACCAAACTGGCAATCAAAAAGAACCGTTTGGAACTTGAAAAGTCCTCTACTGCTAGACTATTAGAAGAATACAACAAAATGTTTAGAACTTGGAAGACTTCGATTATATTCGAAGGCCTTGCAGAGAATCATTTGCTTGATGTACTTTTCAAAGAGCCTGCAGATAAACTAAAGAAAACAGATGTTGAGTGGCGTGAACATTTTATGGATACACCACTTGGAAAAAGGCTCGCAGTCACTGACAAACTTCTTTCCGCAAGAGAAGAAATGACTCCTGCGATCTTTTACTCCTTAATTTTCTATGATATTGTCAAAGATTTGTATGAAAATGACAGAGGCCACCTAGCACATAACATCAAAGAAAGTCTCCAACCTGTTTTTGAACGTATGGGAATTCCTAAACGTGAACAAGATAATTTGGTGAAGATCTTTATCAGCCAACCTCGATTTCAAGTTACTGATGATGAAAAAGAAAGACAAAACTCCTTTTTCAAAAAGAAGGACTACTTCTACGATGCGTTTATGGTCTATAAGATCGTTGCGATTTCGGAGGGAAATGAATCAGCAGTGCAAACAGCTTTCTTTTGGGAAATCTCTTTACGACAAAGACCGAAACCGGATAGCCATCAGTTCGGACAACAGAATCGTAAAAAAGAGCCAAATAAAAAGCGTCCACCCAGAAAGAAACACAGAGACAGAAGGGGTGGTGGAAATCAGAACCAAAACACAGCGCAAGATAACAACCAATCAGATTCAGGCAAACAGCCTGGTTCCACTTCCGATAGACAATTCTCTGATTCAGATTCAGAAGAAACGTAACGAATTAAAAAGGTAAGGTTTTGCGACCTTACCTTTTTAATGATTCTTTCGTCGGATGTACCGATGGAAAAACTGCAATCACTAACAAAAGTACTACTATTAGAAGATGATCCCACCATATCCCTTCTTTATAGTGGATTGCTGCAAAAACAGGGAATGGAAGTCACTAGTTTTGCCGAAATCAAATCAGCTCTTGAATACATAGAATCCAATCCTTTTCTGTCAGAAAGTGTGATTTTGACAGACTTACAATTGCCTGATGGTAATGGTTTGGAATTTGTACGGGAGATTCGAAAGATAAACAAATCCATTCCTATAATTGTGATTACATCGACAGAAGATCCAAAATCGATCATAGAAGTCATGAAGGAACATGTTCAGGAATATATCATTAAACCAGTCATTCCGGCAGAACTTCTCTCAAGAATTAAATACCAACTTTCAAATAAGGATAAAGAATACCAATATTCAGAATATGAAAAACAAAAGATTATTTCTCTTGAGAAACTTTTGGATTGGTATAGTTATAAAAATCATAGTTTAAAAAAAGGCGAATTTAATACGCAAGATATGCATAAAAACTTGTTTTACGGTCTTCGTACAAGTTTAGCGCAAGGTGCAGGATTTGGGATTCTAACACAGATTATAGATATCATTAAAGTTATGCCAAAAGCAGAAAATGGGAATTTTATATTAGATAGTGAAGTTCTCAATCTATTAGAAGAAAATGCAATCTATGCAAAAAAAGTATTAGATCGTTTCACCGAAATTGAAGAAGTAATTTTTGATCGAATACCAGCTGTCCAAACCAATCCAGTTCAAGTTTTAAAAGAACTTAATAGTGTGAAATCAGAAATGAGTCCTATTTTTTTACTCAAAAATCAATCTTTTGTTATGGGCGAAATTGATACAAAAAACTTTGAAAGTAAGCCTATTCTTTGGAATCAAAAGTATTTTCATAATGTATTTTATGAATTATTGTTAAATGCGATGAGGTTTTCTGCTAGCTCTAGTAAGATTTACTCATTGTTTCAATCTAATAAAGATGGTTTAGTTATTTCTATTGTGAATTCACTGAGCGAAGACTTTCAAATGAGAGATGGAATCCCAAATGAGTATTTGGAATTAGTATTTGAACCTTTTTTTCGCTTACATAAAAACATTTATGAGAAACATGGTTCCCTTGACTTTGGGATTGGACTAAGTTTTGTTCGGCAAACTTTACAAAAATTCGGTGGAACGATTTCTGCTTTTAACATATTCGATCATACTAATAGCAATAAAGAACCTAAGATAGAATTTAGAATATTTTTACCTTATTCTTCCTCTGAAAAATGAAGAAATCCACGGGACTTGGGTACATAGATTTTTCCACCTTTAATAAATTGCACTCCCGGTTTTCCTTTTTCTAATCGTCCTATCATTGTCACAGGAATTCCCTCGAGTACTGTCGGGAGGATTGCGGGAGAAAGAAACAAAAGTTCTAACTCTTCTCCTGAACCCAAACAAAGATCTAAACCAAGTTCTTTGTTTGCGAGGGGATCTAAAGGAACAGATTCAATTTGAATTTTCAATTTTCCTTTCGAAGCAATGGCTAACCTTTCTGCATCTTGAATAAGCCCATCAGTGATATCCATACAGGCATGGATTTGAAATTTCTGGAGAGAACTTAATATCGTATAACGAGATTTAGGGGAGAGGTGGTGTTCGATTGCATCCTTGTATAATTTGTCTTTTGATTTTTTTTTCAAAGCATAAAAGCCAAGTTGGCTTTTTCCCAGAGAACCGGTAGTATAGAGATAGTCTCCTGGTTTTCCTCCGGAACGAAGCCATGGTTTTTCCACGGTACCCACAACAGTAAGTGTCAGTTGAGTTTTTGAGGCAGAAAAGGTGTCGCCCCCTGCCAGTTTCATTCCATATTGGTCTAAAGACTTTCGAAGTTCTTTGGAAAAGGAACGAATCCATTCTTTTTTACGAGAGAGGGGAGAAAGGCCTAAGTTTAAAAAACATTCTTTGGGCCGACCGCCCGAAGCTGTAATGTCCGAGACATTGACTTCCACTAGCTTTTTTGCCAAAACTTGTGGTGAAGACCAATCGTGAAGGAAATGAGTGCCTTCCGAGAGCGAATCAGTTGTTACTAGCCGGTTTGGGGCTAAAAAATAACAATCATCCTCAGGTGGAGGTGTGATTCCAAACAGAGTTCGTATAATTTCGGATTCTTTCAAAGCTTACATCCAATAATTTTGTTTGACCCGGTGTGAAAACCGAAAATCCTGACATAAAAGAGGAAAATCTCGTACTTATGGAACTATTGTCTAAAGCCCACAAGACCCCTTCTATCGCAAAAGAAGCCGTACAAAAACAGTGGTTTGTTGTGGACGCAACTGATAAGACTCTCGGAAGATTGGCAAGTCAAGTAGCTTCCCGACTTCGCGGAAAACACAAATCTACCTTCACTCCTAACCAGGATTGTGGAGATAATATCATTATCGTTAATGCATCTAAAGTGGCAGTCACTGGTCGCAAAAGAGAACAAAAAATTTACTACCATCACTCACGTTACCCAGGTGGTATGACTGCAATTGCTTTCCATAAACTCATTCAAGAAAATCCTGAAAGAGTGATTATGGAAGCTGTGAAAGGAATGTTACCTAAATCTAAGTTAGGTGATCAAATGTTGAGAAATTGCCGCGTATTCGCTGGTAATGACCACAACTTGGGAGCTCAAAAGCCCCTCAAACTGGAGTTGAAATAATATGGCGCAAAAAGCAATTTGGGCAGTAGGCCGACGCAAAACATCCGTTGCACGTGCAAAAATCGCATCTGGAACTGGTAAAATCACAGTGAACCATAAAGATGTAAACGATTACATTAAAAATGGGGAACACTTAGTTCGCCGTGCTCTTGAGCCACTTTTAGTTTTAGATTCTCGCGACAAGTATGACATTGCACTCAATGTAACTGGTGGTGGAGTGATTGGGCAAGTAGGAGCAATTCGACATGCTGTAGCTCGTGCACTCGTAGCTTTTAACGAGGCTTTCAAACCAGCTTTGAAAAAAGAAGGTTTTCTCACTCGAGATAGCCGTATGGTGGAACGTAAAAAATACGGTCTACACAAAGCGCGTAGAGGAACTCAGTTCTCAAAACGTTAATCGGAATTCCTCTTTTTTTCCGATACGAAGCCTCCTACGGGAGGCTTTTTTTTTAGGTAGGTACCCCCTTGCACCAACTGATATTTTATTTTGCCTTCGCCATTGGTACCTTTGCCAGTAGTTGTTTTTTATATTCGATCGTTATTTTTTGCCAAACATTAGATGCAGTGAAAGGATTCTCAGGCATCGTCTTCTTTTTTCTTTTTTTACCTTTTCCTATTTTCTTCTTATATACGGGTTACTTACTCGATCATTATTCCAAAAAATGGGTGGTCGTGAGTTTTCAGTTTTTTCTTTTCATCTCCTCTCTTCTGTTAGGTGTTTTTACGGATTTTTTTCGAACCCATCCACTATTTTTGTTACCACTTGCTTTCGTGAATGGGATTGGAATGACAACAGTTCTTCCCGGTAGGATGGCCATTCTACGAGAGGTGATGGAATCACACAGACTTGTCTTTCATACCATAGCCGGAAATTTACTTTTGATCTTTGCTTTTGGGATGAGCCCTCTTGCCGTCGGTTGGTTTCGGGAAGGAAATGGGTATCCTAGTTTATTTTTGGTATTAACATCCTTTCACTTACTTTCGATGATCGCTTTTAGCTTATTACGATATGAAAGTAAGACTGAGAAACCAAGGTTCGATGCGAAAGGACAAAAACTAGAAAATATTCCTTCCTTATCTGCAAATCTCAAAACAGTAGTAGAGTTTCTAAAAGTGGATTCTGTATCTAGGCAAGTGATGTACATGGCTGTTCTCAGTATGCTTGCCCTTGGACCCATCCAAGTCATCCTTCCTAAATATGTTCGTAACGAATTGGGACTCGGGGAATTGGCTCGGGGAACGGTTCTTGTATTTTTAGGGCCGGGGTTATTTCTCGGTGGTGTTCTCACCATCCTTTTCCATCATCTGGAAAGAAAGGGTCTAATTTTACTGATTGTTTTTACCCTCTCCTCTCTATTCTTTTTAGGTTTTGTTCCTTTTGGAAAAGCTTCTGCTACTTCTTTCTTTTTGTTTTGTTTTGGAGTTTCTGGCGGAGTGGTTTCCAGCCTTCTTCCTGCGATTTTACAAAAACGCGCGGAAGATGGAATCCGAGGAAGGATCCTTTCTCTTTATACGGTTTGTTTTCAATTCACGCCGGCGGTGTCTGGATTTCTTTCCGCTCTCCTTGCGGATTCCATTGGTTCCCAACTCACCTTTGGAATTTTGGGTGGTTTATTTCTCTTTTTTGCCTTGGTTTCTTTTCTCCAATACAAGGAATTACGGGAGAGTTAACTTCTAATTTCCTTGCCCTAGGAGGCAAACCCGATTTCGCTGTAAGTGTATGATGTCGAAAACTGTCCGCGAAATTGCTGAGTTGTATACCAATTACTTTAAAGAAAAAGGCCACACCATCGTGCCTTCTTCAAGCCTTATCCCGAAGGGAGATCCCACTCTTTTATTTACAACCGCGGGAATGGTTCAGTTCAAACCTCTATTTACGGGAGCCGTGGACTTACCTTACACAAGAGCCGCTTCGGTACAAAAATGTGTTCGAACCACAGATTTGGAAGTAGTTGGTAAAACAGAAAGGCATTGTACATTTTTTGAAATGCTCGGGAACTTTTCTTTTGGAGATTACTTCAAAAAAGAAGCCATTGAATATGCCCTTGATTTTTCACTGAACCACTTACATATCCCTAAAGATAAAATTTGGGTAACGATTTACTTAGATGATGATGAAGCCAAAAAGATTTGGATGGATGCAGGCATTCCCGAAGAACGAATTGTAAGGCTTGGAAAAAAAGATAATTTCTGGGGTCCTGCAGGAGATAGTGGGGCTTGTGGTCCTTGTTCCGAATTGTATTTGGATCGTGGTCCAGAAAAAGGTGGACCTAATTGTGGAAATAATCCCAATTGCAAACCAGGTTGTGACTGTGATCGTTATTTAGAATATTGGAATTTAGTATTTAACCAATTTAACCAAACGGTTTCCGGGGAACTCCTCCCATTAAAACAAACTGGAATTGATACAGGATCTGGACTCGAACGTGTGGCTATGCTCTTACAGGAAGTGGATTCGGTTTATGATACGGATGAATTAAAATCCATCATTCGTAAAATCGAAACACTCTCTGGTAAAACTTATGACGATTCCACCAAACAGTCTTTTCGAGTGATTACTGATCACTCCCGTTCCGTATTCTTTTCGTTAGGAGATGGAATCTATCCTGACCGCACAGGTCGGGGGTATGTAATTCGTAGGCTCATTCGTCGTGCCTCCCTTTTTGCAAGAAAACTAGGAATTCACGAACCATTTTTATATAAACTAATTGGAACACTTCGGGATTTATATTCAGTAAGGTATCCAGAACTAAAGGACAAAGCAAAAGACATCGAATCTATCTTAAAAAAAGAAGAAGAGTTATTCCTTCATACTTTGGAAGTAGGTCTCGAAGAATTAGAAACTCTACTGGAACATCTGAAAAATAACAACCAAACAGTTGTCACAGGGAAAGAAGGATTTCGACTTTATTCCACTTACGGGTTTCCTCGTGAGATGACCAAAGAACTTGTGGTAGATCGTGGTTTTGGTTTTGATGACAAAGGATTCGAAGAGGAACTCGAAAAAGACCGTGACCTATCGCGCGCTAGTTGGAAAGGTAAAAAAGTCCAATATCTAACTGGGATTACTGCAAGTCCCGAACTCAAAACAGAATTTTTAGGATATTCGGCCGCAAAAGCAGAGGCAAAAGTGATTTATCTATTTGTAGATGGTAAGTCAGTTACTTCTGCAAATCAAGGGGAAGAAGCCGTTGTGATTTTGGATAAAACTCCATTTTATGCAGAAGGCGGTGGTCAGATCGGAGACTGGGGGTATCTAAAAAAAGAGGGGTTCCAGTTTCAAGTCCAGGACACACAAAAAGAAAACGAAACCTTCCTCCATTTGGGTGTGATTCTAAAAGGAAATATTTCCGTGGGGGATCAAATCGAAGCAGAGATAGATACTGGGCGGCGCCAAAACTTAGCCAACCATCACTCCGGTACACACTTGTTAAATGGGGCACTGCGACGTATCCTAGGAAACCATGTGGCACAAAAAGGTTCCATCGTTTCCTCTGATTATTTAAGATTTGATTTTTCCCATCCCAAGGCGCTTTCTCTAGAAGATATCATCTCCATTGAAAAAGATGTAAATGATGCGGTGAATGCTTCCATCCCTGTGAAAACAGAAGTTTTAGACATTGAAGATGCGAAACATTCTGGTGCTTTGTCTATGTTTGATGAGAAATATGGAAAATTAGTTCGCGTGATTTCTATGGGTGATAAATCCAAAGAATTTTGCGGGGGAACTCATGTTTCCAACACCAAAGAAATTGGATATTTTGCCATCATCAAAGAAGGAAGTCCCGGTGCAGGAAATAGACGGGTCGAAGCAATTTGTGGGGAAACAGTGATTGAATACTTTTTGTCTCAGTTCCAAACATTGGCCGCAAAAGTGGAAATACATAATTTAAACGCCAAAGAAACGTTTGGTGATCTGAAAGAATTTGGAATTTCGACTGTAGTTCCCGCACCCGAAGACTTACAAAATTTATTTTCCAAAAAAGGAAATGCAGCTGTGGAATTTTTGCGCACACTGCGCGAAAGTTTAGAGACGGAACTAGAAGAAAAATCCAGCGCCCTCTTTAAGGCAAAAAAGAAAAAAGAACAACTGAGCTTCCAGATGAATCCGGAACTTGTCGATGGACTTCTTAAAAAAGCCCATTCCTTTTCGAAAGGAAAAGTGGTTACGGAAATGTTTAATTCTGTGGATGCCAAGTCTCTCAAAGACCTGGCCGATAGCCTCAAAGCCAAAGAACCAGAAATTCTTTGCCTCTTTGGATCGGTGGAGGGAGAAACAAGTTCCCTTGTTTTTATGTGCAATAAGGTATTGAACGAAAGGGGAATCCACTGTGGTGACCTTTTGAAGGAAACCTTAGTTCTGTTAGATGGAAAAGGGGGCGGAAGGCCAGATATGGCACAAGGTGGTGGCAAAAAACCTGAAAGTTTACAAGCCGCTTTGGATTTTGCTTTGGGCCTTGCCAAAAAGAGTTTAGGATAAATAAGAATCAGTTAGGAGTAAACTATATGGCACAAGATCCATCATTTGACATTGTATCAAAAATCGAAAGACCGGAATTGCAGAATGCCGTGGCACAAGCCATGACAGAAATCCAAACACGATTTGATTTTAAAGGATCGAATTCAGAAATCAAACTCACGGAAGACACCTTAGTTTTGACCTCAGAAAATGAGATCAAACTAAAGCAGGTGATTGATGTCCTCACTACCAAAATGGCAAAAAGGGGAATTAGTCTAAAGGCCTTTGATTTTGAATCCAAAATTGAGCCGGCTACGGGTCAAACCGTCCGTCAAAAAGTAAAGATCCAAAATGGATTGGACAAAGACCAAACAAGACAAATCACCACCCTCATCAAAGACCAAAAACTGAAAGTCCAGGCAACCATCCAGGGGGAATCGGTTCGGGTGGTGGGCAAAAAAAAGGACGATTTGCAAGAGGTGATGGCGGCGATTCGCAACGCCAATTTCAATTTTGATGCCAATTTTACGAATTTTAAGGGTTAGATTCTTAGCTTAAAGAAAGCCTTTTCGCTTCCATTTTTTTTCTGCCTATGTCTCAAAACCGGCCGATATTTCCCGTATGGACCCTAAAAAATCCGTATGGGGATGGACTTTGCCACGTAAAGACTTCCTTCCGTATCTATTAGTATTTTCCGGTGTGTTTTTACTTTTGTCTCTCTTTTCGTTTCAGGAAGGAGAAGACGGGTCGCTTTTCAATTGGTTTGGAAGGCTTGGGCATTACATCGCATTTACACTTCTTTATCTTTTTGGGAAGTCCTCGTTTTTATTTGCTGGATTTGTTTTGATGTTAGGTGTCCTTTCTTTGCGAAATCCTGACTTCGACAGACTGGGCAAAGCATTGTTTTTCCCTCTTTTCCTTGTGGCAACAACAGTGAGTTTGCATTTACTTGAAACTCCTCTAGGTCATGTAGGGGACAGTGGTGGAATTCTTGGCCAATTTTTCTCTTGGGTTTTTTCTTATCTTTTTGGAGAGACGGGTCGTATCCTTGTCGTATTCTTTTTATACTTATACTTTGCCGTGATCTGGCTTGAAGACGGAGCTTGGTCTTTTACCTTTGATGCCATTCATAAATATTCCAATGGAATTTATCGATTGATGGGCGGACGAAAGGAACTCCCTCACTTGAGACTTCCTCAATTTTTGGAATCAGTGGTATCCACGCGCCGCGCCCCCATAGAAGAGATTCGAAACAAACAATGGTTTAGTGTCCAAACAGAGGAAGAAACCAAAGAAGATATCGCGAGTCATTTTTGGAATGTAGTCGCCGAAGAAAATCCTGGGAAATATAGACAAAAAACAGGAATGGATTTTGACCGTTTCCGTAACGAAGATGGGCTTTCGAAAGATAAAGAAGGTTTGAATCATTCGATAGTATCCAAACAAAAACCAGCGGTTCGTTACCGAAATGTTACCAAATTTGAAGGTTTTTTTGACGAGTCAGGTAAGGTGTTTCGTTTCCAAAAATCAGAATCAAAATTGGATTCTCTTGCGGAAAATGTACGGAATGAAATATTAATTTCTAAATTAAAACTAACAGACAATAGACGTCTTACCGAGGAATTGGAAGAAAAGGAAATGGAACGGGAATCCAAAATCCTGTTTCAATTTCCGGAAGCAAAATGGAAACCAAAAGGGGAGGCAATTGCGGACCTCACTAGTTTGGAGTTACCTAAATTAGAACCAATTCAACCTTTGTTTGGTGAAAAAGACGAACGGTTCGAAAAGTCCAGTTTTCAGTCTCCTACTTACTTTTATGAAGAAGAAGTTGAGGACGTTGAATCAGAAGAGGATGGTTCCTATGACGACCCATCGGCATTGCCAGTCCTTATGGGTTCTGAAGAGGAAGAGATTCCTGGAAAAACAGAAGCCATCCAAATTCCAGAATCAGTGCGTCTTTCTCTTGTAGAAGAAACTGGTTGGGATGCAAATGAAAGTAGTGAATCTGATGAGTCACAAGAAGAAATAGATTCTAGTTCCGAAGAGTTTGAAGAAGAAACTCTCGAAACTTTGGCAGTGGAAGAGGCATCTCCTCTTGTTCGCTCTAACTTAAGTTCTGGAAATTTTGGTAAGAAAAAACCAGAACCGAAAGTAGAGCAAGAACTAATGTTTGGTTCCATGGTTCCAAAACCCAAACTGAAAAAAGGAAAGTATTATATCTCGCCTAGGTTACTTGTGTCTCACCAAGTACCTGTGGCCAATATTTTAAAAAATGATTCAGAACTGGATCTGATCTCTCGTAAAATCGAAGAGTCTACAGGTCATTTTGGAATTGAGTCCAAAGTGATTACAAAAGAAAGAGGACCGATTATCACGCGTTATGAGATCACCATTCCTAATGGGATCAAACTCAACCGTATCGTTTCACTTTCTGATGAAATCAGAGCCTACTTAGAAGTAAAAAACATTCGGATCGTGGCACCAATTCCGGGCAAGGCTTCCATCGGGATTGAGGTTCCGAACCGGATTCGAGAAGATGTGTTTTTATCTGAAATTTTAAAAGATACCATCCTCCAACACAAGGCCAAAGACCTTTCGATTTGTATTGGAAAAGACATCTCGGGAAAACTTGTGATGATAGATATCGCAAAACTTCCGCACTTACTCGTCGCGGGAACTACGGGATCTGGAAAGTCGGTGAGTATCAATGCGATGATTACCAGTCTTATCTGCACTCGTTCTCCCGAAGAAGTGCGCTTCATCATGATTGACCCGAAGATGGTGGAGATGACATTGTATGAAGGGATTCCTCACCTTTTAATGCCAGTGATCACCGATCCGAAAAAAGCAACCAAGGCACTTTCTTGGGCCATTCAAGAAATGGAGAGTCGATACCAAATGATCTCCCAATTGAAAAGTAGGGACTTCAAAAGTTTTAATGAAAAAGTGGATGAGTATGCCCATGCCAAAGGCTTTCAGAAACTTCCGTACATTGTGATCTTTATTGACGAGCTTGCGGACTTAATGATGGTTTCGGGAAAGGATCTCGAAGAACAAATCCAAAGGATTTCTCAAAAAGCAAGGGCTGTCGGAATCCATTTGGTGATGGCAACCCAAAGGCCATCCGTGGATGTGATCACCGGGGTGATCAAAGCAAACTGTCCGGCAAGGGTAGCCTTCCAAGTGGCACAAAAGACGGACTCTAGAACCATTCTTGATACAAGCGGGGCCGAAACCCTTCTCGGAAAAGGAGACTTTTTATACCGGTCTCCGACTTCGAGTGACCTCCAAAGAATCCAAGCTCCTTTTATTGAAGAGAAAGAAATTGAATCCATCGTGGAAGAGGCTAAAAAACAAGGGGCTCCTGCGTATGTGGAGATGAATTGGGAGGATGAAACCAGTGTCGAAATGGCTTCCGATGAAGATGAAGAACTTTTTGACGAGGCTTGGAATATCGTTGTCACGGAAAAAAAAGCCAGTGCTAGTTACCTCCAACGCCGGATGAGGATCGGATACAACAAGGCCGCAAGGCTTATGGAACTCATGGAAATGCGTGGTTATGTTTCCCCACAAATCGGGGCCAAACCACGGGAAATCCTGCGTTCAGCGTAAATCATCGACAAGAGAACTTTGTCTGAAAAACTGGGAAACTATGAAAGTATGGATCGGATCTTTTTTACTTGTATTTGGGGTGTCTCTCGGTGCCCAAACAAGTCCGGCTCACAATTGGCACTCACCCTCCGAAGTGGTGAAAAAGATAAAGAAGAACTTTAGTGATATCAATTCCTATTCGGCTGATTTTCTCATCAAAACAGAAGACAACAAAAAGGAAAAACAGATGCGCGGGAAATGTTTTTACAAACGTCCCGGCAAAATCAGATACAACTTTGCAGAACCGGAAGGGGACGAAATTGTATCTGATGGAAAAACTCTTCATATCTTTATCAAGAGGTTAGGTGCTGTAGGTAAACAAGACCTAACTCTTGATCGTAAAAATACTTCGGGTCCCATCTTTACAACGAACAGTCCCGATGGCCTCAATCGTCTTTTTCGTAAATACCATTATAAATTTGATACCATCGAACAACCTCGTTCTATGGGAGATACGGCAAAATACTTTGTTTTGGATCTCGACCAACGAGAAAAGATTGGTGGGTTTGAAAAGATGAAACTTTTTGTTGATTCCGAATCTTACCTAATCAAAAAAGCAGTGGCTACCGATGGACGCGGGAAAGTAACCACAATCTCATTTTCCAATATTAATTTTTCTGAAGAAATCCAAGATGGAGTTTTCAATTTTCACATGAGCGGAAACGCTAAAATTGTAAACAACCCACTTGTATCCGAAAACTAAGCTAAGAGGATATCATCTTGAACACAAAACGAGTCGGTCAAATCATACGAGAAGCGAGAGAAGATAAAAAACTCTCTGTCAAAGATGTAGCCAAAGAAACAAATATTGCAGCCAAGTACATCATCGCTTTAGAAACAGAAGATTATTCTCAATTCCCCGCAGAAACCTTTGCTCTTGGATTTTTAAAAAACTACGCCAGTTATTTAAAATTAGATTCTGCCATGTTACTGAATCTTTATCGGGGAGAACAAATAGAAGAATCACAAGCCCCTCTGGAAGAACTCACTCGTCCGACAACAACTCCTTTCAGTTTAGATCGCAATAAAATCATAAGCCTTGTTTCCCTTTTCCTTTTTGTGATCTCAGCATACATTATCTACATTAGTTTTGAAGATTCTGGCTCTGGATCTATGGACGAGGAAACGACTGAAGTAGGTTCTACTGTTGAGACAGTTGCTAGTTCCGACATTCCATCAGGAATCAACTTTGTTTCTCAAAGTGTTCCTGAAAACGCGAGTGTACCATTTATTTTAACGGAAGACCGTGGTGTGAGTTTTAGTGTAAACAACCAACAGTGTAAGATGTTCATCAAAGGTGTTTCCAATGGAAAAGCAAACCTTGGTTTCAATATTTTTCCTGAGAAAAATGTATACTTTTTCCAAACTGCAGAAGGTGAGGAAACTATTCTTTCCTACCGTATTGAGGAACTAACTTCTCTTCGTCGTGACATCCGAGTTGTGACCCAAGCAGTTACTGAAAAGTCTGCTAAGGTTCTTGTGACACTCAAAGAAGAAAGAGAAGGGGCCGCGGTAAAATCTCCTGTGGGAGATGTGCCAATCCAAGTAACACTTTTTTTCTCGAAACCAAGTTACGTAGAATTTGTATTAGATGGTCAGATGGGAGAAAGAGGACTTGTTTCTGCAGGGGAAGTCAAACACTTAGAAGCTCGAGACAGACTTGAAATCAAAGTGGGTGACGGTGGAGCCGTAGAAATGGTTCAAAATGGAAAAGAACGATCTGTCCTTGGAAAACCAGGGAAACTTGTCAAAAAAATCTTCATTCGTAAGCCGAATCCTTATGATTCCACTCAATCCATCATTGGAGAGTTAGGCGAATAATGCCGAAGGTTAAGGAAAAAACCGAAGAGACACCGAAGTCGTTTTTTATCACGACTCTCGGTTGCCCTAAAAATACCGTTGATTCAATGGCGATGCACCAGTCGCTTCTAAAGGAAGGACTCCTTCCTGCGGCAGGTCCTGAAGCCAGTGATTTCCATTTAGTCAATACTTGTACTTTTATCCAAGATGCTACAAAAGAAACCATCCAAACCATTTTAGATTCTATCGATATCAAAAAGAAGAGCAAACAAAAGTTAGTGGTTGTGGGTTGTTTTGCGGAACGTGCGGGAAAAGAAATTTCCGACGATCTTCCCGAAGTGGACCTTCATTTTGGAACCGGAAAGTATGATAAAGCAGGAGAGATCCTCCGTAAAAACTTTCCCCTCGAATTCAAAGATCTAACCGAATTCAATGCTGATCTCTTGGACAGGCTTATCACTAGCAAAGGAATTGAAAACTATTCCAAACCATACTCTTATGTAAAAATTTCCGATGGCTGCAACCGAGGTTGTAACTTTTGTATCATTCCTAATTTACGAGGAAAGTATCGGGATACAGATAGTACTGATGTTTTAGAACAAACAAAACGGGCTGTCAAAGCAGGTTCGAAAGAGATTTGTCTTGTATCGCAAGACACTGTGTTTTATGGAAAGGATACGGATAAACTTTTGGATTTGGTTCGTTCTGTGGCCGATGTGGAAGGACTCGAACTCTTAAGACTTCTTTATCTTTACCCTGACAAAAAAACAGAAAAGTTACTAGATCTTTATAAAGAAATTCCTAAAATTGCCCCGTATTTGGAAAGCCCTTTACAACATGTTTCCAAATCCGTTTTAAAATCGATGAACCGAACGGGCGAATATTCATACTTTAAATCATTATTCCAAAAAGCACGCGACCTCCGCCCTGAATTGGAAATTCGCACTTCCTTTATTCTTGGTTTCCCTGGAGAGACAATGGAGGATGTGGAAGAGATCATTCGGTTTGTCGAAGATGTAAAACCAGAAAAGGTAAATCTATTTCCTTATTCCCCACAAGAAGGAACAAAGGGTGCGACGATGGATGGCCAAATTAAGGACAAAGAAATTGCACGCCGAGTGAACTTGGTGCGTGATGCCTATCTTGGAACTTTAAGAACCATCCACCAAAATCGAATTGGAAAAATCTATCCTGCCGTCGTGGATGAAGTATTAGAAAAAGGAGCCATGGTTCGTCGTTTCCAAGATGCTCCTGAAATTGATGAAATTGTCTATGTGGAAGATATGGGTTTGAAACTGGGCCAATTCGGTCAGGTTCGTGTGGACTCTTTCTTTGAATTAGATATGGCAGGGACTTGGGTGGCATAGTGGAAGATTGGAAAACCATTGCCAATATTCCGAACTTACTTACCGTTCTTCGGGTTCTCGCACTTCCTTTTTTTATCTTTGCTCTTTTCCAAAAAGAATGGGAATACCAAATTTTTGCTTTTGTTCTCTTTGCACTTGCTTCCCTCACGGATCTAGTGGATGGATATTTGGCACGGAAGTGGAACCAACAAACAGAATTTGGAAAGTTCCTGGATCCTTTGGCAGATAAGTTTTTAGTCATCGGTTGTTTTGTCACTTTTTTGTTCATCCACGAACCTATCGAAGTTTGGATGGTGGTTCTTATCATCGCACGAGATATGCTTATCACCTTTCTTCGTTATATTGCCGTTCGTTCTGGTAAAAGCCTTCGCACCACAATGATGGGAAAAGTCAAAACTGCTTTCCAGATGGGTGCCATCCTTATGATTTTAGTTGTCTTTATGTTAATCTCTGGCAAAAGACGAGCCATGATTAATGAAACCTATGCTATGGGAAAACTTGCAGGATACTCTACATTTGAAGTGGCTTCCCAACATGCAAATGAGTTTGGTGCGCTTGTTAGAACCTCTGAAAGTCTAAGTTTTAAAGATTTTTTTGATTCTATTGCTTCTTTTGTACCTTATTTTGGAATGTTATTTACAACACTGATCACAGTCATTTCTGGACTTCGTTATATTGTGACCAATTATCAATTGTTAACTTTCTCTAACCTAAAAAGGATTTTTTATGACCGTTCCCACAATTAAGGAGATCCTCGGACAAGTAGTTTCCGGACACCACTTGGTCGACAGTCACGCAGAACATTTTTTAAGTGAGGTGATGGATGGGAAAGTCACTGAGCCTGTTCTTGCCTCTTTTCTCACTGCTATGAAGATGAAAGGGGAAACTACGGACGAATTGTACGGATTTGTTCGGGCCATGCGTCACCATGCCATTCGACCTTCTAAAAAATTTGATTTTGATTTTTTAGACACTTGTGGGACGGGAGGAGATGGGAAAGGGACATTGAATGTATCCACACTTTCTGCCCTCACTTTGGCAAGCCTTGGATTTAAGGTTGCCAAACATGGAAACCGGTCTGTCTCCTCCCTTTCCGGGAGTTCTGATATTCTTTCAGGTTTAGGATACAAGTTAGATCAGTCTACGGCAGATTCAGAATCAGAGTTTCTCCGCACAGGATTTGTGTTTTTGTTTGCTCCGGCATGGCATCCGGCAATGAAGTATGCAGGACCTGTTCGTTCCGCACTCGGATTTCGCACTTTTTTCAATTTGATCGGGCCTCTTTCGAATCCATTTTCACCTTCGCACCAAATGGTGGGTGTCTATGACAAATCACTTTGTCTGCCTATGGCGGAAATTTTGGGAAGGCTTGGTTCCAAACGTGCGATTGTTTGCCATTCCCAGGATGGATTGGATGAATTTTCTATCTTTGAAGGGACTGATTATGCCTATTTTGATGGAAAAGATACCAAGGAATTGGCATTCCATCCTAAGGAATTGGGCTTAAATTCTAAGGAATTGGACAGAAATACAGTGTTCTCCTCTTCGAAAGAAGGAGCGGAATCACTCTTTCGAGCTGTTCTCGATCCAAAGGAATCAACAGGTGGGACTGCCATGGTCGCTCTAAACGCAGGGGTGGCCATGTTTTTACTCGGAGCCGTGAATGATATACGAACAGGGTACGAAACGGCGAAAGGGGCGATCCTCGAGAAAAAAGTTCTCCGATTCGTTCGTGAAACATTGAATTTAACATAAGGCCTATAAACATTGGATAAATAGCTATGCTCAATTTTAATTTTTTAACACCAGATATCCTAATCCTTGCCCAAGAAGAGGGTGCAAAGTCGTCTCTACAGTCACTCATCATCATTCCGATTATGTTAGTTGCCATGTATTTTCTCGTGATTCTTCCGAACAAAAAAGAAGAGAAGAAACGTAAAGAGATGATCACCAATCTCCAAAAAGGGGACAATGTTGTGACCAATAGTGGTCTCCATGGTAAGATTGTTGAGTTCAAAGACAATAACGAAACTGTTGTTTTGAGTGTTGCTGCGAACACAAACATCACATTTGAAACTAGTGCTATTCTGAAGAAGAAAGCCTAAGATGAAACATCTCTTCTTAATTTCCCTAACCTTCTGTTTTTCGATCTCCCTCTTTTCGCAAGAGGGATTGGATTTTTTAGATAAGGTCAATGACAAACCTAAATCTACTACCACCAAACCGAAAGAAGAAGCTGTCACTACCACAACAAAAAAACAAACAACAGTTGTGACTACGACTGCACCAGTTACGGGAAAAAAGAAGAGATCTAAAAAGAAATCCAAACAAAACCAACTCGCAACGACGGAATCTCTTCCGCAAAACACCAATTTGGCTGCCAATCCGAATGCAAATACTGCAGTAACGGATAAATCCTTACCTAATTTGGAAAAACAAACTGCGGTGTTAGAGGAAGAGGAAGTAGTTCCCAATGGATTGTGGATGGATTCCAATGTGTCCGTGGAACCATCAGGACTTCCTGGTTTTTCTGCTGATTTGAAAGTAGGAAAAATTGAAGGTTCCAATCCAACACCAAATTTTACCTCAAACAAAGAAACGGGAAAATCACTGTTTAATTTCTCTGATTTTTTTGCTAAATATAAAAAAGCGATGATGATCCTTGGGATTATCATACTCTTTGCTTTTTACAGACTTAGATCTGCTCGCCCGGGATCTAGCAGTCGTTCTTATAGAAGATAATAATTTTAGGAGCAAACTAACTTGCAATCGTATCGACTATTGATTCTTCCTTTTTTGATTCTGGCGGTTTCCTTTACAATTTTGTATCCGAACTTTGCCTATCGCAGTTTAAAGATCGTTGTAAGAGAAGATGTGTATGCACTTCCCGAAGCTGATCAAAAAGTTTTGGTAAACGCACTCTTTGAACGTTGGGCAAAAGATTACGGTAAAGCTTCTGGTTGGACGATCGAACCACAAGACACTCTCCCTCCCAAAGAAAATCCGTTTTATATTGTTAAAGGAAGATTTATTACTTCCGCAAAAATTAACCAAATTTCTCAAGAGAACCAATCACTTGTTAGCGAATCTAAAAACAAACTGGAGCCAACTTGGATTGAAGAAACCATTCGTGGTGGTAAGTCTTTATCGATTAAATTGGGTCTCGACTTACAAGGCGGTATGCGGGTTGTTCTTAAAGGAGATTTTGATGATTATACATCCAAACTCAAAGACCTCTATGCCAAAGAGTTGACTGAACTCAAACTAACGTTAAATAATCCTGCCGCAAAACCAGAAGATAAAGAAAAGGCTAAATCAAGACTTACTGAAATTGAGTCTAGTTTTGACCTTTCTCCCATGCGTAAGATTGTAGAGTTGGAAAAAGCAAAGATGATTATCGACAATCGTCTTACTACGCAAAACCTAACAGAACCGCAAGTTCGTATCCAAAAAGAACAAGATGCCATTGAAGTATCGCTTCCTGGTGTTTCGAATTCTGCTGCCATCTTAGAAATTTTACAAAACACAGAAACGGTTGAGTATCGTTTGGAAGAACCAACACCTTTTGTTTACAAGGGTCAAATTGCCGATAGCGAACGTCGGATGATGGATTTGGGCAAACGAGAAAACACTGATATCTATCTTTTCCAAGAACTCGTAAAAAACAAAGCCGGGAAAAAAGCACAGGATGCGTTTTTAGAAGGTTTGGAAAAAAAATATAATATCCCTAAAGACTTTAAAGTGTATGCGATGTGGGCTCGGGGAAATTCTGCAAAGTCTGCTCTCCTTCCTCGTAGTTTCGTAGTATTGGAACGTAAAATTGCTCTTTCTGGCAATGATATGACCAATGCCCAACCATCTTATAATTCCAATTCGTATGGATGGATGGTTAGTTTTACTCTGACTCCCAATGGCGCTGAGAAATTTTTTGATCTTACTTCCCAAAATCGTGGACGTAACCTAGCGATTGTTTGGGGAGATAAAGTGATTTCCAATCCAGTCATTAATGATCCGATTGCTGGTGGTCGTGCTGAAATTTCGGGAAGTTTTTCCGAACAAGAAGCCATCCGTTTGGCAAACGTAATTTCAGAAGGTGCACTTCCTATTCCTTTATCAGTTTTGGAAATGCGATTCATTGGACCGACACTAGGAATTGAGTCGATTGAAGTGGGTGTAAAAGCCGTTGCCATTGGATTCTTTTTAGTAATGGTATATATGATATTCTATTACAGGTTAGGTGGGTTTATTGCTGACCTTTCATTGTTAGTGAATATCATTATCTTGGCTGCACTTCTTACACTTATGGACTTTACGTTAACACTTCCAGGTATTGCAGGGATCATTTTAACTGCGGGTATGGCTGTAGATGCAAACGTGATTATCTATGAAAGGATTCGAGAAGAAATAGAAGAGGGCCGAGCACTTTCGATTGCCGTCACTCGTGGTTTCGAAAACGCTTTCTGGACCATTATGGATGCAAACGTCACCACACTCATTGCGGGAATTCTAATGATTCGTCTTGGAAATGGACCGATCAAAGGTTTTGCGATTACACTTTGTTGGGGTATCGTGACTACTCTTTTCACATCACTTTTCCTTTCACGTTTATTTATGGAACTAACAGTGAATCGAATTGGCATTCACCACTTGAATTTAAGACCTTTCTTCTTTGGGAAAAAGGAGACTACAAATGCATAATATCAATTTTACAAAGTATAAATACTTTACTCTTAGTTTTTCCTTCCTTGCGATTGTTTTCGGATTTGTTGTCACCTTCGCCAAATATGGTGGATTTGCACACTCACTCGACTTTAACGGTGGACTTAGAACCGTAGTAGAACTTCCGGCAGACAAAACACGAAATGATTTGGAAGGATACTTTCAGTCCAAAAAAATTGAAGCGGTTGTCATTCTTTTAGAAAAAGAAAAGAATATTTATCAATTGGATATTGGACTTGGATCATTAGAAACGATTGAAGCTTTGTATAAAGAAATTCCAGAAGATAGCCGCGAATCTTCTACTTCTGCCATTGATCGTTTTGTCCAACTGTTAAGATACGAATACAAACTTCCCAAAGAAAAAGTCCTCTCTGCCGACCAAGTGGGTGCGGTAGTAGGTGGTGAATTGACCGAAGTAGGAATCACACTCCTACTCACAACACTTGCCATCATTCTTTTGTATTTGAGTATTCGTTCTCAGTTTAAGTTTGCTTTGGCATCTTCCATTGCCCTCGTTCATGATATTCTTATGACACTGGCACTCATTGGATTTTTACAAATCAAACCGAGTGTTCCTATCATTGCGGCACTTCTTACACTTCTTGGTTATTCCATTAACGATAAAATTGTAGTATTTGACCGAATTCGCGAAAATGCACATGGAAAAGACAATTTAGCACTTTCTAATATCATCAATGTTTCCATTACTCAAACCTTAGGAAGGACAATCAATACTTCCTTTACTACAATGATATCCGTTGTGGCAATCATTGTGGGTGGGGCCGTGGAATTGTATGATTTCGCTTTTGTCCTTCTTTTTGGTGTGATAGTGGGAACTTATTCTTCTATTTACATTGCCGCTCCGATTTCTGAGATCTACGACCAACTCAGGAAAAAAAGATTCGCATAACAAAACAATTATGAATGCAGAGAAACGAAAGGAAACTTATTCTCTGCATTCCCTTCTCGGGTTTTTGGCCATGGGGAAAACTGGTGCCAATCCTCCCGTTTCCGCAGTATTAACCAATTCCGAAGGTTCTATTTTAGCAAGTGCTCATACACAAAATTATGGGGGAAACCATGCCGAAAGGGAACTTTATTCGAAGTTCCTAAACAAAAACTCTGATGAATTCCTCTCTGTCAGTTTAGAACCTTGTACCCATTTTGGAAAAACTCCACCCTGCCGCGATATGGTGATCGAAAGAAATCCAAAGGAAATCAAACTCGGATGGAAGGATCCCAATCCTTTGGTCCAATCGGGGGACTGGGAAAAGTATTCCCAAGCAGGAATATCTGTATCACTTGATCCCATGTTAGCTAAAGTATCTCTCCCTTTTTTACAGGGTTTTTTTACGCGGGTACAAACAGAAAGACCTTGGGTTTGGATTAAGTCAGCCACTTCAAGAGAAGGGAATTTTGCCTCAAAGGATAAAAAAAAGGAAAGGGTGAGTTCCGAGGAAGTAGATCTCGCATTACAGCTGCTTCGTGCCAAGGTAGATGCTGTTGCCGTGGGTCCAGGAACTGTGGTTACCGATTCTCCTTCCCTCCACTTTCGGATTACTGAGGAAATGATCCTTTCCCAAAAACCGGGAATACGAATCACGGAACTCGAACCTTTTTTTGAAGCAGGCTCTGGCCTTATCTCTTCTTTATTACAATACACAAAGGATACAGCAGAGATCCATAGGTTGGAAGAAAATCGTTACCAACCATACCGAGTGTTTGTTTTGGATCCAAACCACCTCCCATCGCAGACATTCTTTACGAAACAAATCGAACTCACAGAAAAGTTCGGTGAAAAAAAATGTATCTTTTTTATCTTAAGAGATGAAAAATCAAATCCTCTTCCCATAGAATTAGAAACTCAGATCCAATCTGTTTCCCGTTTTGAAGGAGTGAACCTTCTCCCGAGTGATGGTGGTAAATTTTTAGAAATTCTGGGTGGTCTTGGTATTAACACCTTGTTATGTGAATCAGGTAATTTTTTCCCTTCATTCCTTTCTTCTGAACTGACAGATACTGATCGGATTTTAGAAATCCGAAACGAAAAAAAATCCTTACCCGAGGGAATTCCATTTGTTTATCAGAATGAACTATTGATTTCGGAATACCAAGTGGGAACAAACCGCATTTTCATAAGAAAACCCCAAAGGAGCACTTAAGCCTATGTTTACTGGTCTTGTAGAAACTATTGGAAAAGTAGTTGAAATTAAACCCATTGATTCGGGGATCCAATTTACTATTGAAACGGAATGGGAAAATCCAGACTTAAAGATTGGGGACTCTATTGCTATCAATGGAGCTTGTATGACAGTCACTGAGTTTTCTGAATTGGGGAATTTGTTTAAATTTTATGCTTCTTTTAAATCTTTGGAACTTACCAACTTATCTAGGTTAGGAGAGGGATTTACCGTTAATTTAGAAAGGGCTATGGCACTTGGACAACGATTTGGTGGGCATATGGTGCAAGGTCATGTGGATGGAATGGCAAAGGTCATTAGCAGAAAACAAATTGAAGCAGAGGTAGAAGAGTTTTGGATAGAAATTCCAGAAGAGCTAAGACGTTATTTTGTTAAAAAGGGATCAGTGACTTTAGATGGGATTAGTTTGACAGTAGTGGATGTTAAAGATGGAAATATTCAATTGATCTTAATTCCAGAAACCATGGAAAAAACAAACGCTGGTACTTGGAAAAAAGACCAGCGGTTGAATGTGGAAGTGGATGTCCTGGCTAAATACATTGAAAATTATTTGAGCCAAAGATCGGAAACTTAGTTTCGTTTCAATAAATCATCGATATCGGAATCAGAGTCATTGGATACATACTTTGATTGAAAATCGCTAGCAGTCATGATTTCGAAAAACATATCTAGTTTTGCTAATTTGAAAACATTTTGAATCATTGGTTTCATTCCCACGAGAATGAGTTTCCCTTTTTTGTTTTTGAGTGAATTGAGACTTTTGATAAGGGAACCAATGCCCGAGGAATCGATATAGTCAAGACGGCTCATATCAATGGAAACAATACTTGGATTGGGTTCGATGAGTTTGGCAAAGATCGATTCAAATTCCTCTGTGGATTCAATATCAAATTTCCCAGCGATTTCAATGGTTTTGATCTTTCCTGTTGTGTTCAGTTTCAGTTCCACATGGCCTCCGATCCGGATTATTTAGACAAAAGAAAGGGGAAAAATCAATGAATTTCTTTGGGAATCTTCTTTAATTCGGAACGGCTTTCAGAGTTTTAGTATATAGAGGCCTTCCCCCATGATACGTCCGATCGAAGAAGCAATCGAAGAAATCCGCCAAGGCAAAATGATCATTCTCGTCGACTCTGAAGACAGAGAAAATGAAGGTGATTTGGTCTGTGCCTCCCAATTTGCGGACAAAGACAAAATTAATTTTATGGCGACCCATGGTCGCGGACTGATTTGTGTTCCGATGGAAAGAGAAAGACTCCAAACTTTGGGTCTTGGGAAGATGGTGGATGATTTAAGTTTGGGCGACAAACACGGGACTGCTTTTACCGTTTCGGTGGATGCGAAACACGGAACCTCAACGGGAATCTCCGCTCATGACAGAGCCAAAACAGTAGAAGTCCTTTTAGATCCAAATACCAAATCTGAAGATTTAGTTCGCCCAGGGCATTTGTTTCCTCTCCAGGCAGTGACTGGT
The DNA here is from genome assembly GCF_000332495.1 of Leptospira terpstrae serovar Hualin str. LT 11-33 = ATCC 700639. NCBI lineage: Bacteria > Pseudomonadati > Spirochaetota > Leptospiria > Leptospirales > Leptospiraceae > Leptospira > Leptospira terpstrae. The sequence continues at coordinate 816,031 of NZ_AOGW02000010.1, read as the reverse complement.
GGGGTATTAAGAAGGGCAGGGCATACAGAGGCAGCAGTCGATTTATCAAAGTTAGCTGGTCTATATCCAAGTGGTGTCATTTGTGAAATTATGAATGACGACGGATCTATGGCTCGGATTCCTGATTTGGAAAAATTTGCAAAAACCCATGGTCTCAATATTTACACGATTGAAGATTTAATTCGTTACCGTAGGCACAAAGAAAAACTAATCCATTTAGAAGTGGAGGCAAACCTTCCTACTGAGTTCGGTGACTTTAAAATCAAAGCTTATTCTACACAAATTGATGATAAAATTCATATGGCACTGGTAAAGGGAGAAATCAATCCAGAAAAACCAGTGCTTGTGCGAGTACATAGTGAATGTTTGACTGGCGATATCTTTTCTTCGCAACGTTGTGATTGTGGGCCACAACTCCACAATGCCCTTCGAATGATTGAAAAAGAAGGAAATGGTGTATTACTTTATATGCGCCAAGAAGGTCGTGGCATTGGGATTATCAATAAACTCAAAGCCTATTCCTTACAAGAAGGTGGATTGGATACGGTGGAAGCCAATGAAAAATTGGGATTTGCACCTGACTTACGGGAATATGGAATCGGTGCTCAGATTTTACGGGATATCGGTGTGAAACAAATGAAACTCATCACGAATAACCCTCGTAAGATTGTGGGACTGGAAGGATACAATTTGCACGTCACAGAAAGAGTTCCAATTGAAATCGATCCTGTCGAAGAAAACTCTCGTTATTTACACACGAAAAAAACGAAACTAGGACACCTTCTCAACTTACACGGTTAATACAAACCCTATAGAGTTTGTATACTCTATAGGGGAATCACTCGTTCGTTCCTGAGAGTAGAAGTGATTTCTCTTCTTACGGGGATAATCTAGAACGTTCCCAACCGGACTCTTTTCTTACAAATTGAATCCGGTCATGGAGCCTTCCCACCCTTCCTTGCCAAAACTCAATTTTAGTTGGAAAAACCGAATACCCACCCCAGTTTTCGGGCATAGGTACTTCCTTACCTTCCCATTCTTTGGTAAGCGCGGCAAATTTTTCTTCTAAAAATTCCCTGGAAGGCACCACCGAACTTTGATTTGATGTCAGAGCTCCAATTTGTGATTCTCTTGGTCTTACCTGAAAATAAGCTTTTGATTCTTCTTTGGAGATGGGACTTGCCAATCCTTCGATGCGAATCTGTCTTTCTAGTTTTGGCCAAAAGAAGTTTAGTGCCACTTTATTGTTCTCCGCAATGTCCTTTCCTTTGTCTGAACCATAATTGGTAAAAAATTGAAACTCATCTCGAATCAGACCTTTCAGTAATACAATCCTTGCCGATGGTTGCCCTGATTTGTCTACGGTAGCCAAAGACATTGCATTGGGTTCTGGTTCACCTTCCGTTTTGGCTTCGGAAAACCAAAGATTGAATAATTCTAAGGGATTTGAACCTGCAGTTTCTTCCGAAAGAACGGAACGAGTGTAAAGCCTACGCATATTTTGTAATTCATTCGATGGTTCCATAAATGGAGAAACCCTCCCAGTTGTAGTAGTGGACGAGTAGTTTGGCAAAGTAAGTCAAAAATAAACCAAGAGAAAAATAAAGTCCCATGGGAATCTTTTTTCCTTTTAACGGTTCGCCCTTTTTACGCAGTAAAAAACTAAATCCCACGGCAAGTAAGTAGGACGAGTTGAAATATAAAATCCAAAAAGGATTTCCAGCAATGGCGGCAAAGATAGGTGAAAACAATACATCTCCAAGACCCGTTCCCCCACGAAACAAAAGATAAATCAAAAAATAAAATACAAAAAAGCCAAGAAAAACCCAAAGTGTCAGAAGGTTTATCACTTCACCAAACAAAAGGTAGTTGGATAAAAATCCAAAGGCAACTAGAAAAGGGAGATTTTCATAATCAAGTGAAAATTTGGCAACGTCGGTCATCATAGAAATGAGAAGATGGCCCAATAAAAAAAGAAGAGTAATGGTTCCTAGAATGTCTTCAGATACAAAGTATATAAAGATAGCAACGATACCGAAAAGAAATTCGGAAAGTGGATAGAGTTTGGGGAGTTCTGTTTTACACTGAAAACACTTTCCTTTGGTAAAAAACCAACCAAAGATTGGTGTGAGATGTTTTTTTGTCACCAAATGCCCGCAAGACGGGCAATGGCTTGGTTTTGTAAAAATCACATTCCAACGTTTAAAACCACTAAACTCTTTTCTCTTTTTTCCATAACAAAAAGTAAGGATTCGTTCGCCGAGTGTTGTATAAAAACTGGCAAGGCTTGCACCAAAGAAAAATAAAATTCCATAGGTCGATAGGCTCCAAAGGAATAACCAATTCGAATCCTCCATAAAATTAGTAACTATTTCCTTCTTTAGGATTCACTTTCTGTGGAAAGTTCCTGTAGGGCCTTCATTCCTCTTTTTAATGTATCCCATTCGGTGGCAAAGGAAAGCCTAACAAAATTTTTCTGATCACAAAAGATAAATCCAGGAACAAGGATTAGGTCTTTTTTCACAGCCTTTTGGATGAACTCTTCGTCAGTTCCAGGTATTTGAAAGAAGGAATAGAAAGCTCCGCCTGATTTTTGGATGGGATAGTAGTCTTTTAAGGATTCATAAACAAAGTCCCGTTTTTCTCTGTAGTCTTGGATATAGGCACTCATGTCTGTTTTAAGAGCTTCAATTCCGGCCCATTGGGTGATGGAAGGAGCACAGACTACGGTATACTGCTGTAAGGTGGTGAGAGCTTTGATGACTTTGTCCTCTGCAAGGATAGTCGCAAGCCTAAGCCCTGTCATATTGTATGTTTTGGAGAAACCAGTGAGTGTGATTGTTTTTTCGTATTCTGACCCAATCGAGAAAAACTGTTTATCATAATCAAAAAGTTCATAAATTTCATCGCTAATGAGATAAGCTCCCGTGACCTCCGCTAAATTAGCAAGAGCACGTAACTGTTCTTTGGATAAGACTTTTCCTGTGGGATTGGAAGGATTGGAAAAAATGATGAGTTTGAATTTTCTCGATTTTAATGATTCTAAGTCAGCGGGTTTGAAACTTTCCTCTAGGGGAACCACCTTACCTCCATAGAATTTTAACATGGCCGGATACATAAGAAAGTAGGGTGAGATCACCAAACATTCGTCACCTTCATTGACAAGGGCATTGAATAATAAAAAGAGTGCCGAAGAAATTCCTGATGTGGCAAGGATTCTGTCTTCATGAGCATAAGAGATTTGATTCTGTATTTGGTATTTTTCTGCCATAGCCGATTTAAGCTCAGGAATCCCGCCAGTTAGGGTGTAGGAAGTTTTCCCGTCTTGGGCAGCTTTTGTCAAAACCTCGATGATGTTAGGTGGGCAGGGAAAGTGCGGTTGACCGATACTCAAATTGATCGGGTTTTGGATAGTCCGTGCTAGCTCAAAGGCCTTACGGATGGGGGAGGAGTCAATCCCATACATTCTATTTGCGAAATCCATGGAATCATAATGGTTTTTTGTGTAGGTACCGGTCAATAGAATTTGGTTTACACCTAGGAAATGAGTAGAAATCTGAAGGATATGGAATTTGTAACCATTGCCGATGTGAAAGTGCCGGTTCTCCCGCACTCCAATAAGTTTCCTATTTTTCCTTCTAGCCTTGTCGAGACCGACTCGGTCAAACAAACTCTACAAAAAATTCTATACCCCATGCTCGAAGGAATTCCTGTCCTACTCGTGGGAGATGCTGGTGTAGGGAAAAACGCTCTTATCTATTATATCAACTCTTTAAGAAAACAACCTACCTTACGTTTTAGTTTCAATGAAGACACTCTTCCGGAAGATTTGATTGGTTCTTACCGAATTCTCTTAGATGGAAAAGGATTTACTTGGTCGAATGGTCCTCTTACCAATGCACTCTCTGCGGGACTTAGTTTTGTTGCCGATGAAATGAATCTTTGTGCACCAAACATCATCAAACGGTTTTCCTCTGTTTACGAATCCAACTACCTAGACCTTTTGGAAGGGAGTGGGGAAAGAGTGACTGGAAAAACTGGTTTTTGGTTTATTGGCACGCAAAACCCAAGTGAAGGTTTTGAAGGAAGAAAACCCCTTCCCTTTGATATCACCAAACATTTTGCTGTGGTTTATGTAGATCCCTATTCTCCCGACGAAATGTTTTTTATCTTAAAAAAACTCTATCCAATGCTTGGGGAAGATGTTTTGAAACAAATCATTCGGATTAGTTTGGAATCGGAAGCGCGCATTAAATCAGGCGAAATTGGAAAGGGTGATTTAGAAAAATACCACTTCAATTTAAGAACTTTACAAAAGTATTGTAACAGGTTAGTTCTTTTTGGTGCCAAAGACAAGGCAGTGGCAGCAAGAGAGGCTTTGTATTTATTCGAAGAACCTTTCCGGAAAAAAGAAGACAAGTCCAAACAAAGAGAACTCATCGAATCTGAGTTTGGTGGTGGAATCAAAGTGGTACCTACCAAAGGTTATGTGCAAAGTTCTACCATATTCTGGAACGACAAAGAAATCAAAACTTGGGATGAGAAAAAAACAATCTCCCTTCTTTCCACATACCCCACCCCAGAACCAGTTTTGCATTTCCTAGACCAGGTATTTACTGCCATCCAAGCCAAAGAAAACATTCTCATTGAATACCGTGAAGACCAAGACCCACAAGAATTTTTACCTCTATTTACTGAACTTACAGGAATTGAACTTGAGTCCGTGATGTTATCCAAAGGGATGCATACATCCGATGTAGTTGGAGCTTTGAAGCCGACCGAAGAAGGAAATATCGAAAGTGTCACTTGGGTGGACGGCCCCCTAACACGGTCTATTCGAAAAGGTCATATCATCCTTATCTCAGGACTTGAATCGGCGGGAGCAGAACTTGTCGAAAAAATGAATATGTTAACCGACGATGCCCGCTCTCTTACCCTCCCTCCAGAGTCGGGTGAATACCTTCCTGTCCAACTCACGGAAAAATCAATTGTTTTTGGAATGAAGTCTTTTCGGGTTTCGAAATCGGTCACTACCATTTCTCGTGCCTTTCGTAATCGCTTCACTCCGATTCTTTTTCCAGAACTGGAAGATGTCAAAGTCCTAGAAGAAATTCTAGAATTTTACCTTCCTGAAGGAGTTCTGCCACGAAGTTTAGCACGTTTCCATTTGAAGGCAAAGGAACTTGCGGAGAAACGTACCATTGGATCAGCAAACCTTATGCCTTACCGATTTGGAATTTCCAATCTTCTAAAATGGAAAAACCATATCTATCGTTATAACCAAGCGGATGTTAAAGACATTGCAATTCGCGGTGGGAAGATCTATTATACAAACCAAATTGCAGATCCCAAAGAAAGAAAGGAACTCGAACGACTTTTGGAAGGATTTCTTTCCGGTGTGGAAGTGGTCTCAACACTCTTCGAGGAAATCGAAGAGAAAAAAAAAACGTTTACCGTTGAATCAGGGTTAAATCGTAAAAATTGGTGGGATCCTGAACTTCACAAACGAGACCCCCTAACAGGTGTTGCTAAAAAACTCAATTCCGGCGAGGAAATCAAACGAGGAATTGAGATCAACACTCCAGAAACGGGGGGTAGCACTAAAGAAGGACCTGATGCTTGGTATGGACAAGATACTCAAGGGAACCAAGGCCAAGGGGAACCACAAGGGGGCGGAGGAGCTTGGGGTTACCGAACCGAAGAGCTCTACAAACAATTTTTAAAAAAACGCCGTCTCCTTTGGGACTATTCCATCATGGTGGGACTGGAAGAATTTAAGTCAGTGTTTGGAAAGGAATTGGAAGAGGTTGAACTCAATTTAGAACAACTCTTTGATCCAGAAATTGACATCCATCGTATGTACAAAAACGAAGGATCGAGGGTGGATGCAAGAAAATACATTTCTTACAAAAGTGGAAGGGGAGATACAAAAATCTTCGATAAAACCACGATCGAAAAAAATGATGAAAAACTAAAAGGTGTGGAAGTGACATTTCTTGTGTCAAAATGCCGAAGGATCTTTAACTTCGAGTATTCGATTGCCATGCTTTCGGCACTCCTTGTCAGCTTACATATATTAAACGAACATGATATCAAAACCAGTGTCCATACTTTCTGTGATATCAAAAACTCAAAAGACACTGTTGACATTTACAATCTAAAGTCGGCAGAAGAGGACTACACTGCAGAAAAAGAGGAAGAAGTATTTAGTGCTCTCTGTAAAAATTGGCATGGGGATAGCATTCCTGAATTCCAAGTCCTTTCCAATTGTGAAAGGTATTTTTCACCTGATGCCCAAACAAAGATCATAGTCCTTCTTTCTGATTTCCGAGGCCAAAGGGCAAAGACTTATATCGAAGATGAATTATCCTCTTTTGATACACGGAAAATGAAAGAAGCTGTACTGAAAAACCAGGACAAAAATTATGTATTTTTAGGGGTGGGACTTGGGTCTCGCTACATTGCGGAACATGTGTTCCATGACTCCCTACAGATTACGGCGGATAACTTTTATTCAATGCCAAATCTTATCGGAGCGGAAATTGCTAGACTGGTGCAAATCCACCATTCCCTCAGACAGTAAATATTTATGGGCAAAACCAAAAAAGACGACAAACCACGCGGAACGGATCCTTTAATCAATAAAAAGGCAAAGTTCAATTTCGAACTATTAGATTCGTTCGAGGCTGGTGTTGTACTCACAGGTTCTGAAGTGAAATCCCTTCGTGAAAAAAAAGGGAATCTAACCGATTGTTTTGCGAAAGTCAGAAATGGAGAAGTGTTTTTAGAAAACTTTCAAATCCCTCCTTACAAAAACGGAGGTTATGCGAACCATCCGGAAATTCGTCCTCGCAAACTTTTACTTAAGGCCAAAGAAATCGAAAAAATAGATAGATCCATCAAAGAGAAGGGATTGGTCCTTGTGGCCACTCGTTGTTTCTTTAAAAACAATCGTTTGGTAAAGATAGACGTCGCTCTCGCCAAACCAAAAAAACTTTACGACAAACGTGACGACATTCAAAAGAAGGAAGCCAAAATCGATATGGAAAGAGCCATGAAGGAACACCTACGCAAATGAAAGGACTTCCAGTGGTAACTATCGTTGGCAGACAAAATGTGGGTAAGTCCACGTTATTCAACGCCATCCTCCGGGCACAAAGTGCCATCACAGAAAATACAGCCGGTGTCACAAGGGATGTATTACAAAAGACCGTCGAAAGGTCTGAATTTAAAATACCTTTCACTTTGTCTGACACACCTGGTTTAGATATTGAAAATATCGATGAAATCTCAGGAGAGATTATTGAGATTGCTTTCGAACATTTGAGAAATTCGGATCTTATCCTACATGTGATCGATCATAAAGACTTACGTAAGTATGACCACAAACTGATCGAACTTTTAAAAAAAGATGAGGTTCTCAAAGACAAATCGGTCCTCACTCTGATCAACAAGGTAGATACCGAACAAGATGAGTATGATCTAGAGCCTTTTTATAAACTGGGATTAAACGAACTCCTTCCGATTTCTGCACTTGGGCGAAGGAACTTTGATCTTCTTTACCAAAAGATTAATTTTTTTCTTCCTGATAAAATCAAAATGCCGGAAGATCCGTATTGTAAAATTGCCATCATTGGAAAACCTAACTCAGGTAAGTCGTCACTACTAAATACCTTTCTCGGATACAAAAGAGCTGTAGTTAGCGATGTGCCTGGAACCACAAGGGATTCTGTTTCCGACCAGTTCTATTTCCAAAACCATAAATTGGAAATTATCGACACCGCAGGGATTCGAAGGAAATCCAAAACGGGAGAAAGTTTAGAATTTTATTCCTACAAACGCACTCTGCATAGTTTGGGAGAAGCGGATGTTGTCGTTTTACTCATCGATGCTATGAAGGGGCTCGGTGAATTTGATAAAAAGATCTTTGGGGAAATTCAGGAACTCGGCAAACCCATGATTGTGGCAGTGAACAAATGGGACCTCGTTCCCGAAAAAGAATCCAATTCCTGGAAACATTTCAAAGACCGTATGGAAGCGAAACTTTCGATTTTAAAGGAACGCCCGCTTCTTTCCCTTTCCGCCAAAGAGAAACTGAGAACCCACAAACTCCTCGAATCAGTGGTGAGTCTCTACGAAAAGTCCCAGAAAAAGCTGACCACTCGTGCCCTAAATGACTGGTTAAGCAAGTGGGGGGGGAAAAATAAGGTACAAAAGGCATCGAACCGACCTCCGAAGGTGTATTACGCCACGCAAGTCTCCCAGATTCCTTTTAAAATTTTATTCTTTGTTAATGATACGAAACTCTTTCCGTCAAATATATTGAGTTTTTACCGAAAGAGTATAGTAACAGAGTTCGGGCTAGATGGCCTTTCCGTTGAGATCGAACTCCGCAACAGAAACGAGGGTAAGGAGGGCAAGGAATGATACTTGCCGTAGTCCTAATTAGCTACCTTTTAGGTGGCATTCCGGTCGGATTTCTTCTGGCCAAACAAGTGCGCGGGATTGACATCCGCGAACACGGTAGCCGCAATATCGGTGCCACCAATGTCGGCCGGGTCATCGGTTGGAAATTTGGAATCATCGCTCTTTTTCTAGATGCTCTGAAAGGTGCCATCCCAGTCATCCTTGCTTCCTACATTGAATCACCGTATCCACTGACCACTACGGAAATTCTACTTGGTTCTGTTGCCATCCTTGGGCATACATTCACTCCCTTTCTGCATTTTAAAGGAGGAAAAGGAGTTGCGACAGCTCTTGGTGTTTATATGACACTTGTTCCCATTGTGACCGTTTGTGCGGTTGTGATTTTTTTTATCGTTTATAAGATTTCTGGATTTGTATCTCTCGGATCTATCCTTGCGACTTTATCCATGCCTATCTGGTATTTTGGAACTACAAAATTCATTCCAGATTCTGAATACCAACCAATCATCTTCTTTGTATTAGTTGCTACTTTTTTTCTCATTTCCTATTCTCACAGAGAAAACATCAAACGTTTGGTGTTAGGTAAAGAACTGCGAGCAACTTAGGAATGCAAACAGAAAGAGAATCCTCTCTCACACAGAAAGAAAAACTTTTCCTTCTCACTAAATTTGTAGAAGACCATCCGGAAGCGGAGATCCAGGACTTCTACAAATGGTTGTATTACGGTGAATTTGGAATGGAGGAGTCATCTCTCATTATGACAGGAAGACAATCCATACCTGAGTTACATTTGATACTCGGAGAAATTAAAAAAGAAGAATCGGAAAGTAGGGAGTCGGAACTGATTTGGGAACCGATGGGCCTTGCGGCTCGGTTTGTGAAAGTTTATGTAACCAAATACTTTCATATGGATTGTCCGGTGAAACGCCTCGTCAATTTACTAGAAAGGTCTCCTGCCTTTCGCGGTGCCCGAATGAGTTTTAAATTGGATTGGAACCTTTTGAAAGAAACCGCTTTGGAATTAAGACCAGAACTAACACGCCGCGACTTTATTAATTTTGAAGAAAGGATCAACTTTCACCAATTGCCTGCTCTACCATATACAGATGGTTATGCGGAAAAAAATCCTTTCGCATATCGTGTGGTTTCTCAAAAGTTATTTTTTGATTATTTTCCAGAATTTGAAGACAATACTGTCTTTCATCCTTTTTCTGGAAACGAATCCATCATAGGATAAAGACTTCGTTTTAGGTAACGAATTTCTTTTTTGATGGATTGGACCATCAGTTGGTTTTTTCTTTCCAACTCTAAGTCTTTATGACGTAAGATATAAATTTCAGTTTTACGCACCATTCTTCGTATATAAGACTCTCCTCGCATCCAAATCCAGATATCAGAATCTTGAAAGGACTTGCTATGTGTATCGTTTTCAAATTTCTTTAGTCCTTGTTCCATAAATTCGATATCCTTCTCGATACGTTTCAGTAGTTCTTCCGAGCCTTTGGGGCGTAATTCAGAGGAATTTTCTGAACTAAACTTCCAGATCGGAAGGTTACGCCAAGGATAGTTGTGAGGGAGAGTTTCCGTTAAAGTCTCCGTCGCCTGTTTCGGACTTAGTGACCGGATTCCTGCAATGGCCGCTCCCTCATCATTGACATTGTAGAGCTTCATTTCAGTCACACTACTGGCCGATTCTTCAAACCAGTGCCGATACAAATCCAAAACATAATCAGTAAGAACAGATCCATCCCCTCGTGCCTTGGGAACAAATCGAGTTTCTCTTTTGCGAATGATTACTTCGTTGATTCGTTCTAAACTATTTTTTCTTCCGAGTAAAGTAAGCCATTTTTCATTGTGGTGAGTCCCTGTGGAATGGATTTCCCTTCCGGAATAAGCCAGGTCTTGGCCAAGAAAATATACGGAGGTAAAACCCATATAACGAAGCATATCAAAAGCAGTCGTTGCGACTGATCCTCCGGATTGAATGTCTCCCACTTCGGTAAATACTTGATCAGCGAGCTCGCCTCCAGCTGTGACTTCCCGGATGAGTGTACCTTCGGCATCTACCTGGTATTTGGCGGTTACAGAGTGAACCACAGATTGGAACATGGGTTCTCTCAGGAGTGTGGGGGAGCTTACTAAATCGGCAAAAAGAGGAATTTGATTCAAAGACTCTCCCATAAAATGAAAAAATGAATTGGTTTGGGCATCTAGTGTCACCACCCCATCTGCTTGAATTCCTGCTTTGATCAGCACTTTGAGCGAGGTATCACAGGAGAAAACAAATACTTTGTCCCGAACTGTTTGTAACCAAGGAAGGTTTTTTCGTAAACTAGGACCCGCTGACACGAGTACGGCGGTAAGTCCTTGAAACTTATCCTTTAAAGAAGAGATAGGATAACGAGTCGGAGATTTTTTAGCAACATGAACCAAATTCCAAATAGAGTTTTTAATCCACAAACGTTCAAATTCAAACTTGGTGAGTAGGTCACTCATTTTTGCGGAAAACACAGTTTGTGTTTTTTCTTCTAACTCGCGATAGATGGGATTTCTATTTGTGTCCGTTGGGTTACGAATGATCTTTAGACCACTCACCCGTTCGATAGGAAGTGAGTCTAGGTAGTTAAAAAACAAAGGGAAGAAGAGTTCGCCGGAGAATAAATGGCGACCCGGAACCGTCATCACAGGTTTTAGTATCTTATCCCAGATAACAGGAATTAATGTTTCATCATCACCAATCAGAATGAGGATTTGCCCTGGTGCCAATGTTTCGTTAATTTTTTGAATTAAATGAGGATTCCCAAGCCCAAACAATATCACAATGTCCGTTGGTTTTAAAGAATAAGTATCTAATAGGCGGACGGCTTGCGTGAGGGGAGAGAAGGAAGAAGAGAGGGGTTCTCCATTTAATGAGACATAATATTCTCCCATCTTCTTCGCAGAGCCCAGTTCCCAGAGATTTTCCTTTGGGAAGTTTCTGAAATAATTTTGTAAGTAAGGCTTCCTTTCAAAAATTTCACTGGAAATGGGATCGATAATTTGGGACATAATACTATCTAAGGTTTTTTCTTATGTCTCCCAAGTGGTGTCAACCGGGAAACAGGGAAATCGAACGGCGAAACATATATGCATTTAAAGAGCCTGAGTATTGTTGGATTCAAAACGTTTGCGGATGAAACAGAGATCAATTTTGATCCTGGATTCACTGCTGTCGTCGGACCGAATGGTTCGGGAAAATCAAATATAGTCGATTCCGTCAAATGGGTCTTTGGAGAAAAAAGTGCCAAGGGACTTCGCGGAGAGAAGATGGACGATGTTATCTTCCACGGAACAGAGAGTAGGCGAGCTGCTGGTTTTGCAGAAGTTTCAATTCTTTTTGATAACGATGACCGGTTTTTCAACATTGATTATCCATCCGTCAAAATCACACGTCGTTTGTATCCAGACGGAGAAAACGAATACTACCTCAATGATATCAGAACCACGAGAAAGGATATCGAAAAAACTCTCCTCGATACAGGAATTGGTAAGTCCAGTTATAGTATTTTAGAACAAGGTCGAGTAGACCAAATTTTAAATTCCAAACCAGAAGAAAGAAGGGCCATCTTTGAAGAAGCCGCTGGAGTTTCTCGGTTCAAATTGGATCGAAAAGAAGCCACAAAAAAGTTGGATGACACCAACCAGAACTTACTACGTATCCAAGACATTATGAACTCCATGGTAAAAGACCTGGAAGTGAAAGAAAAACAATCTGAAAAAGCAGAACAATACTTCAAACTAAAATCAGATTTAGATGAGTCCGACAAAAATTTACGATTTTTAAAGTTACGAGATTTTAAACGTCGGATGAAAAAGTCTGACGAAGATTTACTAGAGATCCGCGAAAAAAACAAATCGATTTTATCTCTCATCCAAAACGAAACTAATTTGATTTCTGAAAAGGAAACCACCAAAGAAGCGAAGGAAAGAGAAATCGCTGAAATTGATAAAAAGTTATTTGATCATCTTTCCAAAAGCCAAATCCAGAAAGAAAAAATAGCTAAAAACAAAACCTTCATTATGGAGTATGAACTTCGTATTGGAGAAATCCTTTCTGCCTTAGAAACAGAAAACCAAGCCACAATCAAACTAGAAGTAGAAAAACGGGCGATTGAATTAGAAAACGAACGACAAAGAGAAATCCAAACCACTCTCCAAGAAGAAATTCAAATTTTGGAATCTAAACGTGTTTCTTTGGAACTTTCTATCAAAGAAGAAGAAAAGTCCATAGAGGAAAAAGAAGGTCGCATCAAAGAGAATGAGAAACGCCATATCACCCTCAGAGAAAAACAAAAAACCGTTATTTTGGAACTCATCCAAGAGTTAGAAAACAAAAAGAAAGAATCAAGTGAAGGTGAAGCAATTCGAAATGCCGACAAAGTTGTACTTCTTTCTGATTTAGATAGTTTTACTCAAAAATTAAAATCAGCGATTGCAAACTTTGAGGGATCTCAAGTTTCCCAAGGGATTACAGAACTTCGTGAAATCCAACTCGATCGTTATAAAGAAAAACTAAATGGTTTTTTGAAAAGAGAAGATGATTTTAGAAACTTACTTTTTGATAAAGATGGAATCCTTTCCAAAAAAGAATCCATAGACCAAGAAATTGAAGATTTAATTTTGGAAAACGAAAATCTAACACGAGGAATTCGAGACAACCAAAGTAATATTATTTTACACCGAAGTCACTGGGAAGAAACAAGAACCCATATTGTAGAACTAGAGAAAAAACTTCTCGAATCCAATTCTCGATTAGAAAACCAACAAAAAGAAATTGCTGTCCTTGATGAAAGGATTGGCGAAATTCAAAAACGGATTTTGGGTGCGAAAGAACAAGAGTCTGTCATCCGAGAAAAAAAAGATGGATTGGAAAAGGAAGTCGAAGTTTTAGAAAAAGAAATTGCAGAGTCTTACCAAGAGTTTTTATCCATGAGTCGTATTTTGGAATCTGAAAAAGAAACCTTACAATCACTTGTGGAAGAAATTTCTGGAATTAAATCCAATATTTCTAAAAACCAGGAAGTGTTTCAAAATTTATTGCCTCTTCTTTCTGAAAAAGAAAGAACAAGCTCCGCACTGAAAGTGCAAATTGATTCCCTAGTGGAAGAATTATACAATGACTATTCACTTACTGATTCCGAATTGGAAACTGAACGTGGTGGACTGGAACTTGACCAAAAGGCAGAGGAAAGAAGATTACGTTCTGCAAAGTCAGAAATCCAACTACTCGGTTCTATCAACCCACTGGCGATTGAAGAATACCGAAATATTAAAGAAATCTACGAACACAATCTAAAACAAAAATTAGATATTGAAAGCTCTAAAAAAGATATCGAAGAAGTTTTGAAAAGAATCAATGAAGAATCGGAAAAACTTTTCCAAGAAACCTTTGAAAAGATCAAACAAAACTTCCAAGAAACTTTCTCTACACTTTTCAATGGGGGAAGGGCCACTCTCGAACTAACGGAAAAAGAAGATTCTCTCAATTCCGGTGTGGAAATTATGGCGGAACCTCCAGGCAAACATGTTCAGAACTTACGTCTGTTATCTGGTGGTGAAAAGTCACTCACGGCGATTGCCCTTCTTTTTGCGATCTATATGGTGAAACCAAGTCCATTCTGTTTCTTAGATGAGATTGATGCGGCTCTAGACGAGGCAAATAAACTTCGGTTCTGCCAAATTTTAGACCGGTTCAAAGACAAAACACAGTTCATTGTAGTATCCCATGCGCAGTCTACCATTTCCAGAGCCAATGCCATTTTTGGGGTCACAAACGAGGAACCTGGAATTTCAAAAATCCTTTCTCTTCGTTTGGATGAAGCCAAATCACTATCCAAACAAATCACACAAAAAACCGGAACCGACAACTAAGTCGGTTTCGCTTATTTTCACAAAAGAAAAGGTAAGAACTGTAAACCAGTCTTACCTTTGTTTCGTTTTACACTAGAGAACTTTGGTTATTTGTTGGCTTGCATTTCTTTCATAATGCAAGTAGAGAAAGCTTTGCAAGTATCACCACCAGAAAGGCAGCTTGCAATTTTATTGTAGTATTTGGGACGGTTGCAGTTGAATTCGCAGCCACGTTTTAGCGTTGCTTTTTGTTCTTCTGTTGCATTGGGGTTTACTTGAACTGAACAAGTATAGAATTTATCGCACGCCTCTTTACATTTAGGAAAGTCAGCTGCTTGGAGGGATCCAGTAAATAATACCAGAGCCAGAATTGAAAACAAACGATTTGTTTTTTTCATACCTTTTCCTCTCGATCTTTGGTAGCGAAGACGGGAGTCGAACCCGTGACCTCAGGGTTATGAATCCTGTGCTCTAACCATCTGAGCTACCTCGCCCTATCACCTTAGATCGTTTGGTTGAACTAAATCTTTAGTTCTTTTGTCATTTTTTGAAGAGATTAAGAATGGTAAACAAAAAAAAGCCCCGACGGTTGCCGGGGCTTTTTCTCTTAACAAGAGTAAGTAGTGAGGAATTCGTATGGGTGAGGGCGACCTTCCCATGGCCAAATTTCTGTTTCAAACTTATAGTGTTGGTATGTTTGTAGAAAGTTTTCTGTAAACACATCACCTTGTTTGAAAATTTCTCTTTGAGCGAGCATTTCTTCCATTGCTTCACGAAGTGTGTGAGGCATTTGACGAATTCCTTTTTCACGGATTTCATCTAAAGAAAGTTCGAAAAGATCTTCTTCACGTGCAGGACCTGGATCGATTTTTTCTGCAACACCTGCCATACCCGCCATAAGGAGGGATGCAAACGCCAAATATGGGTTAGCTGTTGAGTCAGGAAATCTGAATTCCACACGTTTTGCTTTTTCGCCGCTTACGAAAGGAATACGGCAAGAAGCAGAACGGTTCTGAGCAGAGTATGCTAGAATGGATGGAGCTTCGAATCCTGGAATGAGTCGTTTGTAAGAGTTAGTGGATGCATTTGTAAAGGCAGCACATGCTCTCGCGTATTTTAAAACTCCACCAACATAGTTGAATGCGAAGTCAGATAGACCTTGGTATTTATCTCCAGCGAAAAGGTTTTTTCCACCTTTCCAAAGAGAGATGTGAACGTGCATACCATTACCGTTATCACCAAAAAGTGGTTTTGGCATAAAAGTAGCCGTTTTTCCATGTTTATGAGCCACCATCTTAACGATGTATTTAAGCTTTTGAACGTTGTCCGCAGCTTCAATCAAAGTTCCAAACTTAACTCCAATTTCTCCTTGTGCTTGTGCTACTTCATGGTGCACTACGAATGTTTCCATTCCAATGGCTTCCAGAGTTTTTACAAATTCAGCACGAAGGTCTACTTGTGAGTCAATTGGAGCAACAGGGAAGTAACCACCTTTTGTTCCAGGACGGTGTCCAGAGTTGAAGTTGATTTTTCCTGTATTGTTTGTACCTGGAATTTCTGAGTGAGTATTCCAGATTCCTTCATTGGAATCTAATTCGTAGTATTGGCAGTTGATTTCATCACGAACTCGTAAGCTGTCAAAAACAAAGAATTCATTTTCTGGACCGAAATAGGCAGTGTCTGCAATTCCGGATTTATTCATGAATGCTAATGCTTTTTTTGCAATGGAACGTGGGCATTTTTCATAGTATTGTTTTTTGTAGATATCCCATACGTCACAAAACATAACGAGTGTTTTGTCAGCAGTAAACGGATCTAAAAAAGCCGTAGAAATTTCTGGGTGTAATTGCATATCGGAAGCATTGATTGGCTGCCAACGAGCAATGGAAGATCCATCAAAAGGAATCCCTTTGAATGTTTCTTCATCAACTGAATTCACATAATAGGAAACGTGGTGCCACATTCCTTTGATATCCGTGAAGCGGAAGTCGTAGAAAATGACTCCATTTTTTTTGGCATACTCAACCACTTCCTTTCCGGAAGTAAATTTTGGGGTTGCGAACTGCATTTGATTCTCCTTCTTTCAGAGGTCGGTCTGATTGTTGTAATCTGATGTCCAATAAGATGCAAGATTTATACCAAGGCATTTCGACCTAAATATAAGGGTTTCGTGGAGTTTCTAAGCAAAATGATTCGAAAACCGCGCCCAGAATTTACACAAATTGCATATAGTGGAAACCAATTGCTTAAATAGTGCACAAAATTGCTCTATTTAAGCCTCCGCCATTTCGAAATACTATCTACAAAAGGGGTGATTTGGTCAACGGAATCGAATCATTTTCGAAGAGAAATTGGAAATTTTTTGAAATCTCTATTATGTATGTTTTTTTTGTGGCAGTAGCCGAAGATTCCTAGAGGTTAGAATCTAGATGAGTTCTCGGAAACCGGATTACGGTCGTTACCAACATTTAGAGAGCTTTATCCACCTTTCCAAAGACGCCATTTGGTGTTATGAGTTCGATATTCCGATGCCGATTTCTCTTTCTGAAGAGGAACAGATGGAATTCATCTGGAACCATAGCATCATTCGGGAATGTAATTTGGCCATGGCACAGTTTTATGGGTATCTTTCTGTCCATGAGATCATTGGTAAGTATTTAAAGGATCTTGTTACGCTAAAAAGCGTATTTTTACTCCGTAAATTCATCCAAAGCACATACCAATTAGAAAACTATGAGTACATTGTGGATTTGTCAGATGGCAACCAACGTGTATTTTTAATGAATTCCCATGGGCAAGTGGAGGATGGATTTCTTGTTCGTATTTGGGGACAACAAATTGAAATATCTTCCATCCGGGAATCGGAAGTAAAACTTTCTGGTCTCCTCCGGTTTTCACAAATTGTGACAGAAGTTTCTAAAACCTTTGTGCATTCTAAAGCAGAATTAGTATCTGATGCCATCCAATTTGCCTTGGAGGAACTAGGAAAATATTCACGGGCTGACCGTGTTTTTGCTGCTGAGATTTCATCTGACAAACAATTTCTTTCCGTAACCCACGAATGGGTGTTAGATGGAATTCCGTCTTTGTTTGAAGTTGGAACCAAACTCCCGATAGCGAAGATGAATCCTGAACGATTGGGAATTCTTGCTTCCGATGGAGTGATCCATATTGCAGACACTTCCCAAATGTTGGACGAACCTTGGCATTTGGATCTTTTTAAACGAGCAGAAGTTCGTTCCATTTTAGTAGTGGGATTACGTGATGAAGGGAGTGTGATTGGAATTCTTGGAATTACCACTTTTGAGCGGATTGGTAATTGGTCAGAAGAAACTAAAAGGTTACTTGGTTTGGTTGCTGGTTTTATTTCGCAAGGGTTAGTGCGAGCAAAGAACGAAATCAAACTAATGAAAAAGGAAAAAGTCCTGCAAAGATTTTATTCCGATGTCAAAGAAGATTTGGCGCTTGCAAAGTTAACTCAAGAAGCTTGGGTTGCTAAAGATTTTGGTGAAATTCCAAATGTAAAAATACAATCGCGGTTTTTGCCTTATGATGAAATTGGTGGCGACCTAATTCTTTACGAAAAACCAACGAATGATTGTATTGATATTTTTTTTGGTGATATTTCTGGTCATGGGATTTCTTCAGCATTAGTCTCAGGGATAGCTGCGGTATCTTTTAAAAAACATTCCAAATTAGAATCCACTCCTGCAGATATTTTAGCTGCGATGCACTTGGAATTAAAAACAATCATTTTTAAACATCATATATCTGCTTGTGTTCTTCGGCTTTTTCCAAAGGAAAGAAGGGTAGAGTTTAGTTTTGCAGGCCATCCTCCTGTTGTGTTTTGGAAAGAGAGTGAAAGAGTGATGAAACTTGTGAAAGACGAAATGTATCCGATTTTACTCTTGGATTCATGGCAGGGAAAAACAATTTCTAAAACCTTTGATCCAGGTGATCGTTTGCTTTTGTATTCGGATGGGATTTATGAATTAGAGGAAGAGGGCGGTGGATATATAGGTTTAGATATCTTTTTACAAGAACTCTCCGAAATGATTTCTGTATCTGAAAATACAGAAACTTTGATTCAAAAAATGATCGCGAACTGTCTCATTGATAAAGACCGAATCATACACGACGATATTGCCGTATTATTTTTGGAATTTTAATTTTCTCTATCGGCAATATCTAAAACTTTAGCATCTGCTTCTGGATATTTTGCCAAATACTCAGATACAATTTTCTTTTTCCCGTCCAATCTTTCTAAATGATTTTCAATGATATGACCAAAGTCTAATTTGCCGGTAATTATTTCATATCTTTCTGTTTCAATGGTTCCTAAATCCAAATCCACTGGAACTTCACTTGCTTTGTCCGCGTATTCTTTTGATTTTTCCCAGTAAGGTAGTGCTTCTTTGTAGAAACTTTCTGCTACTCCAAAACTTTCTTTAAGTTCATGGGCAAAATCTAAATTGTAAAAATATACATGGCGTTTATCAAATTTTGAGGCAAGTCTCATATAGGAACGCATGATTTGAATGTTGATATGCATAAACATCAAGTTCCTATATTTATAATATTCCTTTTCTGTTTTTGTCTCACATAGCGAGTGTTTGGGGTGACGAAACCGTTTCCCCAGGGCAATTTTCAGCCAATAGATATTCTTTCTGATTTCATTGTCGTTGTAATGTTGTTTTAAATTATACAACTCATAAAAATCTTCTAAATACTTTGGTTCCCATTTATGAAGTTTGTAGGGAACCCAGTCAGAAAACTTAGTATAGGGACCATTTTTTTCGTATTCGTAGTTGTAATCGATGTCAGTTTCCCAGGCACCTAAAGATTGCGAAAACAAGGATAGCACGAATAAAAGGGAAAGTAAGAATCCTTGTTTCATTACTCAAAGTATCGGCGAAATTCCCGAAATCCCCAACGGGAAGGAACCTTATTTTAGTGGGAAGATCTCTGCCACCCATTGGTATCCCACCCCCCTGACATTACGGATGGATTCTTCTCCCAAGGCATCCCGAAGTCGAACGATGGCATTATCGATGGTCCTTTCTGTAGGAAAACTTTCCTCTCCTACAAGGTAGTCCAAAATTTCAGAACGACTAAAGACTTTTCTCGCATCAGAAAGGAGGAGGGCAAGTAAGGCACAATCTCGCTTCGAAAGTAATACAGAAGTCCCGTCTTCTTTTTTCACTAAAAAGGAATCCAAATGGATTTCCTTTTCTCCCATTTTCCATTTTTGTCCAAAGTGGGGGCGAGTTTGGGCAACCACCCGTTCCAATCGAATGAGAAATTCTTTTAAGTGGAAAGGTTTGGGAATGAATTCGGCTGCCCCGAGTTCAAATCCACGAAGCCTTTCCTGGGCACCGGCCTGGGCTGTTAAAAATAGAAAGGGGATGTCTTTTTCTTTGGACAAAAAAAGTTCTGCAAGTTGGAAACCATTTCCATCGGGAAGTCGAAGATCGAGGACCACCAAATCAAATTGGCCTGGAGAAAAAAGGGTTTCAGCTTCCGCTACCGTTTTGGCCCACTGGACTCGGTAACGGTCCTGTTCCAATCTTTCTTTTAAAGTTTCGCCGAGACCCTCATCATCTTCGACAAGTAAGATCCTTGGTTTCATGGAACCTCTTTTAAATTCAGTTTCACCTGAAAACCGGACGAACTGTTCGGAAATTCCAAGTGACCTTTCATTTTTTCGATTAATTTTTTGACAATATACAAACCAATTCCACTCCCACTTGTTTTCGAATGGCGTAAAAATGGTAGGGTAAGATTTTTTTTGTTCCCTACAAATCCTGTTCCATCGTCTTCCAAGAGAAAAGAAATTTGTTTATTTTCTTTGGTGATTGAGAGTTTTATTGAATTTGCTTTTCCATGACGTTTTGCATTTTCACTTAAGTTTTTAAGCATAGCAAAAAATGCTTTTTTATCAATGCGGACTCTGGTTGCTTTCGGAACAGATACATTCCAAATCAAATTTGGTTCATGGTGGGAGTAGGATTCACATAAATCAGCAATGGAAATTGATTCCATATACAAGGATTCTCCTTGCATAAGACTTGCGAGATAAAAAGCATTTCCCATTTGGGATTCAATTCTTTGGTTTTCTTTCCATATCTTTTCTAATTTTCTTTTGAGTTCTGGCTCTTTTGAATTTTCTAAGAGAACTTCAACTTGCAGTTGTAAGCTGGCGATAGGAGTTTTCATTTCATGAGTGACGGTGGAAAAAAAGTCAGAGATAAGTTTGGAGCGTTTGTGGTCTCTGTAAGACAAAACTGCAAGGGTCACTCCACCTAGGGTCAACATGGATAAGAAAAAAGATCCTTCCAGTTGGAGCATCCGATTGACTCGGTTTAGTTCTACTTGACGAGCGGCACTAATAGAAATTTCCGAAATGGTTTTTGCCTGACGGAAACCCAAAATCCACCACCACACTCCCAAAGATAGAGTGAGGAAAAGCCAAGCTAGGGAAAAAAACATTCGAAATTGTGCTGATCCTCTCAAATTTGCCTCTCAATTCAAGTTAAGCCCATGCGGATGGACGACGAGCAAAAAAAGATGTTGTCACATTGGAAGAACCCGAGAATTTATTTTTTAGGAGAACAACTTTGAACTTCGACGAAATCTCGAAACATCTTGGAAACGATGCGGAATCCCTACTTGGATTCAAATCGCCAAAAATCGCTAAAGAACTAATCCACGTACCCGGCTCTGACTGGGTTGATAGAATTTTCGCTCCCACAGACAGGTCCATCCCTGTTCTTCGTAGCATCCAAACCCTTCTGGGAAGTGGTCGCCTTGGTGGAACTGGTTATGTTTCCATTCTCCCGGTGGACCAAGGAATTGAACACTCTGCTGGTGCCTCTTTTGCAAAAAACCCGATCTATTTTGACGGTGAAAACATCATCAAATTGGCAATCGAAGGTGGTTGTAACGGAGTTGCGACAACACTCGGTGTTCTTGGATCTGTTGCCAGAAAGTACGCTCACAAAATTCCATTCATTTTGAAAATCAACCACAACGAACTTCTTACTTACCCAAACAAAAGTGAACAAATTTTGTTTGCGACTGTAAAACAAGCGTATGACCAAGGTTGTGTTGCGATAGGTGCTACCATATATTTTGGATCTGCAGATTCAGGTCGTGAAATTGTTGAGATTTCAAAAATCTTTCAAATGGCTCACGAACTAGGAATGGCAACCATCCTTTGGTGTTATGTGAGAAACAATGCTTTCAAAAAAGATAAAGATTATCATGTTTCTGCTGACTTAACGGGGCAAGCTAACCATTTAGGTGTGACTATCCAAGCAGACATCATCAAACAAAAGTTACCTGAAAACAACGGTGGATACAATGTTTTAAACCAGGAATCTTCTTATGGTAAAACAGACAAACGTATCTATTCTGATCTTACTTCTGACCACCCAATTGACCTCACTCGATACCAAGTAGCAAATTGTTATTTGGGAAGAGCGGGTCTCATCAATTCCGGTGGAGCTTCTGGAGAAAACGACTTACAAGATGCGATCAAAACTGCCGTAATCAACAAACGTGCTGGGGGAATGGGTCTTATCTCTGGAAGAAAAGCTTTCCAAAAACCAATGAAGGAAGGGGTTGCTCTACTCAACGCCATCCAAGACGTATACTTATCGAAAGAAATCACAGTCGCTTAATAGACTTGGGATCTTTCCAAAATGTAAAACAACGAAGGGCAGGGGTACTTGTATCTCTGCCCTCTATTGTTTCAGAACATTCTTTTGAATGTGGTGACATTTATAGTCTATATCCGCTTTGTCATTGGGCAAAGGATGTTGGATTTAGCATCATACAATTATTACCTCTCAACGATACCGGTTTCGGGTACTCTCCTTATAGTGCCATCTCTGCTTTCGCGATTGATCCACTTTATATTTCCTTATACAAATTAAATCTGAATCAAGTATCTCGTAAACGTGAGATTCGTTCTCTACAAAACAATCCCCTTCGCATACGGAATTTGAAAATAGAAATCATCCGAGAATACTATTTAGAAAATCAAAAAGAAGCGATAAAGAAGGCTACTTACTTTTTAGAAGAACATCCTTGGTGTTATTCCTATGCGGCCTTTCGGCTTTTATATGAAGAATTTAAAGGAAAGGGTTGGTGGGAATGGCCGAAAGAATACCAAGACCCAAACAAAGCCAAAGAATATATATTTTCAAAACGAAGAGAAGAAGCCCTTTTCTGGGTATATTTACAAAAGATCGCCTATGATCAGTTATCTGAGGTAAAGATACATTACGAAGATGTGGGTGTTTATTTGAAAGGTGATATGCCCATCCTTACTTCTCGGAATTCTTGTGATGTTTGGGAACATCCTGAATATTTTATTTTGGACTTGCAGGCGGGTGCCCCACCCGATGATTTTTCTAAAACAGGTCAAACTTGGGGATTCCCTGTTTTGAATTGGGAAGTATTAGAAAAATCAAACTACTCTTGGTGGAAAGATCGTTTGTCTTATTTAGAACATTTTTTCCATCTCTACCGCATTGATCATGTGATTGGAATGTATCGGATTTGGTCTATCCCGAAAGACGATACCACAGCACTCCACGGTTGGTTCCATCCACAATTTGGAATTGCCAAAGAAGAATTTCAGAAAGAAGACTTAGATCCTAAATTGTTTGAATCTTTGGGACTCATCCATGAATTCATTCCCGATCATTATATTTTCTATTGGGACTTTTGGAAAGAATCTTCCTACCAAAACTTAGAAGAGGAGACCAAGGCAAAACTATTTCCATTGTCTGAACTTCATATCGAAGAAGAAGAAAAACATTGGAAAGAGGCAGGTGAAAAAATTTTAGAAATCTTTGAATCATTTTCTTCGATGATTCCTTGTGCGGAAGATTTGGGTTCTGTTCCTTCTTTTATACGTGATTCCCTATTTGAAAGAAAGATGATTGGAATTGATGTCGTTCGTTGGACTAGATCCTTTACCACGGGTGATTTTATTCCCGAAGAGTTGTATAGGGAAAATGCAATTTCCGTATTGTCGACACATGACACAAGTTTGGCGTTGTATTGGTGGAATCACGAAGGAGATAAAGAGTCCAAATTACAATTTTTCTTTGATCGGATTGGGAAACCAAGACCTTCTTCCGAAGAAGAAGCGCTCATTGGACTACTTAGCTTTGTATTCCAAACGAGTAGTCTTTTCTCCATCCAACTTTTCCAAGATTTGGCCCTCGGCGTTTCTGATGTTTTGGAACATCCCGAAAAACATAGGATTAACTTACCTGGAACTCCCGACCATTCCAATTGGACCTACCGGTTTCCGATTCTTATCGAAGACTTTGTTTCTGATTTTCAGCGTAACTTTACCTTACGAAAGCTCCTTCTAGAATCCCAAAGAAATTCTTAATTTTTTTTAGCCTATGACAGGTTCGTTCAAGTCGGAAGGGTTTGTTTCTGGTAGTATGGATCTTTACACCCGGAGGTCTCCCTTGAGATTTGCAAAAGAAATGGCGTTTTATTCCGCTTACCATCAGGAAAAACGTAACGTACTAGTTCATGTGCTTGGTGTGCCAACAATCACCTTCACTTTGTTTGTTGTCCTTAGCCGTTTTAGTCTTTTTGAATACAATGGCTTCCATGTGTCTGCCTCCCTAGTATTCACTCTAGCGGTTCTTGGTTACTATTATACTTTGGATGTATTGTTTGCGTTTGTGGCGACTCTTGTTTTTGGAGGACTGTATTTGACTTCCGAATGGATTACTACCCAACTACCGGCAACCACTGCTTGGACCATCTTTGGCCTTGGCCAAGTGATCGGATGGGGAGCTCAGTTCTATGGACATTTCATTTTTGAAAAAAGTAGGCCAGCCCTTTTTGACAATCTATTCCAAGCTTTAGTATCAGCGCCCTTATTTGTGGTGGCAGATGTTTTCTTTGAGTTGGGATACCGATTGGAATTAAAAGATGCAGTGGATAATGAACTGAAAGCTAGGGGAGTATGGAAAGACTTCTCCCATAAAACTGCTTAAATCAATTTTCTAAGGATTGTTAAAATGAGATGCGGGGGTTTACTTTTCAATTGTGATTAGTTTTAATCCTCGCAAAAACATACCTTACGGAGTGACTGGCCTCCCAAAAATAGAGAAGGTTTCACACCAAACATTTTTTTGAAAGTCCGAGACAAATGAGCCTGGTCACTAAAACCGGCAGCATGGGATGCTGTTGTTAAATTTTCCCCACCTTGCAAAAGTTTTGCGGCAATGTGAAGTCGTTGCCATAATAGATATTGCCTTAGAGGGATACCCATATTTTCCTTAAACAAATGCATAAAACGATCTGTAGAAATTCCCGAAATATCAGAAAGTTCTAGAAGGGTGACAGGGTTTGGGATTTTTTCTTTAATTCGCTGAATTGCCATTTCAATTCGTTCATCATATTTTTTTGGATTCGTTTTGGAGCCAAGAAGAGAGAGAATTTGGTTGTAAACAGACCTGGCAGAATCACAGGTGAGTGTATCACCAAACAATGGATCGGCGATTTTTATAATTTTAGACCTAGTATCCGCATCGATTGTTTTTGGAGATTGGTCCATTTCGATCCGTTTGTATTCCTCTGATTTTGGATCCAGTTGGATGATGACCATTTCTGAATTTGATCCATCCAATCTGTGGTAAAAGTTGGGCGGTATGATAATCCCTTCCGTTTCAATTACGACATTGTGATTTGTGTACAAATGAAAAGATCCGCGGAGAGATACTAAGATAGAAACGGCGTAATGAGAGTGAGGTTCTGTGACAATGCCATCTGTTCCTAGGAGAATTCTTTCTCCAAAATAAAAAAGACTTCCTTTTCTTTTAGAATCCATAAATTAGAAAAACTCTAAAGGCCATTCTGAAAAAGGCAAGGATTATCGAATGAAAAAAATAGTTTGGGTTATACTTTTCCCATTTTTGTTTTCTTCTCTATTGGCAGAAAAATATGCAAAAGAACTCATCTCTTGGAAAGAAGTGCGCTCCCAATACAATTGGCAAATTCCTCCGACATTTCTCGAATCAGAAACCGTGGACCTCTTTGAATCGATTTTGTATTCGGAAGGCCGAATTCTTATCCAAACGAAAGATTCTACAAAACAATCTTCAATCCTTGTTTGGAATTTAGCTTCAAAAGAAGCGACACGCCTTCCTTGGGAAGGTGGAAAGGTCACAGGTTGGACCGAGTGTCGTGGGAATCTTCTGTTCCAAACAGCAAATACTCTTTGGGAAATGAATCCTCAGTCCTTTGCTGTGCAGAGAAAATTAGTTTGGCCGGACAAAGGAAAGTCTTGGAAAGACATCGTTTGTTTGGAAAATCAAATTTACCGGTTGGATAAAAACCAATTGGAGGTTTACAATTGGAATACCGGGGAACTGGTTTCCCAAATTCCACTTCCTTTTCCTTCGGTACAACGTATCACCAAACGAAATGAATCCGAAATTTTTCTGATCTCTTCTTTTTGGGGAAATACCGTCCAAGTATTTTCACCAAAAAAACAAATGGGTATGGGTGAGTTCAAGTTTCCTGTTACCCATAGAGCCTTATTTAAATTAGCTGCCATTGGAGAAGATCAATATATCATTTTTGATCCATTAACAAAAACTTATGGGGAATGGAAGGGATATGGAAATTCTATTTTTCCGCTGACAACACCTCTCGAAGTTGCCGATGGCAATAAGGTGTTTCGTTTTTCTCCGATTCAAAATCAAATCGAATACCAGTTCCAGTGGACAGCCCTTGTAGACCTTCCGGAAACCAAAATTCATTTTGTTTTGCCAAAAGAGGATACGGCATCCCAAGTGCTTAGAGAAGAAACATTTTCTTCGGATTCTAAACTCGAAGTGGATGAATCGGGAAACCGTTTGTTAGTTCTTAACATTCCCAGTAGGAAAGCGGGGGATATTGGAGAAATTACCGTCTATCGGGCGTTACTCACACGGTATAAAATCCAATGGAACTTGGATCCAGATTTAAGTATACCTCAGAATCAAAATTCCAAGTTGTTTGCAAATTACCTGCAAGATGATTGGTTTTTGAAAATAAATTCACCCACGGTTACGGAAAAAAGAAATTCTCTATTTCAAGAGAGTTCTAACCTAAAAGATGTACTATTGAAAACGCAGGAGTATGTAGCCTCCATTCCCTATAAGTCGGGGAGTTTTGAACCTGCTCCCCAAGTAATCGAAAAAAACAATGGGGGTTGCACGGAACATTCTTACGTCACCATGGCATTGTTACGTGGTAAAGGAATTCCTTCCCGATTGGTTTGGAACTATTTACCTACGGAAACTGCAAATGAAATCACTTTCAACCATAAGTTTGTAGAAGTTTGGGTGGAAGGACTTGGTTGGATCCCGATGGAACCTCTGGCCCCACCAAAATCCAAACCTGGTGTGACTTATGCAAGACATGTGGTGTTTGCTACCCTTTCGAATCCTACTCATCCGCAAATTGCAGGTGGTGATAGACTTGTCCAATTGGCGAAAGAAAGTTTAAGTTTAGGAAAGAAAATCAAATTCAAATTGGTTGTGTCAAAATCGGAAGTAGGAAAGGAAGTTAAGGGACCTGAGGAGAAAGAAGAGGGAATCGTCCCTCTTAAAACAAACCGTGCCCTATTAAAAGGAGAAGATTTACTAGTTCCTTAGTTATTTCCTAAGGACAAAGTTTTCTCCATTTTTGGGACCTGATTTCCTAATAAAAAGTCTTTTTTCAACAGACACACCAAGTAACACTTGGTAGATGTCTGTGAGAATGGGCCTTGAAGAATAATATCCATGACCAAGCCCACCCACACCAAATACAGGATCGTCCACTTCGTTGACATTGATTACGTCGACACCGGAATATTTAAAACACATACCGGCCCGGGCTCCTCCATTGACTTTTTGGGAAGCAACCAGTGCATTGTCTCCAGGCGAACAATAGAGAGTAATTCTCTCAGAAGAATTGGTGAGGTCACTTAAAATCATTTCAAATTCATTTTTATCAAAGTCAGGAGCATTTAAAATGAGTTCCGAAAGGAATTTCTTTTTCCCTTGTTTGGCAAGCATTGCCACAGAGGGTAACACCACTTGGTGGCCCATACTGTGTACTACCAAATGTATTTTTTTACCAAGGTTTGTGATGTCTGAGAGAAATTTAGTAAATGGTTCGCGATTGACTTTTGCTTCTGTGAAGTTTAGATCGTAAGTGGATTTTACCATCACTTGTGATAATAGGCCGGCATCAGCTCCTGCGGGCCAAGAATACACCACAACTTCGCCAGGAAATTTCAAATCATATTTGATTTGTCCTGCACGAAGGACCGCCTCATCAAAATTGACATTGAAACCGTGGACAAAAACTAAAACTTCCTCAGAAGCAGAAGATTTGATTTTAGTTAAAAATTCTTTATCGTCCGTGTTGATACGACCTTTGAATTGAAAGAATTGGTTTTTGTCTTGGGCATTGTCGAGAGAAACATCACCAATGATATGTTTTGCGGGAATATTGACCAAACAAATTCCGTAATGAGGATTGATGTCTGTTATGAATCCAAAACTGGAAACATCACAATTGTCTTTTACAGTCATTTCTCTGCGTGTAGTCACAAAATGTACGTTTAGGATTTTAGTTTCGTCGAATGGATCTACGATCCTTTTGTTGATTTGTTCTCCAATTTTTGGGCTACAAGAGAAAAATAAATTTGTAACAAAAAACAAGAATATTAGAAAAATTGAATGTTTTTGGGTGGGATTTTTTGTCATTAAGTTCGATAGATTGGTTAATTTCATTTGTAAGAAAATCCTTTGATGATTTTTGTAGGGTTTACGTTTTTTCCGTCTTTGATGACTTCAAAATGGAGGTGAGGTCCAAAACAATAGCCTGTACAACCAGAACGAGAGATGACCTTACCGGCACTTACATAATCCCCTTCTTTGACAAAAAGTTTTGAATTATGTGCATACAAGGTTTGGTAACTATCGTCATGGGTGAGGATGATAGCGTTGCCATACCCACCCATCCAACCGGAATACGTGACTTTTCCTTTTCTTGCCGCATACACCGATTCGTAATTGGCTCGTAAGTCGAGAGCCATATGGAATTTGTATTGAGGGTAAGAGCGAGTTCCCCATCCAGAGGTAATCACTTTCGAGGACACAGGAATTCTCCATACAGGTCCTGTGTCTGGAATGATGGCACCTGGTAAAAAAACTTTTTGGCCCGATTTGAATAAATCGTAATCTTCCAATTGGTTTTCTGAATAAATATCGTCGATTTTTACTTTGTAATAGTCAGCAACCTTTGCCAGTGTATCGCCTTTTTTTAATTTGTATACTAATCCTTGTTTGTTGGGGATATTTAGGAATTGGCCAGGAAGGATGGATACTTCTGGATTAATTCCAGAACTTCCAGCAATGGATTCTGCGGAAACTTTGAATCTGCGTGCGATGTCCGATAAAGTTTCATTTTTTTTGACTTTGTATTGAGTGACTTTTAGTTTTTTATTTTTGTTTTCTGCAAGAGCATCCAAATCAGCAGAACGAAGGATGGCCATTTTTTTATCTTCTGTTTCTTGTAAGTATTTGGCATCGGCCAGTTTTGCTTCTTTATCCTTTACATCATTTTCTTCTACCTCAGTGGACATACTCAGGAATTCTTTTTCCATTAAACTTTCTTCGTAAGTTTGTTTGTCTACGATGATGGAGAGTAAAAATGCTAAGATAAAAGAAGAAGTGAGAAGGGGAAGGATACGATAACGTTTTCGGTTGAGATCGATCGTCCCATGTAGGACACTGGATTGCGACTGGAGATTATAGAAATACTTACCTGGGGAAACTTGGATAACATTTACGTTTCCCCAACGTAACACATGCTTACCGATCGTAGACTTTTCTGGTGATCGAAGTAGCATGTGTTAATAAAGATGGTTTAATCCTTGGTATCTAAAGATTTAATACCACCAAAGGATTCTTCCACAATCTTACGTACGTCTTTTTTCTGACCGCCTGTGATTGTGATATTTCCTTTAGCAACAACACCTTTTTGCAGCTCTAAGTAAGGAGCAGTAATATCACCTAACATACGACCTGTACCTTCGAGTTTTACTTCGTTTTCGGCTTTGATGTTTCCGATGAGGGTACCTGATACAATGACTTCTCTTGCGCTGATGTTTGTTTTTACTTTACCGGTTTCACCGATAACGAGTGCATCCTCAGTTTTGATATCACCTTCGAATTTTCCATCGATTCTGAGTGAACCTGCGATATAAAACTTACCTTCAAATATCGACCCTGGTCCGATAACGCTATTGATGGAATCCTTACCTATTGCCATTCCTGCTCCTTTTCCCCTTCTGTGAGAATCAAAATTTTCGGTCTTCTTGACAAGCCTTTTTAGTAGTCGATTTCCTCATCTCCGCTAAAGACCGACTTTTTTCGTTTCGGAGCTTTGGAGGATGGGGTGAGTTTTTCTACTTTTTCCTGTTTTTTCTTTTCTGTATGAAGGACTTGCGTTGAAGGAAGGTTCTGTTTTGACTCAACTACGTTCCAGGAAGAGCCATGGTCATTACAAATCTCTTTCGGCGCTGTCTGTGGGATAAAATACTCTTCAAATAGGTCGTGGCACTGGTTACTGGGAAGTTTGCCAGACATACGACAAACCGTCTTTTTGGTGACTTTTACCTCAGGTAGCCAAGGAAATTCGATATGAGGTTCGCGGTCGAGGGCTCTTGCCATAAACCTCCCCCAAACGGGAGCCGCTAATTTCCCCCCTGTCATCCCGCGTCCGAGAGAAATGGTTCCCACATCATATCCAAACCATACCGAAGTCACAAGTTCTGGGGTGTAACCGACAAACCAAGCATCTCGGAAGTTGTTAGTGGTTCCCGTTTTTCCATAGGCTTTGCGGTTTAAGCCGTAAGACAAAACTCCCCGGCCTGTTCCTTCTTCTACCACATCTTTCATCATAGAAGTGATGAGAAATGCTGCTTCTTTCGAAATGATTTGTTTGCGGTCATCCTCATCGAATTCTTTACGGAAGTCTTTGATCACATTTCCCGCATTGTCTTCTACATACAAAACTGAGATTGGATTTACTGTTTTACCACCTGAAGCAAGGGCTGCATAGGCTCTTGTCAATTCATATGGTGTGAGTTCAAAGGAACCAAGTGAGACACTGAAGTTATAAGGAATGTCTCGTCCGGGAAGTTGTAATAGTCCTCGTAAACTTTCCATTAGGTTGGAAAGTCCTACTTGTTCTAAAACGCGGACCGCCACAGAGTTTTTGGATTGTTCCAAGGCCTTTCGTAACAAAATAAAACCTGAATATTCACTGCTATAGTTTTCCGGTGCCCATTCGTCTCCGTCTTCCATTAAGTATTGGAGAGGAGAGTCAGCAAAGAGTGTGGCTGGTGTTACATTTTTTTCCGGGTCAGGGTTTTTGCCAGAATGGTCCATAGCAGCCGCATACAGGATGGGTTTGAAAGCAGAGCCAGGTTGACGGAACGCTTGGAAAGGACGAATTTGTTGGTTGTCGGAACGAAAGCCTGAACCTCCCACCATGGCTGTGATGTATCCTGTTTCTGGCCTAATGGCAATGAGAGAACCTTCTACGGGAAGGAGGTGGTCCTTTGTTGTTTGCGAAGTGTAATTTTTATCAATTACATCACCTAGAAAATCATCACCAGTTAACAAGTTCAAGGCGAAGAACTCATCACGAATGTCCTCTTGGTAGGCAGAAGAAAACGTACGTTCCGTCCTTGAAATATGGAATTTAAAATCGGGAAGATCATATAAATCGGCAATGAGAGAATACCCACTGCCATACAAATCATCAAAGGCATCAATGTTTCGGAAGGCTCTTTGGTTGGATTCTAAAGTTTGTCTTTGTAAGGCTGGAAGGAGGGCTTTTTCCGCTTCTTCTTGGTGGCGGATTTGAATGGTTGAATAAATTTTAAGACCACCATTGTACAATCGACCAGAACCAATGGAACGAATTAAATTCTTTCTGATGTATTCTGTGATATAAGGAAATCGGTTTAGCCTATCAGAAAAAGCAGAATCGTTTGGGGAACGGTTGAGGTTGGTATAGTATTCTTCTAAGGCTGCATATTCTTTTTCTGCATCGGAAACAGACATTCGCCCATTCTCAACTAACTTACGAAAGACGACCCGTACCTTGTTCATGCTGGAAACAGGATTGACTATGGGACTAAATTGGGTGGGCCTTGTGGTGAGACTGGCAAGGATAGCAGCTTCCCCCCAACTCACATCTTGGACTTCTTTTCGAAAATAAAACCTAGAAGCAGCTCCAACACCGATCGTTCCATGTCCGAGAGGGATTTCATTCAAATACACTTCCAAAATTTTGTCTTTGGGATAAGCAAGTTCTAGTAAAAAGGCAAGCCATGCTTCCCGAGCTTTTCTTGCGATAGATCTTTCGATGGATAAAAATTTGAGCCTTGCTACTTGTTGGGTGATGGTAGATGCACCTTCTTTCACTCGACCCGCCATTAGGTTTACGACAAAAGCACGAGCAATTCCCTTTAAATCAATTCCATTATGGGAATAAAAGGAATTATCTTCTGTGGATAAAAAACACTGGATCACCTTATGTCTGTTGTCTGGTGACAGGGCTGTTTCTTCTGGTTTTAGTTGTTCTAAACGAACGGGGATCCTTGAAAATTTATAATATTCTGCAATGGGTTCATATTCCCCTTTGTCATTCAGTCCATACAAAGTGGAAGGGATGTCGTAAACGGCAGCTTCTTTTAATCGAAAGAAATCTTTTACAGAACCGGTAAGCAAAAAAACATTCAAGGCACCAAAGGCAAAGATGGCAATGGTGGTGTTTCTTAATTTTTTGTCTCCGGTCCAAATCCTTTCTGTAACAATTCGAAACCAAATGATAAAATACTTTTCAAAGAGCCCAACGGGTTCTTGTTTCATAAATTTCCCTTAACTTTATATCCACGTCAAACGAGTGGAGAAAATTCCTTCATATGGTCAATTCCGTGGTAACGGAGACCAGTATCTAAATTATAACCACCGAGAGATTCCAGAATTTTCGATCTGCTTTCCGGAGAAAAACTATATTCGTAAGCTCTCGTTAAAATTTCTTTACTCGCTTGGCTTGCTTGGTTCAAAAGTTCAATAAATGAGTCGTTGAACTTTCTTTTGGGGTCTGCGGGATAAAACCATTCTCTCTTTTCGTCATTCATAATTTTGGGATTGATGGCTTCCATGGCTGGAAGCATCAGCACACTGGCATTGTATTTATGAAAGGTCAGTGTATCCACTACACTGACAAGACCCCGCATAAAGGCACTTCTTGAATCCAAAGTGGATGTGAAGCGGTAAAACCCAAGGTAAGATTCATTTAAGATATCCCCTGGGATGATTTTTTTTTCGGATCCTAAATAGGAAGAAGCAAACTCTTCTGGATAGGTCTCTTTTAGAGATTGCAACCAAAAGTTCCATAACACTGGATCCATTTTGTTTTTGATCCCCACAGTTCTATGACGAAT
This sequence comes from Leptospira terpstrae serovar Hualin str. LT 11-33 = ATCC 700639, assembly GCF_000332495.1. Classification (NCBI taxonomy): domain Bacteria; kingdom Pseudomonadati; phylum Spirochaetota; class Leptospiria; order Leptospirales; family Leptospiraceae; genus Leptospira; species Leptospira terpstrae. Next base: position 783,171 of record NZ_AOGW02000010.1, on the reverse strand, counting down.
GTCAATGTACTGTGGGAAATCATATTCTTTGGCACTCATTCCCCAGCGGTGGTTGATAAGAAGAGTATCTAGTCCAAACTCTACCTTCATATGGTTTACTTGTGCTTGGTAAGAGATCTTCTTATCGTTGTTATAGTAATCCCCAGAAATATAAAAGATATACGGATGGGTTTGGATGTCTACCACACAGTGGCAGATATATCCTAAAGTGAAAGCAAGGAAACGGTCACGATACAGTCCCATTTCAGTATCATACACTTGGTCGAGAAAACTAAGGATGAGTTCCGCCACACGGTCGTGATGGGCAAGGTCTCCAAAGAAAGCTGCCTTCTTGGTTCGTTTGGGTTGCAACACATGATAGAAGTAAAAGATATCGGGAGCCACGGCACCAAGGTTGGCGTAAGAAGCCACGTCTGGACGGGAAAGTAATGCGGCAATCCGACGTTGGGTCGCATTGCCATGTTCCAAATGTTTTTTCACTTGGGAGAGAGCTTCAATATGTGTAATCTTTCCTGCCATTTTCTACTTTTTTGACTTTATGGAATGGAACCTATTGAAAGGTTTATCTTAAATCCTATGACATCAATCGAAAAACTAAAGTTTTTGAAAGAAGACCAAGTGCGAACTTTGGCAAAAGAATTTGGAACCCCAGTCTTTGTCTATTCAGAGAAAGAAATTGAACAAAAATGTGACGAAGCCTTAGCATTCCCCAATGCCTATGGGTTACAAGTCCGTTACGCCATGAAGGCAAATCCTAATTCTAATATCCTACAGATCATGAAAAAGAAAGGCATCCTCATCGATGCATCTTCGGAACATGAAGTGGTGCGTGCCCTTCATTTCGGATTCAAACCGGAATCTATCATGCTCACTTCCCAAGAATTCCCAAAAGCTTTCGAAGAGCTCATTGGCAAAGGGGTGAAGTTCAATGCATGTTCTCTTCGCCAACTAGAAGCCTTTGGAAAAACATTTCCAGGAAAGTCCGTTTCGATTCGTTTCAATCCGGGATTAGGCTCTGGACATACCAAAAAAACGGATGTGGGAGGAGTTACTTCTTCTTTCGGGATTTGGCATGAAAAATTGCCAGAAGTGAAAGCCATCGTGGAAAAATACAAAATCGTAGTCGAAAAAGTCCACACACATATTGGATCGGGCAGTGACCCCGAAGTTTGGAAGGCAGTAGCTAAGTATACATTGGAATATGCAGAGGCTTTCCCTACAGTCACTGTGGTCAGTCTCGGTGGTGGTTATAAGGTGGGTCGTATGGAAGATGAAAAATCAACCGACTTACAAAAGATTGGTGCTCCTGTAAAACTTCAATTTGAGGAATTTGCTTCAAAACACGGTAGAAAACTCATTTTAGAAATTGAACCTGGAACCTATCTTGTGGCACTTTGCGGAGCGCTGCTCACCACTGTGGATGATTTGATTGACACCGGTGCAAAAGGATTTCGATTTTTAAAATTAGATGCGGGAATGGATTCTAACACCAGACCTTCGTTATACGGAGCAAGACACCCTCTAGTTACAGTAAAAAAAGAGGGGGGAGTTCCCAAATCGAACACAGAATACGTGGTTGTGGGTCACTGTTGTGAATCAGGAGATGTGTTCACTCAAAAAGAAGGAGGAGAACCCATCACTCGTCTTATGGGAGAAGCAGAAGTTGGTGACTATGTAGTGATGGAAGCGGTAGGTGCTTATTGTGCTGGAATGTCCACTAAGAACTACAATAGTTTTCCAGAAACTGCCGAAGTTTTACTTCGCAAAAACGGCGAAGGAAAACTCATCCGTAAAAAAGAACCGGTTCTTGAGATCTTTCGTAATGAAATCCTCGTGGTAGAATGAACAATTTGTATGTTGTCCTGCTTGCGGGTGGGACAGGAAGTCGAATGGGAGCCGAGGTTCCCAAACAATTTTTAAAAGTCAGAGGTGAGTCTCTTCTTCGGCATTCGGTTAAACGGTTTCGAACCTTTGGACTTACTAAGTCGATCACAGTTGTTTCGCATCCCGATTGGATTTTAGAAACAGAAAAAGAACTAGATGATTTATTAGAAGGGAACGACCAGATTGTTCCTGGCGGGGAAAGTCGCCATCTGTCTACGTTATGCGGACTGAAATCGATTTCATATGATACAAAGGATATTATTTTTATTCATGATGTCGCTAGACCAAATTTTAAACAAAATGAACTCTATCAGCTGGTAGAACAAACAAAAATCTTTGGAGGGGCGACCCTTGTCGGAAAGTCTACGGAAAGTTTGGTGCGAGTCCGTATCCACCAAAACTTCACTGAAGAACCATTAAAAAGAGAAGAAGTGTATTCTGTGAAAACTCCTCAATCCATTGCCGGATTTATGATCCAAGAATTGTTTGCTGAAGATTTACCAATGGATGTAAAGAAACACCCCACGGACCTTTGTACTTGGATGGGAAAAAGAAGGGTGGGAATCGTGGAGACAGATTACCACAACATCAAAGTCACAAGTCCTGGGGATGCAGAACTCGCGGACTCATTGTTTTGGGAAGACTTACCGACCGTGGAATAGTTTAAAACGTTGTTTCCAAATCCAAATACGAAATAGGTTTTTGTTTTCGATGGTATCGATTTGAATTCCAAACCCACTCGGCTTTCCATACTTTCCTTGTGGATTCGACCAGCGCACTACTCCTCCGACAGAAATGTCCCCTGATCTAGTTTGGATTTTTACATTACAAATTTGATCTTGGTCTAAAACAGAGTTTGTTTCAATATATAATCCTTCCATCGATACATTCAGAAGGGTGCCTTGGAAGATTTTATTATCTTTTCCGAAGAAGTTCACTGGATTTGATACAGGATATCTTGGTGCAAACACTCGTGCCAGAAAAGCTTCGTAGATTTGTTTTTCTTCTTTTTGGTTGATTTGAAAGAAGAGTTGAACGCCGGCAATTTCGGATCCATCATTCTCTTCGTCGATCCTGACAATCTTGGCTTGGACAGAAATGGAAACCGGTTCCCGGTTTTCTTTTTCTAACTTTAAGAGGAGGTTGATTGGGTCACCTACATTTAGGAAGTGGTGTGCTGGGATGGGGATAAGAATCCCATTACGAGAAATATTGATGGTTTGCCCATCTCCTTCACGTTCTCCATCAGCGTTGGTCCAATGGAAAGGAACAGGGTGTGTTTCTCTATATTTAGTTCTCCAACCTCGACGAATTCCGCTTAAGTATGGTGCCGCTATCTCTCTACGAAGGAAATAAAATACAGTCCCAAGTAACAATGTTGTAGTGACCATATTCCAAATGATGTCTGCTGTGTGGATGCGGATACCTGCAAGAAAGATCTTTTTTCCCAGAGTGACTGACAATACCATCCAAACATTATAAGTTAGGACAAGAAAAGTAAAACAAAGGAAGAGGTAGTATCCAAATTTTTTTTTGGTAACAAGACCATAGGCAATGATAGCACTGAGACCAGAGAGTACATATTGTAACGGTTGGATTCTAGAAAGAATCATTCCAAAATGGTCTAAATCAAGATCGTATAAGGATGCTGTAATATAGACATTAAGAAAGGGTACCGCAAGAAAGCCAAGGGTCACCAGTAGAACGGGGATGGGATAGTTGAAGAACCGCAAAGTCACCCGCAAATCAAAATCGATTTTAGGGATTTAGTCAACTTATTTTTAAAGTGAAAGATACCGAGAAACGAAAGTTCCATCCTAGTCTTTCTCCTCTAGTTTTGGCGAATCTTGTGCTTTGTCCTCATTGGATGTGACGGTTTCTGTGGTAACGGGAACTACCTGTAACGAAGGCATTCCGTTGATCAGAATATGCAATTCTTGTTGACGTTCCGAGATTGTATCTTCTACGGATGTTAGGCGATTTATGATACTGTGAAGAATGACAGAAAGAAATCCTGGACTTTCTTTTCCCATAGACAAAAAAATTTCTTTTGTGATGATTCCTACTTTCGTATCTTCTGCGGAGGCAACCACAGTGGCTGCCCTGGGTGAAGGAAATACTAAGGCCATCTCTCCAAAAAACTCTCCGGGTTTGATATCTCGAACGTAGAGGTCTTCTCCACTTGCTTTTCGTTTGAAAACTTGGAGTCCACCGGCAAAAACAAAGAACATTTTCCCGTTACAGTCTTCTCCTTCGGAAAACACTTTGGTCCCTTCTGAAAAATGATCAATTCTGACTTCGTTGATGTATTTTCGCAAATGGTCGACGTTCATTTCTCTTCTTCCTTTTTGATTTCTTCTAACATTTTATCGAGTTCGGTGAGTCTGGCTTCGGCCCGGTGGAGTTTTTCGACTGTACTTTTGGTCAGTTGGAATAAAAAATGCGTATTGATCCGAGCTAATTTTTCAAATTGGTCATCTCTTAAAATTCCGACCCTCGCATTGGCCGAGACCACACTGATGGTCATAGCCCGGGGCCTTCTTGTGAGAAGGGAAAGTTCGCCAAAAAATTCCCCCGGTCCCAATCCTTTGATGACTTCTTGGCTTCCATCTGGTGTTCGTTTGGTGACGGCAAACATTCCACTCATAATACAGTACATACTTCCATCATGTGGATCGCCTTCGCGAAAGATCACATCCCCTCGCAAATACACTTGCGTAGAGATATTTTGCATAAATTCCAGTATGTTCATCGGAGTTGTCCTATTGGTATCTGACATGAGAATAAAATTTCAAATCAAAGGCAAGTGAATCACAAAAACTCACTAGACAGATTTCCCTAGTACAAAAACCTGCTTATACATACTCAATGCGGGCGTGGCGAAATTGGCAGACGCACCAGATTTAGGTTCTGGCGCCGAGAGGCATGGGGGTTCAAGTCCCTCCGCCCGCATAACAAACTTCCTTAAAATCAATCATAACATTCAAATTGATACAAACCGAGGGGCTTGAACAGTTCCCTGAGGCTGCTATGGTTGCGACCAAAGGTGAGCAATCATAGCATAGAGCATGCCTGGATTGCATGCGACGAAGGGAGCCGTGCCTCGAAGCGTAGCAAACACACGAAGTGTTTGCAGCGGAGAGGTCAAGTCCCAGAGCAGATCTGATTCTATATAAAAGTTCAATCGAAAAAGGTAAGCCCTGTAGCAGATCCATTGGTTAATAAAACTAGGAACTAAAACAGTTACAGCCTGTTATGTGGTATACCAAGAAATTTCATTTACTTTAATTATAAATTTATAAAAATTAGATAATAGAATTAGGATGTGATTTTTGAATGATCAAACTTTTTTAGACGCATATTTTAATCGAATCGGGTTTAATGAGAATCGTATTCCTTCCCTTGATTTGCTAAACAAGATTACATTGGCACATGTGCGAAGTATACCCTTTGAGAACTTAGATATACTATTAGATAAAAATATTGACATTAGTCTAGATTCAATTTTTGAAAAATTAATCATCCAACATCGTGGAGGGTATTGTTTTGAGCAAAATGTACTTCTTTTTAATGTTTTGAAAAAATTGGGATTTGAAGTAACTCCAATTAGTGCTAGAGTTCGCTTAGATAAACCTAGAGATTTTACTCCTCCGCGAACACATGTTTTTCTACGTGTGGAACTTTCTGGGAAATCCTGGTTAACAGATGTTGGAGTGGGGGGAGTGTCATTGACATCAGCGATTCAATTAATAACTGATGTTGAACAAAAAACAAATCACGAAACAAGAAGAATTCTATACGAAAATAATAAATATTTCCATCAGGTACTTTTCCCCAGTGGCTGGATCGATGTATGTGAATCTACGCTGGAAGAAATGCCTGAAATAGATCGTGAACTCGCGAATTGGTTCACAAGCACTCATCCAAAATCACATTTTAAAGATCGTTTGATTGTTGCAAGAGCAGGAGTCGATGGGAAAAGACATACACTTGTAAATAGAGAATTATCGGAACGGGATAGAAATGGCCTAGCACATAAATTGATCGTTAAGTCACCGGAAGAATTATTGGAAGTTCTTAAGGGAAAATTTAATCTTGTATTTCCTGTAGGCACTGAATTTACGACTCCTGGTTTGCAGTGGGATCAATAATTTCAAAAGATAATAAAATACAATTTAGATTTCCGAAAAGTAAAACTTCTCAGAACAATCGATTAGTTTTGTATTTCTTCTGTTTCCTAGCAATTTTTATTGTAAATTGTGAATCAGATACAGGGAAAGATTCGAAACAATGATCTAATGCATGGAAAATTCATTTATGGACTACCAAACTTTTTCCCCTCATCCTGAGTTAAGTTCGATTGTAAATTGTTATTGGACTTTGAAAATTCCAAAAGTTGGTTCACACCAAAGACAACGAATCATTCCAGATGGTTGTATGGAAATGGCGTTTATTTTAGGGGATGAAATCAAACGATACACAACTGGAAATGATTATATTTTGCAACCAAGGGCATGTGTCATTGGTCAAATTACAGAACCATTTTATATAGAGCCTACTGGTTCTGTGGATACATTTGCAGTTCGGTTTTATCCGTATGGGTTTGTTAACTTTTTGACAATACCAATAGATAGTTTAGCAAATAAGGAAACACCTCTCTCTACACTATTTGAAAGGGATGTTGCTCTGGACTTGGAAGAAAATATAATTCAGGCTAAAAATACGGAAATGAGAATCAAAGTGATTGAAAACTTTCTTTTGAAAATGTTGGAAGAGAGAACCACAATTGATCGGATTGTAAAAACTACAATTTATATTCTTATGGAAACTAGGGGGAAAGTTTCTATAGCTAAAATTCTAAACAATGATAAAACAAAAAGAAAACAATTGGAAAGGCAATTCTTAAAACAAGTAGGTATGACTCCTAAAAAGTTAGGAAAAATTATCAGAATGCAGGCGGCCTTGAAAATGGTTTTACATCAGGATTCAAAAAACCTAACACAAATAGCCTACGAAAGTGAATATTTCGATCAGTCACATTTTATAAAAGACTTTATCGAGTTTACGGGATCAAGTCCCAAACATTTTTTTAATGATGATTCTTTATTACTTTCTTCTCTTTTTTACAAAAAAAGTTGAGTTGTCGCATTTTTACAATTTATGTAGTTTGAGATGTTTTATCATGATTCTATTAAAAGGAAAAGTGGAATGAAAAAAATCATCATCATATTTTTGTTTTTTTTGGGATTTGGGTTTACCGATTGTAAAAAAGAAATCAATTCAGATAGGGCTTCAATAGTAGGAGAAGAAATGGATATAGCTGGGAATCATAATATGATATCAATCATTGAAATTCCTGTGACAAATTTAAAACGAGCAATTCAATTCTATCAAACAATCCTTGGTGTTAGTATTGAAACCATGGCAATGGGTGAAACGGAAATGGGTGTATTGCCTGCAAAAGAAGGATCTGTCAATGTTGTCTTAGTCAAAGGAAATGATTACATTCCTGCAAAAAATGGTGTATTGGTATATTTGAATCTCGGGAATGATCTGTTGCCTGCATTGGATCAAGTAGAGAAAAATGGTGGGAAGATCATTCTGCCTAAAACCTTGATTGATCCGCAGATGGGTTACTATGCTTTGTTCGTTGACTCTGAGGGAAATAAGATGGGAATGCATTCGCAAAAGTAAGAACAAATAAATTTTTGCCCTACCATAAGTTGCAAGGAATCCCTTTTAAGAAAACAAAAGGCTAAAGCCTTGGGTTTGCTTGCATTTATGGATTTACCTCGTAAAATAATGGATTTCCTGCATTACATTTATGTTTTCATATTTCAATTCGCAAGCATTTCTATAAAGATAGCGGATGCGAACTTTCCAAAAATAATGACCAGAATTTAAACCTTGGAGATCGATTGAACAGTCTGTGTTGTAACAGTCGGCTGTTTTTTCTATTGATTCAAAATTTTTACTTTTTGAAATTTCGATTTTATAGTTTTGGAATTTACCGGATTCAATATATGTATTTTCGGTATTTCCTAATTCAATTGGTGAGTTTGGCGGACTCGGGCATTCGGAACTTTGATTTTGAATTTCAGAAGACCTCGGACTACTTTCGTTATTCATTCCTAAAAATTGGAATCGGAAATTGTATAAATTATCTGTTAATTGAATTTCTTTTGGATCCAGCTGTATGATCAAATCATTTGCTGAAGAGAGAAGTAGTAGGATAGATTGTATATCAGACCTTCCTCTCGGATAGGAAGTGTTAATCAGCGCAAGTGTTGGGAAAAGGAGTAGAATAAACTTTCTAAAAATGGAAATTTTAAAGAAAGGTTTTGCGTGTTTAAATATATAAATTGTGAATATAGAAAAAGGTAAAAAAAGTAAGTCAGATTTATCAGCCAAATTCATAGTTTCATTTGAGCCAATGAGCTTGTAGAATGAATTGTTGTTGGATTGGGATAGATTAATGAATAAAAAAATAAAATTAGAAAGTAAAAAAGAGGACCAAAAAATTATTTTGAGATTTTGTTTTTTGAAAAATAATGAGATTAATCCTGTGATTATCAGTGGTGTTAACAAAATTCCAATGATGTCGGAAATTTTTCCTGTAATCCATCCCGGATAGTAAATTTTCAAAATGGAATCATTGGTGATCCACAAAATACTTATAATAGTTAAATAAAATAAAATTCGATTATACTTTGGCATTAGAAATTTCCATAAAAAGGTTTTTCAAACTCAAAAAATAGCGCTACCTTAAAAGTGCAGTTTAATATTCTATTTGCAGCAATTTGTGCCGCCATTTCAGAAATGGCTTGAATTGTATTTGTTGGATAGTTTGGACAAGGTATGGCTAATATGCTTCGTAAACAGGCACTAACGGCACGTTTTTCGTAATATATAGATTCGTTGTTAGCATCAGGACTTGGGTCTTCGTCATTTCCAAGTTCTGAAAAAATGGTAGATCGGAATGGGTCGAACTGACAACTCATTGTTTTGATTAAGGTATAATTTGTAATTTTGTCTTCTGTTTCTTTTTTTGAAATAGTTAAACTAGTGTTTGGATTATTGATCGGAAGCCTACATTCGAAAGATAAAATACAAAAAACAAGGATTAGTTTTTTTAGGCTTAGGTTTCGCATAGAAAAAGTACTTCTTTTTGTATGCGGTAGCATTTACCACCAAACGTCTACACATTTTTTCAAGATTAGGGATTTCCTGTTTTCACCTAACAACATTTTTTACTTTTATAAATTTTAGGTTTGTTTTTATAAAGAATACCCTTTATCGATAACAAGTGATATATAATTTACCTATTCTTTCGAATTTTTTGTTTTAAAATAGTTTGACGGATTGTCTCGTTTTTGACTTATGAGGTAATACTCATTATGCGAAAACTAACAAAAATTCTACGAATCAAGAAAACATTTCTTGTTTTAGCTATTTCCCTATCGAATTCTTGTGTCCCGCAAGGTGGACAGTCTAATATTAGTTTACTATTGCTTTTTCTGGGAATCGGGAGTCCTACCGGAGGAGGGTCTCAGTTAACTCCGGGAAATCCCGCCGATCTTGATGGAAATGGAAAAGCCGATGGTATTGTTTTGGATGCAGATGGGAACGGTAAGGCAGACGGAATTGATAGCGATGGGAATGGTTCTCCAGACATTCTTCTTTTAGATACCAATGGAGATGGAACGGCCGATGCCATCGACACGAATGGAGACGGAATTCCTAACTACTATCTCAATCCCAATGGAAATCCAAATTTAACCACGGGGCCAAATGGTACTGGTTCTCCTGTGACTTTGATTGATACAAATAACGATGGGCAACCGGATGGTTTTGATACCGATGGGGACGGAACCATCAATGATGGTATTTTGTCTGCGATTCGAAATGATCTAACACCTCCTAGCATTACGGTGAATGTTCCTGGCGGAAATTTTGGTGGAGCGCAATCCGTGACTATATCTTGTTCGGATTTGGTGGGAACTTCACAGATCATATATACTCTGAATAATACACCTCCCTCATTTTCACCCCTCAACGGAACGATGGTTCCTCCTCCTCAAGTAACAATCAATGTAGGGGGGAATGGAGATGGAACCTATGTTTTGCGGTATCTTTGTCGGGATCTTGCAGGAAATACCAGTCCACCAGCTACATCCACTTATACCATCGATACAAATATTCCTAATATTACAATAGGCACTCAATCCACTCAATATGTTTCCAATGCCGGAGGTGCGATTAGTAGTGCCAGTATCCAATGGCAAAGCAATCGAAACGGAAGTTATGTGGTATTAGATGGTGGGACAGATTGTAACAATGGAATAACGGCAGTGGGAACAAATGTATCGGGAACGGCAAGCGCCGGAGGAAACATCACAACTACCTTGACTGCAGCAAATGCCTTTTCAGGACAATCGACTAAAACCTTTCGCATCTGTGTGACTGATAGCATTAGCACACTCAAAGGTAATTCTACTTTCCCTTTGACAAGAGACGATACGGCTCCGACTGTCAGTGCCAGTCCTGGTGCTGGATCTTATGGAACAGCGACTTCGGTAACACTTTCCTGCTCTGACACGGGCGGTGGTTCTTGCGATAAAATTGTATATTCCTCAAACATAGGCTCGGCTCCAACAAACCCGGCGATCACTGGTTCTACGGGAGTGGTTACATCCGGAACATTGTATTCTTCCCCCTTGAGTATGACGGATGCAGCGGTAACCTATACCAAGTATATCGCAAGAGACTCTGCAGGAAATGTAAGCGGTGTTGTATCAGCAAACTATACAGTTGACACTACGGTTGCGACGATTACCATCAATTCCTATACTCCCACAAGCCAATTCGTCAATGGTTCTGCAACCCAAACCATTGCTTGGCAGTCTTCTATTACGGGAAATTATCAAATTCGGATTGGTGGTACAGATTGTTCGAATGGTACGGCGGCAACGGGAACCAATGTGAGTGGAACTGCCACTGCATCGACGCCAGTCAGTAGCACCATCGCCAATGCCAGTTTTTCCTCTGGTGCTAATATAGTTCGAATTTGTGTAGGCCCCAATTTGGTTGGCAATTACGGGGCAACGACAACCACGATCACCAAAGATGGTTCAGCACCCACAGTCTCTTCTTCCACACCGACGGACACGGCAACTGGATATGCCCCAAGACCTGGTAGGATTACTGTTTTTTTCTCGGAAGTTATGGACACGAGTTTAACACCCACTTTGACAACGGAAAATTGGGATGGAACAAGTTACGTTAGCATTCCGAATACGGGGACAACATTTACTTGGGTGAACACCACAACCTTACAAATCAATTTGAGTTGGATATACTTTCCTGAAAACTCACAAATTCGTTGGACTCTTGCTTCCGCAAACTTAAAAGATGTGGCAGGCAATGTTATAGCTTCCAATGTTCAGCGAACCTTTTCCACCGGAATGCACACCCAAGCGATCACACCATTACTTAGAACAGGACAGACTCTTTGTTATAACGACCCTGGGTTCCAGGCTTGTGGTAATTCCAGTTGGCCGAAGCAAGATGCAGACATTCTCTCTGGCTCTGCGAGAAGTTATACGGGGCCAACTGCTTCCGGAAATGATTACACAACAACTGACAATGTCACAGGACTTGTCTGGAAATCATGTACTGAAGGGCAAACAGCAAATGTCTGCAGCGGTTCGGCGTCTAATTTTACATTTTATAATGCAGTGAATGCCTGTGCTTATTTGAATCTGGCAAATAGTGGAAGTGGTTATTCAGGAAGAACGAATTGGAGATTGCCAACGAGACCTGAGCTTTCGACTTTGCTCGAATATGGTGAATCAAATAACGCAATCGCAAAAATCAATACAGTTAGATTTCCCAATACCAGTTCTGGTGAATACCAGACTTCAACTTCTTCGGCATCAAATTTTCAAAATTTACACACAATTAGTTTCGGAAATGGAATAGTTGCTAGTTTTTATTCTAAAAGTAGTAGTAGTAATTTTTATGTTCGTTGCGTTTCCAATTAACAATAAAATAGGAGTAGGTAATATGAATGCTTTCAAAATTAAATACGTAATAATTTTGTTTTTTTTATTCAGATCACAGTTAATCGCAGCACCATTTACTGAGAATGGGAATGGAACTGTGACGGACGTGGCAACAGGTCTTGTTTGGCAAAAATGCAGTTGGGGTCAGACTGGGGCAGACTGTTCTGGTTCGTCGGCTACTTATGTAAATTGGCAAGTTGCTTTGAATCAATGCCACAGCCTCAGCTTGGCCTCCCGAATTTGGAGACTTCCGAATATCATCGAACTAATGAGTATAATAGATCTTACAAAGACAACGGTTCCTTTTGTTGAGACAGTTGCTTTTCCATCGACAGCGACAGAAGGTTACTATTGGAGTTCTACTACTTCGAATGCTTTTGGTTCTAATGCCGCAAGAGCATTGTTTTTTAGTTATTCTGGAATGGAATTCGACGATCTTAAAAATCAAGGTGGCTTTGTAAGGTGTGTTTCTGGGCCTTGATGATAATAGAATCAAATGACTTTTTTTAAATTTCTCGATGAAATCAAAAAGTGCGGTCGTGCGGCCAATTAAATATCTATCCACCAATCGATAGCAAGTGCTAAAAATAAACAAAAACTGATCTCCTCTTAAATGAACGAAAAATACTTTTTCGTTTTAGAGAACAGAGCCCACAAATATCCTTCCGCCTTCATTCTCAATTCTGCAATCGTATTCCCCAAAGAAGTCCCTGCCGGTGGGGAAAGGGTTTGGCTTGTCACTCCACTTCCATTTAGGTTTTGGCTAGCGGGCACACCCCCTCGAATGCTATGAAAGGTATACAGTAGATTGGTGGTAAAAGGTTCTGAGATGACGATGTCTTGGAGTCCATCCGCATTAGTGTCTTGGAATTGAAGCCCCGATGAAAAAAGACGATTGGCAAGAGAGCCAGAAAAAAGACTATCAGCTGAACCCCCGGCACTTAGATCCATATTGCGAAATCCGGTGATTGGATCATTTAACACTAAATAAACGTCTCCGATTCCCGCACTAGCGCCTGCGGCTCCAATCAGTAAATCGGGGAACCCATCCCCGTTTGTATCACCGGATGCTAAGGTTCCTCCAAAAGAACAATTATTACCACCATTACAGCTGGTAGTCGGTGGTCCGAGTAGTGTTGCCACTGGAGGGTTTGAATAGGGACTAATGGGATCACAAGTAGAATGATACACAAAAACAATTCCTTGTCTTGTATTGAAGTTGGGTCCACCTACAGCAAGATCGATACAACGATCGGAATTAAAATAATCCAATACAAAACTAGTTCCAAATTGACAACCGATACCAGCAGCACAACCAGGGGAAGGTTCGAGTGGAGCAACGAGGATTTGTTGAGGAGTCGTAGGCAAGGATCCTTGATTGGAAATGAAAATATATATCCGGCCCACGATCGTGGAGTACGTTGCTGCGCTGACTACTAGGTCTAAAAAACCATCCCCGTTGACATCTCCAGCATAAGCATAAGTTCCGAAATTATCATTTGCTGCAGGTTTATAAGTTAAATTCGCTGAGTTTGTATTTTGAGAAATAACTCCGGCAGATCCTTGGCTATAGAAGATGAAAACATCGTCATTCCAAGGGGAAGCAAATACTCCATCATCATAACCATCGTTATTGATATCAGCACTTAACACGCCAGCACCTAATCTACCTCCATTCCCAGTACCAGTAAGAATCGCATCGGCCACTCCACCAGTGTTTAAATTTTGAGAAGGAACTCCTGCTTGGCCTCTACTGTTGAAAGTTAAAACTCTACCGCCAAAGGCAATGATGCCAGCATACGCTTGACTCCCGACTAAGACATCCGCATACCCATCTCCATTAAAGTCACCTGATCCGATGCGACTTCCAAAATAAGTTCCTGTGGTTCCATCTGTTAGTGATGTACTTGGAGTTGTTTCTAATTGTTTGGTTATGGGATTTGATTTATAGATATATCCATATCCTTGTGTTCCCGCACCTGGACTTGCCGATACAATCAAATCGGGATACCCATCTCCATCAGTATCATAATTGGTTCCCTTCCGCACTTGGATGGTATTGGACCTTTCATAAGGAATGTGCGCATAGATAGTATGAAGGCTTCCATATGTCCAAAAGGTTCCTGTGATGGCTTTTGCTGGTAGGCCATACCTCCAAGTTCCATTGACCACTGGCACTTGGGTCGGTGGTGCATCGTCAATGCCAACGTTTACAAAGGTGACGCCCGGGGGAGCAGTTCCAACAACAAACCCTGTTTCCACAATGGAGTGGTTGGTAAGGTTGGAAATAGTGACTGAGGATTCAGGAAGTAAAAGTAAATACTGTGCAGGTGAGAAGCGTTTTAAGGCATCTTTGTCTGGGCAAAGAAAATTGGATAATTTTATGAAACATTCAATCGGTGTGTGGGTAAGAGGATTGGCCCAACAACCAACTAAAGCAAAGGAAAATACTAACAATAGCAGTCTATGGTTCAGAGAATGACGGAATGTATCAAATGTCATAATTTAGGAAAGCTAACATTGGATTGATGTTAGGTTTGTCGGATGGAAAGGCAATAATTTATTTTAGTGAGAAAATAAAAACGTAGGACAGGGATGGATAATCCTGACTGAATTTAGGGCTTTCTTGGTTCTAAGAAAGGTTTCTCGGACCTGCCCAATATTTATACAAAGTAGAATATTGGTTTGACGTTTGCTTTTTACCGAACACTTTGTACATTTTTTTAAAAATTGAGCTGGGCTTTCCTTTTACTATAAAAAATTCCGAATCACAAGAATTTCGATTTCCATCCTTCGTGGGAATTTTAAGGATTTTTTTAGAAGAACCTAGAATCAAAACTTAGGAAATAAAAAAATAGAATACAAAAAATATCTTTCCTTTTGTAAATTTCTAAGTCATTTTATTCCCTATGAGTTTTTTTGAAAGTTTGAAAGCCGTTGCAGCTCAGGCAGTTGAGCTCGTACAAAACAATCCACAAATCGTTTCTGGGATCCAGAAGATCGTAGAAGAAAATGGTGGGGTTTCTGGAATCGTACAAAAGTTTAAAGACAAAGGATTTGCAGAAGCCGCATCCTCATGGGTGGGAACTGGAGAGAATGTGAACATTGGAGCAAGTGATGTGATGAAAGTTCTTGGAAATGATTCCATCCAAGAATTGGCAAAAAAAGTAGGATTGGATTCGGAAGCTACGGCTGGTCTTATTGGAAATTTATTGCCTGTAGTCATCGATAAACTATCTCCAGAGGGAAAAGAACCAGGCGGTGATCTTGCCTCCCAACTTACTTCCTTGGCATCTTTGTTTACGAAATAATATTATTTCGAACCATTTAGCCACCTATTGAAAATTAGGTGGTATTTCTTTTTTCACAATCCTCATTTTTTCTTGCCAAAATTTCTCCTAAAAATCAATCTTTCTTCCATGAAGAAACTGTTCTTGTTTTCCTTTGTTCTCCTCGTATTGTTTCAATGTAAAAAAACTCCTACGATTGAAGTGGGCAAAAACGCGTTTATTTCCGCTACAGTACTGAATGCGAGAAAAACCCCTACCTTAGATGGGGAGAAAGTAGGAAAATTAAAACTCGGCGATGAAGTGAAAGTTTTGGAAAAGTCAGAAAACGATGAAGAAATCGATGGCCTTTCTGCGTATTGGTACCGGGTCCAGTCCAAAGAAATCACTGGTTGGGTGTTTGGTGGATACTTATCGATCACCAAAGTGGAATCAAGGGAGGCGATGATTGCCGCTCTACAAGGTAATTTTGTGTATTGTAAACTTCCTGATAGAATGGAATGTACAAACACACTTGAGTTTGATGGTGAGAGTTTTGTTTATCGGGAGTTTCAGCAGTATTCTGGAATCAGTGAAAAATTAGAAGGAGTGTTTGAAGTTTACTCCGACCATTTAGAACTAGATACCAAGTCTCGATTGGTTCGACCTTCTATTTTTATTCAATTCCCACAAACAGAAGAAGAAAGAACGGCCTACAACAATGCTTATTTTGGATATTCCGATTCCGATGAACATTTGGTATCTCTAAGCACTTACCCAGTAGCTGGAAAAGAAAATATCTATTTTTATATTTGTAACGACAAACTATTGTTATTACGCGAAAAGAAAGAAAAAGATGCAGCCTGCGCCATTGAATCTGCATTTACTAAATCTTCTTATTCCTCTCCTTAAAGGTTTCATTTCGTAACATTGTATTGGTTCGATGGGTATGAGGGTTTTTCCAATCCAAAATACGATGTTTCCTTTCGGCAGGAACTGAGTTGATAAATTCCTGCCAGTTCTCTTCTTTTAAAACAGAATAAAAACCAGGCAAGTATTGTATCTTTACCTCTTTAGGAAGATACTGTTTATATTCATTGGCTGAGACTCCATACGCAATACGGTAAATTGGTCTATTTTTATGTTTCTCTTCTGGCAAAAAATGGAAAGCATCGCCGGCCTTATTGTAACAAATAAAATAATCAAACCCTTGATGGACAATGATCAAACTATCTTTGGGAAATTGAAACAGAGGAAGTAAAATGGAGTAGAGTTTGTAATCTTGGTGATTAAAATCTTTTTCACGAGTCATGGTAAACCATTGGTATAGAAAAAGGAAAATACAAAAAATGGTGACTAAAACCTTTGAATTGATTTTGGAGAGGATGGGAAGTAGGAGAATACTACCAGGAATAAAAACAAGTAGGAACAAACGAAAGGGAAAATCAAAAGCCGTATAACTAAAGATAGGAAGAGTGAGTAAAAAATATAAAACGAATGATTTGTCATAGAACAACTTGGCTTTTGGATTTAGTGATGATCGTGTGGTCAAATAGAACAAAGGTGATAAAAAGAATAAGGTTTGTTCTAATATAAATTCAGGAAAGATTTTTGAATATTGATAAAAGGGAGAAAGGAATTGAAACTTTAAATCTTCGGAAAGAATGGTTTTTAGATCACTCCAATGCAAAAGGTTAGGAAATACAAAGGCCAATCCAACAAGTAAAAGAGGAATTCCCAATAAAAGACAAAGGCGATAGACTTTGGATATAGGAAATTCTTTCCAAACCCAAAATAGTAGAAATAGTAAAGAAATACTGGCAGTAATTTTATGACTAAAAAATACCAAAACAAACGCCAAACCAATTCGTATATAGTTTGTTAGGTTTCCTTTTTTCTCATTTTTTTCCAAAATCCAAAGTTCAGTGAGAAATAAGATAAAAAATACAATTCCCCCTAAGTTTTTGATAAAGTTAAAACTGAAATGGGGCAAAAACGAAGAAGATACAAGGAGGAGTCCCCAAAGGATCGAAGTGGGAATATTTTTTGTAATAAGTTTAGCTAACCTATAACCCGAAAGAAACAATACACCAACCAGTAACGAGATGAAAACTTTATTCGTGGCGACAATATTTGTTCCTAGTTTGGAAAAGTAGACAAGGCCATACAAAATAGGGGAAGAATCTGGACTAAAGAATCGTCCTTTGGTTACATAGGAATTGACTTGTGCCGCGTAATAGTAACCATCCGCTCCATAGGCAAAGTTCGAACTAAATTGAACTGCCGCTTGCAAACAGACAATGCAGAGAAAGATTACAAATACAATTCCCTTCTTTTTACAAAAGGTAATCATCGGAAGAACATAAGAGAGAACTGCCATCTTCTTCTGATCCTAGGAATACTTTCACATTCGAAAATCCATTTTTTTTAGTTTGTTGGAAATACAATTTCCTTCGTTTGAATGGAAATGCGGCTCGTATGCGAAAGGTAAGTTCAGATTCATTGAGTTCCCAATGAAAAAGTAAAGGGTAAGAAAATGTGTTTTGGATTCGTAAATCTTTTGTGGGATACACAACGGAGGCATCAGTTCCGAGTGGGGTAAATCTTGTTTCTTCGGTATATAAATCGCGAGAGTGTGGGAATCTCTCAAGGATACGGAGGCCAAGTTCCAAGGAAAGGTAGTAGATGATCCCTGACAATTGGCAAAGACCTCCCGCAATTTCTGTGGAAACCAAACCGTTTCGAATCACCCTTCCTTCTTTGTATCCTTTTCGCTGGTTTGGCTCACCTAATTCCGACCAAAAAGAAAAAATTTTGCCGGGATATAAAATACGACCGTTGATTTTTTGAATCGCGATTCTTAGGTTATGGAGTTTCCCTTCTTTGAGAGGTGAGTCAAAAATAGGAAGGGTGATGGAAGTTTCCTCCTGCCAGTCTCCAATGGATTTCTTTGTTTGTTTCAATCCCAAACGAAAGTAATCTCCTGTGAGAATCACACCAAACCATCTTTTGGCGACTTTGACTTTTAGTTTTAGGTAGGAAATCAAAGTTAGGTGTTAATCCTTGGAATCAAGAAACACTTCGGTAAAACTTCGATCTGGATTCATGATATATGTACCCTGATAAGGGTGAGGAGGGTGACTACCCCATTCTTTCGGAGAAAGTAACGAAAAGTAATTTCCATTTTCTTTTTTATAAAGATGGATGGTTTGGCCCGGTTTCTTTTCAAATTGGCAACGTGCTTTATGGAGTTCAATGTCTTTTTCCGCGCGTTTTAGAATGAGTTCTGCTTCTTCTTTCAAACGTCGGATTTGATTGGCAATGACTTCCAATTTTCCATGCAAATGCAGTTGGACGGATTCTTCGGCCATTTCAATTTCTTTCGCACGGTCCACAAGACTGATTGCCGGTGCGAGTCTGCTTGTTCCATAAGTAAGACTATGGTGGGGAATTTCCTGTGTTTCCATTCTAGGGATTAGACAATCGTCCTTTTCTTAAATTTGCAAATAATTTCTGGAATGTAGTGGAGGATACAGTAGAAAAAGGCTCTCCTAAAATTCTTTAGGAAAGCCGAAGGCCAAGGTTTTTTGACGATCTCTTTTTTAGGAAAGCGGTTGGTAACTCACAACCATGGCTTTTGATTTTATCTCTTTAGGCATGGAAGTTTTGGAAAGAGTTTTGGTAAGTGTGGATTTATCTTTCGATTTTCCCATTTGTACCACAAAGAATCCATTTTTTACAACAATGAAGGTTTTCAGAGCCAACTTACCATGGTTATCTGCTTTTAGTTGTGATAAAAATGTTTCGGCAGATTGTCTGCTAGTAAAGGCAGCTAACTGAATGGTAAATTGTTTTCCTTCTGGTTTCGAAACACTAACATTTTGTGAAGAAGTTTTTTGTGATTTCGAATGTTTGGAAGTAGATGCCAAGTTTTTAAATCTTTCTTCTTTTTTGTTTGCGGAAACATGTTTTTCAGTTCGTTTTGTCAAATCTACAATTTGTTGTTTCTTTTCTTCTTCTTCATCTTTGGCAGTAGAAGTTTCCACAAAATAGGGATGGTTTCCAACATCTGCCATCGGAATTTCTGTACCTAGGTTCGATGGTTCTTTGGATTTTGTTCCTTGCACAAGTGAGGATGCCGCATTGGTTCCTACGGCCGCATCGGCAACATTCGCTGCTGTTGGAGAAGGAATGGATCCATCACTTAACTCAGGAGTTGTGGGAGCCTCCTCCATCGGTTTTTGCCTTGCGATAGTCTCTTCTTGTTTTCCTTTACCTACAGAAACACCAAGAAAGAAAATGGAAAAGAATAGTGCAAAAAGAAAGAGGGACAAAACACCAATTCTTTGTTTATCTAAGTTGATTACGTAAAATACTCTTTCTTTCATGATTGAATCCTTTGTTTGATTTTAGAATAAATGATAACGATTTGTTCTTTTAACTCTTCTCTTTGATTATCGTTCGTTACGACAAAATCGGAGAGAGACTTTTTTTTCTCTAAGTCCATTTGGGAGAGATTTCGTTTTTCAAAATCTTCCTTGTCCATCCCACCGCGTGCCTTTACCCGCTCCCAAGCCACTTCGGGTTTTACCGCAACAGTAACCGTATAGTCGCATAATGTATGTGCGTCGGTTTCAAATAGAAGGGGAACTTCCCATGCGATGATACTCCCGTCTTCTCTTGAATTTAAAAATTCAACAAAAGATTTACGGACTAAAGGGTGAAGAAGTTCATTGAGAGCGTTTAGTTTTGTTTTGTCGGAAAAAGCAAGTGCGGCAATTTTTTGTCTAGAGGGAGCACCTTCTGCGTCAAGTATCGAATCTCCAAAAATAGAGACTAGTTTATGGATGACTGGGCTATTCGGTTCTGTGAATCTACGTGCTATAGAGTCAGAACTGATGGTCTCTGCTCCTAACTCCCCAAACATAGTGAGCACAGTGGACTTTCCTGATCCAATGGATCCGGTAATTCCGATCAATGTTTTGTTGTTATGTTTTGGAGTCACGGGTTTATAACATAAAAAACCCGTGAAAGTACAAGTATTTTTTTATACTAAACTGGAAAAAAAATACTAAAGTATTTTTACCTTTTTATTTGGATATTTCTACGTTGAAAATCCAGTCTTGTACCAGTTTGGCGGACAAAGGAGGGTCTTCAATCATCGGAGCATGTCCCATATTTTCCAATAGGACTGTTTCTAACTTTGGTTTTAGTTTCTTTTTCAATACATCCATCACGGTGTAGTGAATGACTTTGTCTTCCTTTCCCCAAATCACAAGTGTGGGAGACTGGATTTTTTCCAAATTTCTTTCTAAGAAATAACCTTCTTTTCTGATTTGTTTCAGGATGGATGCGTTCCAATCTCTATTGGCAAAGGATTTTTTTGCAAAGTATGTTTTCAAAAAACCGGGAAGATAGGGCGGTTTGACAAAGGTAAAGGCAAGGAGTCTATCAAAGTCTTCGGGACTTGTGAGAAGGAGGGGACTTTCTTTTCCTGCCATCTCTATCGTTTGCATCTCACTGGGAGTGGGGCTTTTGATTCCTGCATTGTCAAAGAGGATGAGAGATTTTACTTTTTCCGGGTATTTGGCAGCAAAGATTCCAGCGATTCCACCACCCATGGAATTTCCAGCGATGTGAAAATTCTTAAGACCCAACGTTTCCGTGAATTGGTAAAGCCGTTCTGCCTGGGCTTCTTGGGTGTAGTTGATTCCTTCTGGTTTGTCCGATTCTCCGAAACCAGGAAGGTCGGGAGCGATCACGCGGATTCCTTCAGGAAGGTGTCTTGAAAACCGGGTCCAGTGGTCTTTGTCTCCACCAAATCCATGTACCACGACTAGTGTTTCTTTGGTTCCGGTTCTTTCGGTATATTTCCAGTTTAAATTTTCTACCAAAATGGATTTGGTTTCTAGGTTGGATCTATATCTTTCTAGGCTAATTCCTGTTTTGTGGAGGGTTGCTGCACATTGAACAAAAAATAGTGTTGATACTAAAGTGGTAAAGAAAGGTTTCCAATGGGTCTTCATAATGTCCTCACAAAAAATAGAAAGGTTCGTTGACAGCGGGGTGTGAAAAAATACTTTGGTTGTAACCGAAGGCCCTGTAGCTCAGTCGGTAGAGCAGAGGACTGAAAATCCTCGTGTCGGCAGTTCGATTCTGTCCGGGGCCACGGTTGCCTAATTTCCTGCCTTCCTTTCTTCTCCCATCGTCCAAAGTCCTAAAAATTCATTCTCTTCTACCTTTTTACAAAGTTCGGGTTTATAAAGTTTTTTCACCGGTGGTTTGGGATAAATATGGATCTCATCATTGTCTGGGATAAAGGTGAGCATTCGTAAAATTGTATCTTGGCCTTCGATTTCATACATAGTGTAAGACATTCCTTTGGAAGGAATGATTTGCGATGTTTCCAGATACTTGCGTGTGTTTTCTGACATATTCCTAAACGTTGGTTCCCGTTCTTCTGGTTGCAACCAAAAACTTTAAAATTAGTTTTTCCTTTTTTTTAAGAACAACTTGGAAAATTGGAGGAGTTTCTCTCTAATTTTCGGTGAAAAACCCACGGACACATTCAATCGAAAGTGGTTGTCCCAATGTTTCGATAGACCAAATAGGGAACCAGGGGCTATGGTCATTCCTATTTTTTTGGATTCATTCAGTAACTTATTACCATCTAACGGTGATTTGATCCATAAGACAAAGCCACCATCTGGTTTTAAAATATTTAGAGAACCTTCACTGTAATGAGATAAAAGATTAGAATATTCTTCCGTGAGTTTTTTGTATTCTGAACGTAGGAATTTTAAATGCCTTTCGTAGGTTTGCAATTTCAAAAATTGAATCACAGCCATTTGCGTAGGGTGATTTTCCGAAATTTTATAAGCCCGTGTTCGTTTGCTTAAGTTTTGGATTCCATTTTTGGAAGCCACCCAACCCATTCTAAGTCCAGGGGCTATGGTTTTGGAAAACGAAGAACAAAGGAAAGATTTAGGACCTTTTGGATCGTTTGGAAAATCGCTGACTAGGGGCCTTGGTCTCGTTCCAGAAAAATACAAATCTCCATAAATATCATCTTCTACTAAATGAATCCCAAATTGATAGGAAATTTTTGCCAAACTTTGTTTGGAAGTTTCACTCATTAAAATTCCGTTCGGATTATTGAAGTTAGCTGAAAATAAAAATACTTTAGGTTTGTGTCGTTTGATTAGTTTTTCATATTCATCAATAGAAATTCCTTCTTTTTCTCTATAAGGTATTTCCACAACTTTAAGTTTGAGTGTTTCCAAGATTTGAAATAAACCAACATAGATGGGTGAGGGGACAATGACAGTATCTCCAGGTTCTGTTGCGGTGGCTAAAGAAAAAGTGATCGCTTCTGTGCACCCATTGGTGATTTGAATTTGTTCAGAGTTCACTCTATAGCCTTGGATCGACAAACGTTTGCTAATCCATTCGCGAAGTTCCGAGTTCCCTTGTAAATCTCCATAAGAGAAAATTTCTTTGTGTCTAAGGGCTTTTTTAAAAGAAGAAACTAATCCGCCTAGAGGAAGGTAAAAATCCGAAGGAATGGCTGCCCCAAATGAGATCAGTTTTGGATCCATCACGGTTCGCATGATTTGTTGGATTCTGTCATCCGCTTCTACTGCGGGATAAAATTCATTTTGTGGACCTGAAATGACAGAGCTTATATTCGGATGGACAAAGTATCCTGATTTTGGAACTACAAAAATATAACCTTCTTCTTCTAGGATCCGGTAGGCTTCTTTGGCTGTGGTGAGACTACAAAACTTTAGACTTTGAATTTCTCGAAGGGAAGGAATTCTTTCTTTTTCTGAATAATACCCCAATTGGATTTCTTTTTTTAGGTCTTCTGCTAATTGTTTGTATTTTGTCATAAGATAACTGTATATGAATAGAAAGAACTAACTGTATATGGACAGTTTCTTTCCTTTTTGTTATTCTATAACAATGGATACGGAATTACCAACTATTTTTTCAGCGAAACGAACTTCTTTTGTTCGCACCTCTGTCATACGTGAAATTTTGAAGTTAACGGTAGAAAACTCGGATATCCTTTCTTTTGCAGGAGGGCTTCCGAATCCGCATTTACTTTCCAAAGATATTTTAAGTTCTGTTATGGAATCTGTGGTGAAAGACCATTCTAGATTTGCCCTTCAGTATGGGGATTCTTCGGGATACCTAGCCCTTCGAACCCAAATAACTGAGAAATTAACGGATGTTCCGTGGGTCACTTCTGATTCTATTTCCATCACACACGGATCCCAACAAGGATTGGATATTTTAGGAAAGATGTTTATGGATGAAGAAACGAATGTATTATTAGAAGATCCTGTATATCTCGGGGCTTTGCAGGCATTCTCTCCCTACCAACCTAATTTTTTTAGTGTACCTATGGAGACTGATGGACCAAATCTTTATTGGTTAGAAGAAATCTTATCACAAAACAAAATCCATGTTTTTTACATTAATCCTTCTTACCAAAATCCCTCCACTTATACTTGGTCAGTAGAAAAAAGAAAACAAATCGCTACCATTTTAGATGAAAAAGAAGTGATCCTCATAGAAGATGAAGCCTATCGGTATTTGGACTTTCTAGGAAATGTTTATCCTTCAGTTAGTTCTTTCCGTGAAAGGAATGATCTAACGTTTGTTTTGGGAAGTTTTTCAAAAATTCTATCTCCTGGTTTTCGTTTGGGTTGGGCCGTGGTTCCCGAAGTCTATCGATCATTGTTTACTGCAGTCAAACAAGGAAATGATCTGAATTCAAACCAGTTCTCTCAAGTTGTAGTCTCCCAACTTTTGGATCAAATGGATTGGACAAAACACCTAGATTCTATCCAATCCTATTATTACGAAAAACAAAAAATTTTGAGTTCCTTACTAAAAGAATACATCCCAGAAGCAAAGTTTGTAGTTCCAGAAGGTGGGATGTTTCTCTGGGTGGAATTCCCCGACGTGCTACAAAAAGAAATGATGAACCAATGTTTAGCGAGTGGTGTGGCTATGGTTCCGGGGAGTGAATTTTCCCAGGTAAGTAAACTCTCTTCCTACTTTCGTATGAACTTTAGTTTCCTTGAAAAAGAAGAAATGGAAGTGGGTGTCAAACGAATCGCAAAAGTTTATCGAGACATAAATACGTGACATACGTTTAGTATTTTTTTGTTTGACAAATACTACTCGTATGTTTACTTGCTAGGTATGAAGCCTGCAGTCACCAAAGCTTTGTATCCTAAATTTTCAATTTTAAGCCTGGAGGAGAAGTTGGAAATTCTAAAAGAAGATCCATCTTTTCGTCTCCTCGTCGACCAGATGTATCAAAACTATAAGGAAAACAGGTCCACAGTCATTCTTTGATTTGCCTATGCGAAGGATTCTTGCTTCTATGGAAACAAAGTAGGTAATCATGAATCTAGATCTTAATCCCCAAGAAACAAAACACCTTTTGAACGCACTGGCTGTGTTCGAATGGGTAAGCAATTCCCCACATGAAGAAACTGATCCTTCTGTGGATGAATTCATCCAGTCTCTTCTTAAAAAACTTTCCTCAGGTGGAGAAAAAGGACCTATCATTTCCGAAAATGGACTTTTCACCATTTCGGAAGAATACTTCCAAGAAGTTTTCGAATCCTATATCGAACCTTATAACGACGATATCTTCTGGACAGACCTTTCTACAGAACTTGCCCAAAGAGATTTAGAGCAAAAAGTATCAGCAAAAGAATTAGAAGCACTAAGCCCAGAAGATTACGAAACCAAAGTCACTAAGGAAGCAGAAAAATATGATGCTGAGTTTGAAAAGAACGGTGTGGACAATCTCTTTTTAAAAAAATAAAGATTGATTAGAAACGATTAAGAAGTTTTTTCCCATTCGATAAGAACCATCGTTTGGTCATCCTCTTGTTCTTCTCTCCCTTGGAAGAGGAAAAGTTGGATGACCAGTTCCGCAAGAACTCTTTCTGATTCCTTTCCTTGATAATCCGTAAGAATCTTTTGAATTCTTTCCATTCCAAATTCTTCCCTTGATTCGTTTTTTTGTTCTAACATTCCATCGGTAAATAAAAGAATTCTATCTCCCTTAGCCATTTGGAATTGTTTTTGAGTGTAGGGTTGGTCTTTTTTTAATCCAATGATATTTCCTGTACGATTTAAAATCGTTTGGTTATCAGCAGATTGAAAGATTTGGTTTGGGTGCCCCGCTGACGAGTAGTAAATGGTCTTTGTATTAGTATTGATATCTAATAAAAATCCAGAGAACACAATTTTTAATCCAGAAAATTTGTTTTGAATTTTTTGGTTGAGATGATTCATCAAATCATCAGTTTTTGTGATAAAACGTTTAATGGCTTCATATTCCGATTTAATGGCCATCGTATACAAAGCCGCTTGGATTCCATGTCCTGTAGCATCAGCGACAAAAAAACGAACCGTTCCATCATCCAATTCAAAAATATCATAAAAGTCTCCACCCACTTCTTCTTGTGGTTGGAAATACAAATGGATTTTTAAATGTTCGAATTTGATTCCATCTTCTGGAAGGATCTTCTGTTGGATTTTTTTTGCAAGAAGGAGATCCTTTTTGATTCGATTCAATGAGGAATTTAATTGGTAGGTTCTTTCGGAAACAATTTGTTCCAGATTTTCTGTCACGGCTAACAAAGATTCGTTACTGATTTTTAAACTTTCCGCTAATTCTTCTGCACGTAAAAATGCATTGGCTATCCGACTAGAAAGGATGAGTGATTGGATAAAAATAAAACAGAGTAGGGCGTAAGGGGTAAGACCAATCCCACGATTATTGACACTGTGACGTAAAATATCAAAAGCCACAGAAAAGGCTAATACCAAAAGTCCTAAAAAAAATAATTTTGAATTGGGACGTTTGTTGAAAACCGCCTTTAAGTTGATATGAATTACATATCCAATCGTAAAAAATGATAAAGCTTGAAACCCATACAATAATATGGTAAATACAGAAATCGGAAAAAAAAGTGTAAGTGCAAAAATGGTACTTGCAACTAACACATAACGAACATATTTTTTATTGGATTCTTCTGGGAAAAGCGAATAGATAAATAATAAAAATGTAGGAACTGCAAAATAATAAGAGGCAAACTCAATACGAAAGGCTGTAGGCCAATGAAAACCTGGAAATAATTCCAAGATATACCTTTCACCGGTAAAGGCCAAACGAATC
Source organism: Leptospira terpstrae serovar Hualin str. LT 11-33 = ATCC 700639 (assembly GCF_000332495.1). NCBI lineage: Bacteria > Pseudomonadati > Spirochaetota > Leptospiria > Leptospirales > Leptospiraceae > Leptospira > Leptospira terpstrae. The sequence continues at coordinate 756,745 of NZ_AOGW02000010.1, read as the reverse complement.
CCGAGTAAAAAACAAAAGATTGCAAAGTAGAAGATGGAAGTTTCTTTTCGTTTATAAAAATACAATCCAAAATGATACAAACCAATGAGAACAAGTGCTCCTAGTAAAAAGAGTTCCCTCGCAATAGAGAGCATTTTCTCTCTGTCCAAGGCATTTTTGTTTCCTAAGCTGGGGATAGCCCAAAAACCACCAAAATTGTTATCATAGTTTGCAATATGAAATACAAGTTCTATCACTTCTTTGTCAGGAATCAGAGTATAGTATTTGGATTTGATCCTTGGAGTATCATCAAATTTATTGATTCCAGGTTTTCCTTGCCCACCAATCAAAACACCATTGGCAAAAAAACGATAGGAAGAGGCAATATCAGGTATATAAATTCTTAATTCTTGGCCAATGGTTTGTTTGCTAATATGAATGAACGCGCGTAAGGTGACATGCCCAGTCCTTGGTAATTCTTCTCCACCAAATTCTTCATCTTGCCAAGAACTAGGAATGGCCAAATATCCCGTCAGCAGTTTTTCGCCGTGAAAGGGAGGGTAGTGGAAATCCCCAAAATACAATTCCCATTCCCCTTCTAAGTCAATGATGGTATTTTCTTTGAATGTCAGGTCATGGATGTCTAAAACCCCTTGGCGGAACCGGTGTGGTTCTTCCTGTTCAGGGTTCTGACAAGCCAAGGTAAAAAACAGGAGAGAAAAAACTCCCGTCAGTAGGATTTGTTTTCGCATAAACGGATTTTAGTTTTTTCTTTGTACAGGAAAGGACTAATTTCGTCCAGAATATCCTATCACATCCATAAAAGCAGAAACAGAAAATACTGCCTTTCCTGGACCCGGTTCCCCATACCCTGGAGGTGTGGGCAATCCGTACTGTTCAAAGGTTTCCTTCCATGCACGCAGGAGTTCACAAAAATACACAAGTGGAGGGCCTGCTTGTTGGCCGAGGGTTGTATAAGGTTCGGGACACCATGCGGTAAATCTAGGTACTATCCCTTTGGACATAAAGAAATCTAAACCTTGTTTTGTAGAAGAAATGGCTTCGGCTACCGTCTTAAATCCCCAAGGTTCAGAAAGTTCCACTCCACCTACAAAGTTAGGAATTACATTTTCAGGGCCAAAGACTTCTGCGGAATCTACCACTCGGCGAATCCAATTTTCATAACCAATCCAACTGGCCTTACCTGGACAGATTTTTTCGAATAGAGCCTTGTCCCAAACTTCATAGTTGGGATGATAGATTTGAATTCCCGCATCTTTGAACTTTTTACAGTCTTCTTTTTCAAAGGCTTGGGCCACTAGTTTTCCCATCCAACGTTTGGGGAACCTTGCTTCAATGGCTTCTGGGTATTGGAGGTAAAAATCGACTTCCGATTTTTTCTTTAAATTGGTTAGTACAGATCCGCCGGTCAAAGTATACACTTTTGCGATTTGGTCTTCTGCATCCACCCAAGAAAGAACTTCTAAAATATCTTCTACGTCTTTTACCCCCGTATAGGGTCTGCCGGCACCTTTTTGTTGGCGGTAGTTATGATTGATATCGCAATAAGCACATTCTTCGTCTTTTCCAAAGTATTGGCAGTTTCGAAATACAGTCAGATACAAAAGGTATCCCCATTCAATGACTGGTGCCACCTCGCCAGGTAATTTTCCAGATTTGGTTTTATGTCTGTACCAAGACGGTACCGGTGGGTATTCTGCACTTCCAATCTCAGTTTCCTCTAAAAACAAAGTAGGGATCCCTTCCTTTATCTTCATTTTATATGGTGAGTTGGGATTGTTTCTTGTGGAGATCACCGTCTTTAAAAGACCAAAGTGGCCACCGGAGATTTTAATTTCTTCGGGTGCTTTGGTGTCAGCACCGTCTTTTAGGTCAGCAAGTGGGATATGGTCAAAGGAAAAGATAAAATAATCTTTGGATTTGTAAGGATCTTTGACTAAAAAGGATTCCGGTAAAAAATGAATGCCCTGTCTTAGGATGTCCTGTTTGACAATGGCTTCCATAGGTAGGTCTTTGTACATCCTCTCCATTTCTTCCAGGAGCTTAATGGAGGAGGCAGGTCTTTGGTTCAGTGTGGAGGTTTCAGCCATAATGGGAGTTTTTTTCTTCCTTGATCTTAGACAAAGCGATTTTCCCGAAAAAACCCTTCTTTTCCCTTGAAAATAGCTAGTTTCAGGGAAAAATACTGAATATTCGTTTACAAATCCGGTCACTAAATTATTTTTTTTCCGAACTAATGAATTTTTTTTCATTCTAGAAAAAAATACAAAAAAGCTGGGAATTTCTTATGCCCCAGTTTGTTGATTAGAGAGTAACGAAAGTTGAATTTCACTAAGGGACAGGACGATATGAAAGCATCGAAACTAACCATAATGGGCCTAGCGCTTCTTTTTACTGGTCTTACAGTTTGTAAGAAACCAGACGCAGAAGTGTCCGAAGCACCAAAAAAACCAGCAGATTTATCTGCGGTAGTCGTATTTGCGGTAGGAGATTCAAAAATCCAACACGCAGACCAAACAGAAGAAAAAGCACAGCTTGGTGCCCTTCTGAAATCCGGGGATAACGTAGTCACAGGCGACAATGGAAAAGTAGACATCCAATTTGCGGATGGATCGAGCATTCGTATCTCTCCTAAGTCCGCGATTGACTTTGCAAAACTTTCCCAAGACAATTCTGGAACTACAGACACTCAAATTGCTCTAGTTTCTGGAAAAGTTTTCGCGAAGGTCAACAAAGCTAAGAAAGAAGACAACTTTACTGTCGTAACACCGACTGCGATTGCGGGTGTGCGAGGAACGTCTTTTATCGTAGAAGCTGCTGAAGGAAAACCTGCGAAAGTAAAAGTAGTTGAAGGTGCGGTTGCATTTGCTCCACGCGTTCCTGCTTTAGAAAAACTTTCTTCAGAAGAAATTTCTGGAAATGCTGACTTACAAAAACTACAAGCCTCTCTTGCGAAAGCAGAAGTCATCTTAGAAAAAGACCAAGCATCTACACAATCAGCAAAATCTGCTGACCTTGCGAAGTCTGCTGATATCAAATCTTTGGATTTGTCAAAAGCATTCAAAACTTCTGAAAAAGAAAAACTCGTTGTTGAAAGTGCAAAACTTACTAAAAACGAAGAGCAAGAAATCAAAACTATCGTGACAGTTGATAAACAAACTGCACAAGAGATCACTAGACTTAGCGAATCTGCTCAAACTGAAAAGTTAGATGAGTTGAAAAAACAAGAGATCGATGCTAAGAGACATGTGATTGAACAAGACGTTGCAAAACGCCAAGAAGAAGAGAAGAAAAAATTCGAAGACTCTTTGGCTAACCAACCTAAAGAATTTAAGTCTAAAAAAGACATCGTAAACTACTACGAAAGAATTGAAAAAATCGTATTAGTAGATGGTAAAACAGTGATTGGAGCGATCATCAACCAAGAAAACGGACAGTTGATTGTTCACACTGAAAATGGTGTTAAGAGAATTGATATGGATAATGTAGAAGAAGTCATTTACGACCTTCAACAGAAATCTAAATTCTAAATAAACCAACCCTTAAGTAGAAAAGAAGCCTGAAAGAGAAATCTTTCGGGCTTTTTTTATGTACTGTAATTCTATTCAGTAGTTCCAACGAAATTCATTCGATGAATTCAAGCGATTTGTGTTGGCGGATTGGTTTTATGTTTTTTGTTGGTGTGCGAAGTTCAAACTTCTTTGGATTTATATTCGTTCCATAGGATTCGTATGGCACTGATGAGTGGACTTGCTTCAATCAAAAGTAGATTGGATTGGTATTTTACAAGTAAGGTACTATTTCCAAAACGATCCATATCTCCCCATTCCACTTGTAAATCGGGCGAATGGGCTAAAGCCTTTTGGATGAGGACCTTCACTTCGAAGTCGTTTAAGGTTTCTCCAATTTCACTCAAATCCTTTAGAATTGAGAAAAAGAATGTTTTAGCAAGTTCTTCTTGGAATGCCTCCAATTGTTCTTGGTCCATACTTTATCTTTCGGACTAATCAGTGGCTTCGTCTGAAAAATATTCATCAGCATGGTAAGAGGAACGAACCAGTGGACCGGAAGCAACGGTTTTGAATCCCGTTTTGTAGGCATACTCCTTCCAAAATTGGAATGTTTCTGGTTTGATAAACTCTTGGACAGGGTAGTGGGTCGGACCAGGTTGTAGGTATTGGCCAATGGTCAGCATCCGAACCCCACTTGTAAATAAATCCTCAAGACATTGTTTTACATCTTCTTCCTTTTCCCCAAGTCCAAGGATGAGCCCACTTTTAGTGAGAAATCCATGTTTTGCAATATGGGAAAGAACTTCTAACGAACGTTTGTAGTTCTTTTGAGGAGTGATCGTCGGAAACAATCGTTCGACGGTTTCAATGTTGTGGTTGATGATATTGGGTTTTGAAGCGTAAAGGATTTGTAAGGAATCTTCTTTGGCTTTAAAGTCAGGGATTAGGACTTCAATCGAACATTCGGGACGGTAGGATTTGATTTTGGTTATGGTTTCGGCAAAGTGACCTGCACCTCCATCTTTCAAATCGTCTCGGTTGACAGCAGTAAGAACTACATGGCGTAGTTCTAAGGCAGCAACTGATCTTGCCACGCGCTCAGGTTCTTCTAAATCGAGAGGTTTTGGTTTTCCAAAGGCCACATCACAATATTGGCATCGTCTTGTACAGATATCACCGGAGAGCATATAGGTAGCGGTGCGCCGATTCCAACAATGGTTGAGGTTCGGGCAACTGGCAGATTCACAAACCGTATGAAGTTGTTTGGATTCTACCTCTCTACGCACCTGACTTAGGGCATCTCCCTCTGTCGGAAAACTCACTCGAACTTTCATCCACTCGGGGTGTGTCACCTTGGGGCTGATATTACGTGAGCGAGGTTTCTTTTTTAATGGATTCATACCTTCTTTAGACTTTTTGAAATGAGGCCACTTTGTAAAATGGAAAATCATGAGGATCAACGCATTTCTAGCCAAATTAGGTCTCGGTTCCCGTCGGAAAGTAGAAGAATTGGTCCTCGCAGGCCGAATCAAAGTCAACGGCAGTACCATCACAGACCTTTCCTTTCAAATCGCAGAGACTGATTCCATCAGCTTCGATGGAAAATCTGTCCAGATGGAAGAGGAGTCTTTGAAACGGCCGAAAATTATCGCCTTTAACAAACCTCCTGGATACTTAACTTCTCACGAAGACAAGTTTCATGAGAACACTATCTTCTCACTTTTACCGGAAGCCTTTCAAAAATACAACTATGCTGGACGATTGGACTTAGATTCAAGGGGTCTATTGCTTTTGTCCATCGATGGAGACTTTATCCAAAAAGTCACACACCCACGCAACAAAATTGATAAAGAATATATCATTAGTTTGAAACAACCTGTGGCATGGAAACCAATTGCCGATGAATTTATGTTAGGTGTAAGGGAAGGAGGGGAAACTCTCCGTGCTCTTGCCGTAAAACCAGCCAATGTAGTAACTGAAAAAACCCCTCCAGGTTTTACTAGTTATCTCAGTATCATCTTAAAAGAGGGAAAAAAACGACAAATCCGTAGAATGTGTAAGGCAAAGGAAATGGTGGTCCTTGATCTCTATCGGATACGGATTGGAAAGTTGGATTTAAGAGACTTTGTATTGGAAGAAGGAAAATACAAAGTGGTGACGGAAGAACAGGTTCTCGGAAAACCGGCTCCTTAATTTGGTTGAAGAATCCAATCCTCTCTTAAAATGGTGAGGTTAGGGGATTTGTTTTTTTGAAATCAAAACCGTTTTTATTTTATCCAGTTGTCCTTTTCTTATTTATCTTTTTGGTAGATAAAATTTTTCTTTTGCCTGTCTTTCATGATGAATTTCTGCAGGCAGGCAATTCTGTATTTTATTTTCAGAGAAAGGTTTTAGCGAAACGACTTTTGTCTGATAAAGATAGTCAGGAGAAAAAACTCGCACTCGTTTTTGGGGATTCTCGATCTTATCCATTTTCTGAATTAGGAATCCCAGAACCTTACAACAAAGCTTGGACTCTTTATAATTTCAGTAGTCCGCAAGGAATTCCAATGAATTCCTATATACAACTTAAAGACTTATTGGACTCAGGAGTCAAACCCGAGTTTGTGATTCTTTCATTAAGTCCAGAAGCGTTCGATGATAATAAAGGTTTTATTCTTTCACCATTTTTACGAATGGGATGTGATAAAGATTGTTTGGACATTGTTTGGAAAGACATTCCTCTAAAAGAAAAATGGACCTTTTTCTTGGATAAACTTTTTGTCATTCGTAGTGTAGAATTAAATCTTTCCCTTTTTAGTTCTCGGCTCAAACAAGGAAAACTCAGAGAATATAAGTCTCGGTATAACCAGGAGTTCCAACTCATCAATTATTCAAAGGGTGAATATTTGATTTATGGAGTGCAGTCCAATCCTATCGAAAAAATCAAAAAAGATACCCTACGTATTGGAAGTTTGTATATGAGTTCTTATACTGTGGGTGAGTCTCAGAAACCCTATGTAGAAGCATTTTTAGAACTTACGAGGAAGAATCAAATCAAAACCCTTGTCCTTTGGCCCAAAGTATATGGTGATTATTATAAGTATTATGAAAAGTTTCGTATAAAAGAAGTTTGGTGGGAACCTATGGAGACTCTTGCCAATTCCTATGGTGCTTACCCATTGAACTGGAACAAACCAGGAACTTGCGATTTATTTAATGATGCTTCTCACCAATCTGCATTTTGTTTTATCGACCAGATGAAAGAAATTTGGGTGAACTACGCTGAAAAGTAGATTCAAAAGTTTACCGAATAAAATCAAAGCACCTCTTACCGTAAAACGGAACAAACGTTCCCTTCGGTTTGCCATCTGGAGTTTGATCAGTAGTACAGTATCCATTTGGTCGATTCTTGCCATCACAAATTTATCTGGCCATTCGCTTCTGATTGGATCGTTTGGCGCAACGGCAGTTCTTTTATTTGCAGTTCCCGATGCTCCCCTTTCGCAACCTCGGAATTTAATTGGAGGGCACTTGATTTCTGCCACAATTGCCGTCATCCTTGTCGCCACACTGGGAACAAACTTTTTCACCATTGGGTTTTCTGTAGGGCTTTCGATTTTTGTTATGTATTGGACTCACACTTTACATCCACCAGGGGGAGCCACAGCAATGATCGGAGTGCTTGGAGGAGTGGGAGTGGATTTTATCTTATTTCCAGTGCTCATTGGAGTTTTGATTCTCCTTGTAAACGCACTAGTTGTGAATAATTTGGTCCACCACCGAAAGTATCCGGTGGTGTGGTTTTAGATTTTTACCAGTTTAGTTTTTTAGAATCTTCTACAAATTTTGCAAGCCCACTGTCAGTGAGTGGGTGTTTGAAAAGCATTTCAAATACAGAATAAGGAAGAGTGACACAATCAGCACCACGAAGAGCCACTTCTTTAAAGTGGATGGGGTGACGAACGGATGCCGCAAGGATTTGCGTTTCAATTCCGTAATTGTCATAAATGTCTCGGATCTCAGAGATAAGTTCCAATCCATCATAACCAATATCATCCAATCGACCCACAAAAGGAGAAATGAAACTAGCACCTGCTTTGGCAGCAAGTAGGGCTTGGTTGGCAGTAAAACAAAGTGTGACGTTGGTTTGGATCCCTTGTTCCGAAAAAGCTTTCACCGCTTTGATTCCTTCTGGAATGAGTGGAACTTTTACGACAACGTTTTCTGCAATTTTAGAAAGTTCTATACCTTCTTTGATCATTGTAGGGGCATCCGTTGCAAGAACTTCCGCACTTACTGGTCCTTTTACAAAACTACAAATTTCTTTGATGACTTCCGTGAACTTACGGCCGGATTTTGCGATGATGGATGGGTTCGTGGTGATCCCATCTAGGAGACCAAGTTCATGGACTTTTTTAATTTCGTCAATGTTGGCTGTGTCTAAAAATAAATTCATTTTGCCTCGTCTGCTTGGCAATTGGTTTGCCAAGCCTCACGAGACAGGGTAACTACGGGATTAAATCCCGCAAGGTTTTTGTTTCTTGAACGCTGAAGAAATCGACATAATCCTTTGCGATCACCTCTTTGAGATTGGCAGAAAAATAATCAATTCGACGAGTGTAAGCTGCCTTTTTGTAACCTTCTCTCCAAACAACGGCAAAACCGCCTCGAGGAGGGTTCTCTCTTCTTTCTACAAGTTCCCAAATCGCAGCTCCGGAAACTTTATCATCACCGATGGCTTCCTTTCTCGGTTTGCCATATTTTTTTTCCATCTTCTCTTTGATTTTTTCTGTGGGGACTAAATTGAAAGTGACACCGACGGAAAAGAGGATTCCATTTTCACGGAATTCTGTTTTTCCATCGATCGAAGGATCTGCTTCTTGAGATCCTTGTTTCGTTCGCACTTCTTTCAATAGTTCTGGAGTTTTATAAAAGCGATAAAGATAGAAAATACCATTGCGTTTGATGAGAAGGCTTTCGTCCTTTTTCTCATTTAAAAGTTCGATCTTTTCCTTTGATTCCGGATTGGTAGCCATAGACAAAAATTTCTCGCGAATGGATTCAAAGGTCATTCCCCAAGAGGCTTCTGCAAATCCATCCAAACTATTGGAAATTTCCGTTTGGGCCAAAAGAAGTCCAGGAAAACAAAAAAGAAGGAAAAGTAGGTATTTCTTCATATGATTTCTATCGGTCGAACCGGGAAAAAAGAGAACCGGTTTCTTACTTAAATTCGTCCGGGAAGGGGTCGTCACCGAGTCCAAATTCATCGGATTCATTTGTAAAAGGGCCATCTTCTTCTGCATCGGCAAAGTTCTCTGGGGAAGAACCAGTTGAGGTGGGAGCACCCCAATCTTCTTCATAAGCAAAATTTTCTGGCTCTTCAAAACTTACCCCGAAAATAGGCTCCCGGTTCCAGAGAAAAACGAGAACAGGAATTTGTAAAAGGAGGAGGAGTAAGTAAAACAAAAAGTATAGGTCTCGGTCAAGGCCGTAGTGGACTGCCCCTGCAGACAAATTACCAAGGGCAAGGCCGGAAAGAACCGGCTTAGCAAGGGCTAAATACTTTTCTCCTCGGTAGGCGTCTTTTAGGAAGGGAAAGGAAAAGAAAACAGCCAAAAAGAAAATCGGCATATGGAAGATATGTTCAAATGGCCCAGGTCCTTTTTCCCCGAGTAAGGATCCAAGTAAGGACCAAAGCCAGACTAAGAGGGCACTACAGAAAAAAGCGAGTGCCCCATAAACTAAATTTCCCCCTGATTCAAAAACATCCAGACAAATGCGAAACACATCCCCGCGAATGTCTGTTAGTTCTTCTCTTCTGTAATTTGTTTTGGCCGAAAAGAAAAGAATCTTTACGTAATAAACAATGACAGCTGTCACCAAACAAAAGAAGGCGAGAAATAGGAGGAAAAGAAAAAATTCCATTAGTGACGGAAATGCCTCATTCCAGTAAAGACCATGATTAGACCATGTTCATCAGCTGCTTGGATCACTTCTTCATCGCGAATGGACCCGCCTGGTTGTATGATTGCTTTCGCACCAACTTTGGCAATGGCATCGATTCCATCGCGGAAAGGAAAAAAAGCATCACTACCTACATAGGAACCAACAACCGAAAGTCCCACTTTTTGGGCTTTCATTGCCCCAAGTTCTACAGAGTCCACACGAGACATTTGTCCGGCTCCAATTCCCAAAGTGGAGTTTTGATCCGTATAAACAATCGCATTCGATTTGATAAACTTCACACAGTTCCAAGCAAACATCAAACCTTCTAAATCATCTGCTGTGGGTTGTTTTTTTGAAACAATTTTTAGTTTGTCTTTAGTGATCAAATCATAATCGCGATTTTGAATGAGAAGGCCGTGGTGGAGGGAACGTAAATCTAATTCGTCCAATGCTTCGTCAAACTTAGCAATGGGAATTAAACGGATGTTAGGTTTTTTTGAAAAAATCTCTAATGCCTCGTCTGAAAAACTTTCGGCAATCACACCTTCCACAAAGTTCTTTGTAATTTCTTCAGCAGATTCTTTTTCCACGCGACCATGGATTCCTATGATTCCACCAAATGCAGAAATAGGATCTGTTTTTCTCGCTAGCTCAAAGGATTCGAGAACCGTTTCCCCAAAGGCAATCCCACAAGGGTTTAAATGTTTTACAATGGAGACTGCATTTTTTGGAAGTAGGCTTGCTACATGAAAGGCCGCATCAAAATCCAACATATTGTTGAAAGAGAGTTCTTTTCCTTGCAAGGCTTCAAACTGTGATTTGATGAAGAGTGGTTCGTAGAAGGCTGCATCTTGGTGCGGGTTTTCACCGTAACGAAGTTTTTGTTTTTTGTTAAAGGCTAAGGTAATTTTATCAGGGTATTTTATATCTAGTTTTTTATTAAAAAATGTAGATATCGCTGAGTCGTATGATGCGGTTTCAGAAAAAACTTTGGCAGCATATTGAAATGCAGTTTCGCGAGAAACCTTTCCTTTGTTTGTCGTAAACTCTGTTTGGAAGGATTCGTAATCTTTTGGATCAGTGAGCACCACAACGTTTTTATGGTTTTTTGCCGCCGAACGAAGCATAGATGGTCCACCGATATCAATATTTTCGATTGCATCTTCCAAGGTTACATCCGGTTTCATCACAGTTTTGACAAAGGGATACAAGTTCACAATGACTAGAGTGATGGGAACAATTCCATTACTTTCCATTTGTTTGACATGGTCGGGGTTTGTCGTATCACCGAGAAGTCCTCCGTGAATTTTCGGGTGGAGGGTTTTCACTCGGCCATGGAGGATTTCAGGAAAACCAGTAAACTCATCTACTTTTTTTACAGGAATTCCTTCTTTGGAGAGGGCATCATAGGTTCCACCAGTGGAAAGAATTTCCACACCGTTTTTGGCGAGGAAGGAACAGATTTCCGTAATTCCGGCTTTGTCGGATACGGATACGAGTGCTCGTTTGATTTCGATCATTTTAGGATTTCTACCTTTCGTTCTTTGATTTTTAATTTATCTTCACAAAACAGTTGTATAGCGAGAGGAAGGATTTTATGTTCTTCCGCAAGGATTGCAAGGGATAGTTCTTTTTCAGTCCATTCGGGAGCAATGGCAATCGCTTTTTGCAAAATGATGGGACCTGTGTCCACACCTTCTTCCACAAAATGAACCGTACAACCTGCCACCTTCACACCATAGTCCAGTGCCTGCTTTTGGGAATCAAGGCCAGGAAATGCAGGCAGGAGGCTTGGGTGGACATTGATGATTTGGTTTTGAAACCGGCGCACGAACTCCGATTTTAGAATTCGCATGTACCCACATGCCACAATGAGATCGGGTTTTAGGTTTTCCACTTCGTGGAGTAAATCCTTATGGTAGTCCGTTTTTTGTGCATAAGTGGCGTAAGGAATGACTTTTGTAGGTATTCCAAAGGTTTTGGCAACACTTATGGCTTTGGCCTCCGGGTTGTCAGTCACAAGGGCAACCAGGTCGAGCTTTAGCTTTTTTTTTCGAATGTACTCGACAGAAGCGGTAAAATTGGATCCTCTTCCTGAGGCCAAAAAAACGGCACGTTTTATTTTTCCCATGTGATATTCTAAGAATATTCACTTGGGTCATTAAGCAAGTATCCTTTTTGGTCGATGGGAATACTCAGGAGAAAAAAATGTCGCTTGCGAGAAAAACCGGTGCCTCTGCTTACAATGAATACAAAGCCAATGAGATATCTACCGTTAGCCAAATCAAACTAATTGTGATGCTCTTTGACGGAGCCATTCGATTCCTTGGTGTGGCAAAAGACAATATGACTCCCAGAAAGTATGATGTTGTGAACAACAATATCATCAAAACCCAAGACATCATTACTGAACTTCTTCTTTCTCTCAATATGGAAGAGGGGAAAGAAGTCGCAAATAACCTTTTGTCCTTATATGTTTATTTGAAGAAACGTTTGTTGGAAGCCAACATGCGAAAAGACAAAGAAATCATTGAAGAGTGTATTAAAATCCTAATTGAGTTAAAAATCTCTTGGGAAGAGTTAGAAAAAAAAGACACTCCAAATCCAAATACACCTCCCGGCACACGACCTACAGGAATTTCCATTACTGGATAATTGATTACTCACAAATTTATGATTTCATCCAAACAATCCACAAAACAACTTTTACAAAAAAAAATCCAATACTTAGATTCTCTCATCGTTAATTTGAAAAGAGAAGAAGAATTACTTTCTTACCGAGATGCGGATACGGCTGTAAAGATAGAATTTAAAAATGAAACCTTAATACGAAAGTTGGAAGAAGTGGACCGGGAACTTTGGGAAAGGCAAGAAATGGAAGTTTATACGGAAGAGGAAATTGCCATTTCTGAAACCGTCTTTGAAAGGTTGGATGAAGCTAGAAATCTCCAAGAGAAAGTTCAAGAATTACTTGTTTTCGAAATGAATGAGAGTAAAAAAGAATATTGGGAATTCAGTATCAAACGAAGACTCAAGTTTCATTTGCTACAGTCCTCCGGCCTCTCATGGACAAAAAATTACTGTTAAATGATTCCCTACATTTTTTAGGTCTCTCTCTCGGTTTTACAGAATCCGAACTCAAAGAATCCTATCACAAACTTGCCAAAAAATACCATCCTGATTCTGGTGAATTCACAAGTGATGTAATGTTTTTGGAACTAAACAAACATTATGAGTCACTAAAAGACTACCTTCTCATCCATCCCGAAGATGAATATTCGAACAGAGAAATTGCGGTTGAAGAGGCTCCACTGGATGCAAAGATACGTACTCACAAACCTTCCAAGGATCCCATTTTTCATGAATACAAATTGGCGAAGGAAAAAGAAACGGAAGCCATTTTAAGGTATTATGAAAAAAGAAATCTCCATCCCATTGAACTTTCGGATAACCTAAACAAGGAACTTGTCCAGTTACGAAAGGATTTAGAACCCGTGCTTTTAGTTTATGCGGAGATTTTAAAAAAACATTCTACAAGCATTTGGGCAAAAGATGCCAAAGATTCTTTGGAACGACTGCGAGTTTGGTGGAGTTAAAAAAAAGCCGGAGGATTGCCCCGGCTTTTTACAAAGATTTTTTTGGTCCATAAAACTTTTAACGATTTAAAAATTCGAACCAAAAGCTCCCAAAAATCATAATCTAAGGAGTAGGTGCCACTGCATCGCTACCCAAAAGACCAAGGGAAATATCAGGAATCCAACTGATAAGAATTAGTCCAATTAAGAATAGTCCAACAATCGGAGCTACCGATTGGATGACCTTACCTAACGGTTGTTTGAAGATACCAGAAGCCACAAATAGGTTCACACCGACTGGAGGAGTCAAATATCCAATTTCCAAATTCACAATCATAATGATTCCAAAATGAACTGGGTTGATTCCGTAGTTCACTGCCATTGGTGCAAGTAGTGGTGCCAATACAAGGATCGCACTCATGATATCCATAAACATTCCCACAATGAGTAACAATATGTTTACACCAATGAGGAAGGTAACAGGGCTTGAAATGAGTCCAGACATTGTCGCTACTAAATTCTGTGGAATTTCGTTTTCGATCATGAACTTATTCAGACTGACTGCAAGGATTAGGATAAGGAAAAGAATCCCAAGCATCTCTGCACTTTCTGCCATGATCTTCGGGATCTTAGGAAAACTAAGTTCTTTGTGGATGAACACTTCGACGAGGATGGCATAAAATACTGCAATCGCTGCCGATTCTGTGGCTGTAAAAAATCCAGAGTAAATTCCACCAAGGATAACAACTGGCATAAGAAGAGCTAATACACCTTCTTTCCATGCGATACGGATTTCTTGCCAGTCCCACTTTCCACGACCGACTTTTCCTGCGCGTAACACAGAGTAGATCATAAGAAGGCTCATGAGAAGTATCCCAGGTCCAATTCCTGCAATAAAAAGATCGGTAACGGAAACACCCACCATAATCGCATACACGATCATAGGGATACTCGGAGGGATGATGATCCCGAGAGTTCCCCCAGAAGCAAGTAGTCCCATAGAAAACTGCGTTGGGTAACCTGCCTTAGTTAAGGAAGGATACATCAGTCCACCGATGGCGATGAGAGTCACCGGTGAAGATCCAGAGATAGCAGCAAAAATTCCGCAGGAAAATACCCCAGCAATGGCTAGGCCCGCAGGAATCGGAGCCGTCATTGCTTGGGCGATCCGAATGAGTCGCCTTGCAATACTTCCATGGGTCATTAAGTTCCCTGCGATGATGAATAGAGGAATCGCAAGTAGGATTTCCTTATCACCAGCAAAAAACAAATCCCCTATGATACTGTTGAGTTCGTGGAAGGACTCAAGAGGCGGATCTGGTAAAAAATAATAACAATACACAGTGATAGCACCCATAAGTACGATGAGTGGTTGTCTGAGTAAAATTAAAGCGAGTAAGAGTAGGAGTATTCCCCAAGAACCCATTAGCGATTCCCCCGTGAGTTTGGTTCAAAAAGTTCCGCTTCCGCAAGTTCCAATGCTTCTGTTGCTTCATTGATATCGGAAGGAATGAGTGCCGGAAAAATTCCATAACACAAATGTCTAAAACCCATAGAGAGAAAGATGTAAGGAAAAATGATTTGTACTTTCCATAAGTGAATTTCCGTTACGGGATTCACTTCATCTAAACTGATACTTTCTAGAACATAAATGACAGATAGGTAGGCAAGGAATAAAAAGAATAAAGAAATCACCCACTGCTCTACAATTTTGATGTAAGGTAACAATGATTTTGGTAATACTTTGTCAGCAATTTCTGGACGGAGATGAGATCCCTTCGCACTGGCAAGTGCTGAACCAAATAGTCCTCCCCATAACATAAAATAAAGGGAAAGTTTTTGTGCCCAAATGATTCCACCAAGGCCAAGCCATTCTAAAAATCCAGAGGTTCCTCCGTGAATGGATTCGGCAATGTAAACACTCCAATCTCCGACAAAACCAGCAAAACCGGTATTCGGATAGGCTTCTGTAACTTCCATAATCCAACTGAAAACTTTATCGATTACCTCTCGTTTGGAAACGTCAGCAATCATGAGAAGAGTGAGCAGAAGGAAACAAATTCCCCCCGCCCATTTCTCGCCGAAACTCAAAGTGTTTAGAATTCGTTCGACGAATTTCATGTATCTATATCCTTCCTTAACCTATCCGCCGCAAGCTGCTTTGGCTTTTTGGATTTTGTCGAAAATTTGTTTCGATTGACCACCAATTTTACCAATGACTTGTCCTGAAACTGCATTTGCAGCAGCTTTAAAGCCTGCTAAATCAGCATTTGTTGGTTCATAGACGACTACATCTGCTTTCTTTAAAGTCGCAATCATGTTCTTTTCAATCGAACGAACTGCTTGTCTAGCACCGGGAGCAAGTTTGTTTCCTTCACCCATAAGTGTTTTCTTTTGTTCGTCGTTTAGTGTGTCCCAAAACTTTTTGGAATAAAGAATGGCAGCTGGTTGGTAGATATGGCGTGTCAAAGTAAAATATTTGATCGCTGTTTGCCACTCTGCTGCCAAAGTGAAGAGAGGAGTGTTATCAAAACCTTCTACCACACCTGTTTGTAAGGAAGGAAGAACTTCTGGGATCGCAATCGGAATTCCGCTCACACCTAATTGTTTCCAATAAGCAATGTGGACTGGAGATTCTTGGATTCTGATCTTAACACCTTTTAAGTCTTCCGGTGTTTTTACAGGTGCAGATTTTGTTCCGATGGAACGGTATCCATTTTCTGCCCAAGTAACAAAGATTAGACCTTTTGCTTCAAATAACTTACGGAAGTCTTCTTGTAAGTGATCATCAAGGACACAGTCTGCTTGCGCATAAGAACTAAAAAGGTAAGGAATTTCTAAAACGTTTAATTCTTTAACTGTATTGGCAAGAGCACCTGCTGTGAGACCAGCTCCTTGCAGTTTTCCACGAATGACTTGTTGGAGGATTTCGTTTTCTCCACCCATTTGTCCACCGGGATAAATTTTAAACTTAATTTGCCCTTGGGATTCTGATTCAATTTTCTTTTTGATTTTGGCAAGTTCGTTCGCCCATGGAGATCCTTCTGGTGCTACTGTTGCCAACTTAACGGTTGTTTGAGCAAATAAACCCCCACTGAAGGTGAGGGTGAAACTTACACAAACTAAATACTTTAATTGTCTTAAAAACATCTAGTTCTCCTAGTAAAATGACTATAGTTCGTCGAGTAATTTCTTTGCTTTACGTTGTTCTACGATTTGGTCTGCTTCGATTTCAGGTAGAGATGCTGGTTTGCCTTTCAGTACAAATTCTAATTGTTTTTTGAATTTGTCTTCATTTCCTTTTAAGCGACTTTCTGCATACAATACTCGAACTGCAAAGTAGTTAGGGTGTTTTGCAATTGCTTCTTCGAACAATTTGTCCGCTAGTTTTTTGTCTCCCGTAGGAGAGAGGGCGTTACTTGCAGCGTCATATCGAAGAGTTGCAGAGTAGAAGTATTCTTTACCCATAGTTTTTTCGATTTCTTTGGCACGATTGATCATGGCAGAGAATTTAGAACGATTGGAAAGTAGTGTTGTGAAACCAACTAAACGTGACCATTTAGCAAGAGATGCATATCTCCAATAGAGAGCATCGATGTCCTGAGGTCCAAGAACATCCAAAGCTTTTTCAATCTCTAGTTTGTCTTTGACTACTTTGTCTCTAAATTTAGAGTTCATGGCAAGGGCAGCTTCACACCAAGTCACAGCTGCATCATAAAATTGGATGGATTCTTCTTTTACTTTTTCGTCTGCATCTGCATCACCTGTAAGTTTTAACCAAAGGTGTCCGTCACTTAATAGATAATTTCCGCGACAGAGTAAAACTTTCACATCTGCATATTGAGGATTCTCAATCGCAAATTTTTCTAAACCAACAAGTGCAAGTCTTAGGTCTTGTTCGTTTTGTCTGTTCTTCCACAGTTTTTCTAAATCAGCAGGAAGTTTTGCTGGGGTTGTGGCTCGTTCTACGTCCGAAGCCGAGATTTTCACTTGTCTTGATTTTCCACAGGCAACCACGGAAACGAGCACGAGAGCTGCCATTGCGATTTTTGACCAATGTTTCGTTTGGTACATTTTGTATCATCCTCCAAAAGATATTTGGAACTATAAGTTCCTTTCTATTTGTATCCTCATGTTCTGACTTTGGGGCAAATTTTTAGATGAATTCTAAAAAAAGCACAAAGAAATCCCATGATTCCGGAAAAAAATACACGCATTTGACTTAAATGCAAGAAAGTTTTATTTTAAGGGACAATAAGAGCGTTGGAAGACATCGAAACCTTAAACGAACTCGTGCTATTCTGTAGGTTTACAGCAAGGCCCAGTGTCCTCATGGCAATGTAGGTTCCTGGAGTGAGGGTGGCAAAAATCCGGCAAGAGACTCCTGTGGTATTCGGGTTTGTGGACTCATCGATTTCGAAAGTGTATTCGATCGGTTGGACCACCGTTGCCTGGGCCAAAAAACAAGACGCCCCGATATTCAGGTCAGTGGGATTTTGGGCTAAATTTTCCGTAGTTCCCGAGTAAAGTCGGTACCCTTGGAAGATAAATTCCGGGTTTTGGGCCCTAACTTTGACGGTAAAGTTGGAATTTCCATTGTTTGTAATGGAAATGAGAGTGGGTGGTGCTTGGACGGATGCAGTTGTAGAGTAATTGGTGCATCCGAGAGCTAACACAAGGACCAAGAGTAGAGAAAATTGCCTAGGGAAAAAAAGAGCAATGTTCATTTTTGCCCTCGAGCTTCGCGGTGTTTCCTCCGCCACCAATAGAAAACCACAACGGCTATCGCTAAAGCCACAAGGGCTAGGATGATGGTTTGTCCATTTCGCACCCAACCCATCAGTTCATCAAAATTATGTGCCCCGTAATAACCGAGATATACCCAAATGGGAACAGAAATGAGGGCAGCAAACCCGTCAGTCAGTACGAATCGAATGAAACTAATTTGTTTGGAAGTGCCTGCAGTGAAAAAAATAGGCATCCTGAGACCAGGCATAAAACGCCCAAAGAAAACCACCCAACGACCATATTTTTTAAATTGTTCACGAACTTTATCGAATCGTTCTGGATGGAGGACAGTTCTTAGGACCGGGAGGGTGAGTGCTTTTTCACCGTAGTAACTTCCGAGCCAGAATACAAAGCTGTCTCCCAGTAAAACACCGGCCATTCCTACAAGAAACATGATATGAACATTGGCATAACCGAGGCCAGAGATAACGCCTCCAGCGGTGAGGGAAATGTCTTCGGGAACCGGAAGACCAAATCCACAAAGGATCAGAATTCCAAAAACGGCAAAATAACCGTATTGCATAAAAATGGAAACTAGAGTTTGTAGAAAGTCCATGAGGGATTTATACTGATTTTATGGTTTCGTTCAAAAAGGAAAGAGATTTATGAAGAAAGGGAGAAATGAACTCCTAGAGGAAGAAGAAAAAATCCTTGCCCCTTATGCTGTTGGCAGTAAAAAACCGGGTGAAAGGGAGTATCCTGAACCAGAACATCCATACCGTCTTCCCTTCCAAAGAGACCGCGATCGTATCATTCATTCCCATGCCTTCAAACGTTTGGAATACAAAACTCAAGTTTTTGTTTATTCGGAAGGGGATCATTTTCGCAATCGACTCACTCATACTCTAGAAGTAGCTGGAATTTCTAAAACCATTTCGAAAGTTCTTGGACTCAATGAAGACTTAAGCGAAACGATCGCTCTTGCCCATGACTTGGGGCATTCTCCATTTGGACATGCCGGTCAAGAGGCATTATCGGAGCTTATGCGGGGGAAAGGTGGGTTCGAGCACAACAAACAATCGTTACGTGTAGTTCAAAAATTGGAACGTAGGTATCCAGAGTTTCCCGGCCTTAACCTTTGTGGCGAAACATTACTTGGAATTATGAAACACGGTGGGGACTATGAAACTTCTGAATTGTTAGATGTCAGACGAGATATGGGACCATCGTTGGAAGCAATGGTTGTGGATAGTTCGGATGAAATAACTTATAGTGCTCATGATTTGGAAGATGGATTGGAAAGTGGACTATTCAAACTTTTTGATGTAAAAGAACTTAAAATTTGGAAACGAATCGAGGATTCACTTCCCAAAAATATCCCATCAGACAAAGATTCCATTTCTCGTTCGGCAGGGAGGGTGCTTCTCAATCTTATGGTTTCTGATTTGATAGATAGTATCGAAAATAGGTTACAACAATATTCCATTCATTCGAGAGAGGATGTTTCTAAAGCCTTTCATAGTCAAAAGAAACTCGTACAATTTACTGAGGAATTCTACTTAGAATTTAAAGAACTTAAATCCTTTTTGTTTGGAAAACTTTACCGTCATCCAGAAGTTTCCCGGATGAGTGAAAGGGGAAAAGAAACCATTTTTTTACTCTTCAAACATTTTGAGTCCCATCCTGAATCGATTCCTGAGTCCTATCGAAACCGAGAGGAAGAAGAAGGACGGATGCGAATCATTTGTGATTATATTGCTGGTATGACAGACCGATATGCGATTGAAAAGTTGAAACGAGAAGGAATCCTATGGTTTCCTTATTAATTTTTTAAATAAACTGATGATTCTATATACTTAGGAGACTATGCATGTACCAATTGTATTCTAATCCTCGTTCGCCTTATAGCAAACGAGTTCACATTTATTTGTTATTTAGAAATCTTCCTTATGAAACCATACCAGTTGCTTTAGAAAAACTTGAAAATAGAAAAAAACCTTTCATCCAAATTAATCCCTATGGAAAAGTTCCTGTTTTGCATGACGAAGGATTTTATTTGGCGGAATCATCGGCTATCATTCGTTATCTGGAAGAAAAACATTCTTTTGATCCTCCATTTTTTTCTAAAGAGATTCAATCAAGAGCCCTTCTGAACCAAGCCATCAACCGATGTGAATCAGAGTTTTGTTTTCCTGGGAGTGTTCTTTATTTTGCCAAGAAGTTTGTTCCGGAAGAAAAATGGGATAAAAACCGAATGAAGGATTCTATGAAACGGATAGGAAGGCATTTGGATATTTTAGAAGGGATTTTAGAATCAAACAACTACTTGCATCAAAATCAATTTGGATTTCTGGAAATTCTATATGCACCGTTTCTCAATCAAATCGAACTGATGGAGATTAAACTTCCACCTCAGGTAGAGAAATGGAACAAGCGAGTGTTAAGTGAAGAGAGTGTAGTCTCCGCTTTAAATGATTAGTAAGTTTTTTTAATCTTTGACTTACCGATTGAGTTAGGTAGAAAATTGCTGTAAAAATTGGTTTTGCAGGTCATGGGATAAATTTTTCCAATTTTTGGCCCAGTCTACAGATCCATTGGGACCAACAAGGTTGGTTACGGCGAAATAGGCAGTGACGGGTATAGAAAACTTTGCCGCCACTTTGGAAATTCCAAAAAGTTCCAAGTTTTCCACATCCAAACTTTTCCAAGATTCTTCCGGTGGGTTTTTTAGTTCCGCAAGCGATATGGTTGTGGGGGCATTACAATTTACTTCTGAGAAGTTTTTGTCAGAACGGAGAATAAAAGAATCGGGAGATTCTGGAATTTGTTTGGATAAATTCAATGCATGCGAAAGTTCTTTCGTATAAACTAGGTTAGGTGATACCACTGAGTTTATAGAAATCCCACTCCATTCATAAGCCCCACACGATCCTAAAAATACGATCTGCTGGATTTGTATGTTATGAAAGAGATACTCTGATAAATTGACGGCGGCTTCTAGGTTTCCAATTCCCATTACTTTTAGATATGGAAATTTCCCAGAGGAACGAAGGATTCCTACTTCTCCTTCGAAAGCCCCTGTAACTAGCGTTTGGTTGGGGTTAAAGGGTAACAAGTCCTTCCGTTTCAGGATATCCATACATCAAATTCAAATTCTGTAAAGCTTGTCCTGCGGCACCTTTGACTAGGTTGTCCAAGGCAGACACAATCACGAGTGTGTTTCCTTTGATGCGAAATCCTAGATCCAAAAAGTTTGTATTTTGTACCTTTCGAATCTCTACTTCTTCTGGAGTTTGATACAAACGTACAAATGGTTCCTTCTCACTTGCGATTTGAAATTTTTCAGCTACCTGTTTTGGATCAATTCCTTTGGGAAAGGAAATGTAAATGGTGGCGAGGATTCCTCGATATACAGGAAGTAAGTGAGGTGTAAAAAGAATTTCCTTTTCTTCTGTTCCAACAAATCCGTATTCTTCCATTTCTGGTTCATGTTGGTGCGTAAGAATTTTGTAGGCCCTAAAGTTTTCATAAACATGAGTATATGCAAATTTGATTTCTTCTGTCCTTCCACCCGCACCACTGACACCTGATTTGGCATCTACGATGACTGGACCTTGGATTTCTTTTCTCAAATTCCCAAGTAGGGCAATAGGTAATATGGCTGAAGTGGCATAACAACCTGGGTTCGAGACAAAGTTTGCATTTTTTAATTTTTCTCGAAAGAGTTCGGGAAGACCAAATACAACTTGGTCCATCATCCCAAATTCAGTATGGGGGAATTGGTATGCCTTTTCAAATTTGTTTTGGTTGTGGAGCCTAAATGTTCCTGAAAGATCAATGACCTTTCGTCCATCTTTTAAAAACTGGGGAGCCTTTTCCAACGATACTTCATTGGGGGTGGCAAGGACGATACCAGCTTCTTTAGGAATCGGTGCATCGTGTTTCTGAAATTTTAAATCTGGCAAATGGCTGAGATCAGGGAAAATATCGCGGATATGTTTGCCGTCAACTTGGTTTGAAGTGACATGCACCAACTCAAAACCTGGATGGTGTGCAATGAGTTTTGTGAGTTCTTTGCCGGTAAGACCACCAGCACCAATGATTGCAATCTTTGTTTGTTTCATAGAGGGAACCAAGGTCAAGATTTGCGGATTGGTACGTGCTGTCAAACGGCTCTATTCTAGAATTGAGTTGATTTTTAAAAATCTTTCGATCTATTGATGAAACCTTTTTATGGTAACTTCCTCAACTCTCCTCAAAGAATTTTCGCTGCAAATGAAATCGAAAGGTTTGATGATTTTGATTTCGATTCGTATGATCATTGGATGGGTAGGCTTTCTTGCTTCTTTATTAACCTTTGGCAAACCCACTTTTTTCATCGCTATTGGTATCGCTGTTTATTTCCTAGGTTCCTCTATTTATGGTCGTTATCAAATCAAAAGAATTTTTATTTCTGAATTAAGAAATGGGTTGGTGATTCCTTTTTTGGTGATGGATTTCTTTGTAATCTTAATAGGTTTTTATTCCGCTATTTTAAGTTATCCAAAAGAGTTAACAGCAACCCCAATCCAAAGTTCGATTTTCTTTTCCATTTTCTTTTTATACCAACTCTATATTGGTTTTTTTTTGCATCGAAGGTTCTCTGGAATTATGGGAGCCATTGTGATTTTAGGTTATATTGGAGGTATTGCGATTGCTCATGCAAATGGTGCAGAAGTAATGACCGAATACCAATTCACTTCTCAATATCCGGATCGGATTGTTCTCTCTATTGAAATTCTGAAAGTAATTTTGTTATTAGCAAAGACCATTTGTATAGTAAAGTTAGTTTCTTTTCTTTTGGATATATTAGAAAACAACAACCAAACTCTGGCAGACGAACTAAACCAACGAGAAACTTCTCTATTAAAAAATGATCGGTTAGTTACTTTAGGAAATTTGGCTGCGAATGTTGCTCATGAAATCAACAATCCTTTAGCAGGAATCAAGTCGATGAATGAGTTTTTGTTAGAAGAAGAAATTTCTTTTTTGGTAGGAAAGATCCAATCTGGATAGAAAAAGAAAAACAGTTTCGTTGGTTGTATCGTAATCGAATCGAAAAAAGGGAAGATCATGATTTAATTTTGAACCTCTATCATTTTTTACCTAAAGAGGATCGAAATTACTTAGCCGAACGTTGTGTTGATTTAGGACTCGACCACCGCTCTTTTGAAGGATTGACTGCTGAAAATAATAAGGAATGGGAATTTGTTTTTTTATGGCTGAAATACAAAACCATGGAAAAAGCGAATCTCCTTGTTTCCAATGCCATAGATCGAACTGAAAAAGTTGTGGCTACTTTTAAACAATTCTCGCAGCCATTTTTGGAGCATGATCAAGATATTGTCAGAGTGGGGAATGGGATTCGCGATATCTTATTTCTTTATAGTCACTATTGGGAATCGGGTAGGACACTTACTACTGAAATTGATGAGTCGTTAACATCTTTCGTTTGTGAACCAGCAATGAAACTTGTATGGTCGCATTTAATTTACAACGCAATCCAAGCAACAAACCAAACCAGTGGAAAAATAAAAGTCCAAGTCAAACGTACAGAAAAGAATGAAATCGAAATTTCAGTATTTGATAATGGGGTAGGAATTTCCAACCAATGGAAAGAGAGTATCTTTCATCCTTTTTTTACAACAAAAGAAAAAGGAGAGGGAATTGGTTTGGGACTCTTTATTTCAAAGGAGATTGTGGAAAAACAAGGAGGACGGCTTCAGTTTGTGTCTCATCCTGGTGAGACCATATTCCGAGTCTATTTACCAGTTGCATAAGAAAAAAAAAGGATTAGAATTCCTTGCAGAGGTTGTTATGGAAAATGTTTCCCTGAGAGAAATGGGATATACAGTTTGTATATCATTCCTTTTGGTTTCTTTTGGCTGCCAAAAGTTGAATTATGAAACGGTTGCAAAAAACATTGCAAAAGAAGCGAAAACAAATCTCATAGAAAAATTGACTGCCTCTCTTGCTTCAGGAGGAACAGTGAAAGCCATTCCTTTTTGCAAACAAAATGCAGTAAAAATTACCAATTCCATAGGTATGAAAAATGAAGTTCTTCTTCGTCGAATTTCAGATAAACCAAGAAATCCGACGAATGCTCTTTCGGATGAGGAAAGAAATATTTTTTTGGAAATCGGTGCAAAACAATCGAAGGAAGGTGAGTATCCTTCAAAGATTATCTCAACAAAGGATACTGTGACTGTATACATTCCCATTCCGACAGTAGGCCTTTGCCTTCAGTGCCATGGAGAACCAAACTTGGAGATCAAAAAAGAAACTTTAAACGTTCTGCAAAAAGAATATCCAGCAGATTTGGCACGAGGTTATCGAGTGGGGAGTTTGAGAGGATTATTTTCTGTTCGGTTTACAAAATAAATATAAAAGAAACTAATACTTTAAAATGAATCCTATTACTTTTATTGCAGGCAAACGAGAGTTATGTGAAATCATTTTGGAATTTGGTTTGCATGGATTTTTAGTATGGGATCCTTCCATTGGAATCGTTTTTCCAAGCCCCGTTGCATCGAAGTCGATGGGAATGATTAAGGAACAATCTTTCCCTGCTGAATGTATACTTACAAATTCAGGAATCCGATTGGAAACTGTCCTTGGAACAAAAGAATCTATCGTTGGTCGGATTTGTTTTGATCCCAATAATAGTGCTGGATTTCCCTTCCGAATGTATCCTAAGGAATTTGTTGAATCTGGGAAAAAATACATCCTACTAGTTTTGGATACAACCATTGAAACTCCGAACGAACAAAGTCCACATATTTTACAGTCAACGGAATTGTCTCGGGACTTGTTTTCTTCCTCCTTTCGTAGTTCGAGTATCGGAATGGAGATTGCAAATCCTCATGGAGAAGTGATTGAGGTTAATCCCATTTTTTGTCAATGGCTTGGTTATTCTGCAAATGAATTAAAAACAAAATCAATTTCTGATATTACCCATCCCGAAGATTTAGAATTAGAACTTACATTTTTAGAAAAACTCAATAGAGGTTTCATTCAAAGTTTTCAAATCAAAAAACGTTATATTACTAAAGACAAACGTTTGATTTGGGCATTATTGAATAAGTCGATCATTCGAGATCATTTAGGAAATCCAATATATTACCTCTCCCAAATCTTAGATATTTCTGAGTCTTTGCAAGCGGAGATGGAATTACGAAGCATCTCACGTTTACTTGATCAAGTGGCAGGTTTAGCTAAAATTGGTGGATGGGACTTGGATTTAAGAACCAATAAAGCTAGTTGGACCAATGTAACCAAAAGTATTCATGAAGTTCCAGATGATTATATTCCGAGTGTGGAAGGTGGAATTCAGTTTTTTCAAGCTGAAGGTAGTAAACGAAAGATATCGGATGCAGTATCATTACTGTTAGCTGAAGGTAAAGAATACGATTTAGAATTGGAAATGGTAACAGCCAAAGGTAACCAAACCTGGATTCGAACCATTGGTCGCGCAGAATATGAAAATGGAAAGATTGTAAAAATATACGGAATTATCCAAGACATCAATGAACGAAAAAAATGGGAAATGGCACTTGCCGCCCAAACATCTATTTTATGGTCATTTGTCGAGCATGCTCCTGCCGCCGTTGCCATGTTAGACCAGGAAATGCGTTATGTAGCACTTAGCCAACGTTGGATAGAGGATTATAAAATTCCTCTGACCAAAGAAGAAATTATCGGAAAGAGCCATTATGAAATTTTTCCTAATATCAGTCAGGAATGGAAAGACATCCACTCACGGGGGTTACGTGGCGAGGTTTTGAAGAGAGATGAAGACGTTTGGAGACCTCCAGGTTGGCATAAAGACCAAGTGATCCAGTGGGAAATTCGCCCATGGAGCCAATTAGGTGGGGGTATAGGCGGGATACTAATGTTTACTCGTGATATTACCGAAGACTATGATACTAAGTTAGAATTAAAACAGGCAAAAGAATTTGCTGAAAAAGCTTACAGCGCTAAGTCCGAATTTTTAGCAAATATGAGCCATGAAATCCGAACCCCTCTTAATGGAATCATTGGTTATTCCGATTTATTAGCGGAAACATTGGAAAACTCTTCCTATAACGAATATGCACAAATTGTAAAACAATCTGCTCACGCATTACTTAATATTGTGAATGATATCTTGGACTTTTCAAAGGCTGAAGCGGGAAAGTTACAATTGGCAGAAGAAGCATACAATCTAAAAAAATTGGTTTTGGAAGCTATCAAAATTATGAATATCCAAGCCATCATCAAGGGACTTGATATTCAATTTCATATTGAGGAAAACATTCCTCCACTTCTTATGTTTGATTCCAATCGGTTGAGGCAAGTAATCTTGAATTTACTTGGGAATGCGATTAAATTTACGGAAGCAGGTTATGTTGAATGTAATGTCAAACGTTTGGAAAGCCCAGAAACAAATTCGGTAAAACTTAGGGTTTCCGTAAAAGATACTGGAATTGGAATCGCAAAAGATAGCCAAGAGAAAATATTCGATTCTTTTACTCAGGAAGATTTTTCCACCACACGGAAATTTGGTGGAACAGGGCTTGGGTTGGCCATATGTAAACAGTTACTTGCTCTTATGAAGTCTGATTTACAATTAAAGAGTGAACTAAATGAAGGAAGTGAGTTTTACTTTGATATTCAACTTAGAATTCCAGAATTTGATCCAAAATTACAATCCACAAATTTGGAAACAAAGGATATGAAACTGGGAGAAGGGAATCATTCCGCAAGTAAAGATACATCCAAAATTTTAGTTGTGGAAGATAATCCAGTAAACCTTGGCTTAATGAAAAATTTTATCAAACGGATCCTTCCTGAAGTAAAAATATTAGAAGCGCAGAATGGGGAAGAAGCAATTCAAGTATTCCAAAATGAAATACCGTCTCTTATTTTGATGGATATCCAAATGCCGGTAATGAATGGGTATGACGCCACAAAGGAAATTAGAAAACTTCCTCAGGGCAAAACTCTACCAATCATTGCTGTGACTGCTGGGATCATAGCTGGAGAAAAGGAAAAATGTTTGGGGATTGGTATGAATGATTACATCAGTAAACCAGTCCAAAAAGAAAACTTAAAACAAACACTTTTGAAATGGTTAGAACTTTAAAATTCTTTTAGGGATCAAATCGAAACAATCCACCGACCCGAAGGGAATAAGATTCACCCAATGCGGATGCACGAACGTATTTGTTTCCTGGATCACGTAGTTCTCCTGTGCCAGTAGAGGGATCATAACTGGTGATATGCGCCGATTGGCCTGAATACCTATCTACATCTTTGTAGAAGGTTCTAAACCAATCAGTTTGTATGAAAAAACGGACTCGGTCCTCTGGGTCATAATACATTCTAAATCCATAGTCATGGTTTTCTCGAATTGCACCCATAACCCTAGGATTTGATGTCCATTGGAAACTATCAGACCGACTAATTGTGAGTTGGTTGAAGTCTGCTCCTACAAGTACTTCTGGGTTTGTGATTCTCGAAATACCTCCATGAATACCGATTCCAAATTGTTTAGTGACTTCGTAATTAAAACTTAAGAAACCAGTTACTTCTCTCGGTGAATTGTATTTTGTCTTCGTACTAACTTTAGCGTCTGAAAAGTAAGAACCTGATAAAAATCCCCATTGGCTATCAGTGATTTCATTCCCATACGTTGTGGATTGGACTTGGGAGATTGAGGATGCTGTCACTGAATTTAGGTTGGCTCCATATGTGATTTCTCCTTTGGATTCGAGAGCTCCCCATTTCCATGTGAATCCAAAAGAAATACCACCAGCGGCAACGTTTGTCCTTCGATTGTTTTCTTTTTGTATAAGCCCTGAAACTGGAGTAGCATTTGGATCGTAACGACTAGGATCGTAGTGTAAAAAACTCCCATCTCTAGTGGAATCTGAATAAGGATCACTTATTTTTAGTTTTGCACCGATAGCTGAAGTTGTGAGCATAAGGTTTGTCGTTGGTAACCAATCAATACGGATTGCTACGGTGGGCATGGAATTTCTTTCGATATTGGTTTTGACTTGTGGATCAATGTGGAAGCCGGTAGTACCAATCGCTCCTCCCAATTTAAACTTACCTAATTTATACCAAGCTCCGATTTGTTCTCTTTGCCATCCGATATTACCTGTTGCGGACATAAATGCACTCGAGTTAAAGGAATGAGGAAAAACACCTGCAAATAAATCCCAAGTCCTTCCCATAAAAATCTCGAACGAAGTGTTCGGATTGTATTTAAAAAAAATTTGTCGAACTCGGGCTTTTGTTTCTGGTCCCGCTGAACTTTTGGATACATCAACAAAGTCAGCTTCAAAAATCCCTTTGAGTTTGGTTCCATAAGAAATTTCCGTTCCGAGAAGAGAACTCGTAGGATAGATTCCCGATCGAGGTTCTGAGTCTCTCGCTTGCACTTGGCGTTTGGCCATAGTAGGTGCTACAAGATTATCAAAACCAAACGAAAGAACGGAATTGTTTGCATAGGCAAAATCAGTTTTAACCATCCCTGTGATTTTAAATTGGATTTCACTGGACGGAGGAGATTCCTTTTTTTCAGCTTCTGAATTTGTTTCAAGAGGTGGGATTTCCTTAGGGATTTCTCCTGAGATAATCGGAGATTTCTTCTTTGGAGCAGCCACCATAACCAATGGTGAGAAGAGGAAAAGACTCATCATAAAGATAGAATATACTTTGATCGCAATATACTTTTTTACTTGAGGTATAGGAGTCATAAATGTTATGACACTCTATACTCTTTGTCGTAGATTTGCAAACAAGATTCTATTTTAAAAATTTAAAGGAAACAATCTTATGAAATTGAAATGGGAACCAGATTCACTTCGAACAAAATTATTACTGCTAACCGTTCTTTCTGTTGCGATTTCAGCAAGTTTAACTGGTTTCTTAAGTTATTATGTTGGTAGAAGTACTATTATTTCCAAATTAGAAAGTTTTGATATTCTCAAAATCCTAGAATCCAAGTCGGCTTCAATAGATTCAATTTTGGAACGCGCGAAAGAAACCGCTACTTTAATTGTATCTGATCAAAATAGTATCCTTTGGGCCAAAACGGGAGAACCCAAAGGGGAAAAAACAGAAAATTTATTTAAAAATTTATCAACATATAAACAAAAGTTAGGTTACATTACTTATTTAGGCCTAATCAATCCTTTAACCAAAAACTACTTTAATGAAAAGGCTACAAAAATTGATACATTAAGAGCTGAGGATCCAGATGATTCTTGGTTTTTTGAGCTTATATCTTCTGGTAAAGATTTAGTCATTAATATGGATTATACTGCGGAGTATAAATCCTATGCTATTTTTGTAAATGGAGTAACCATTGAAAATGGAAAGCCAGTTTTAATTAGTTCTATTGGAATTGATGTTTCCAACGCATCAAAACAATTCACACAAGTGGATCAGTTTAGCGGAGAAAGTTGGCTTGTGGATGGAACAGGACAAATTAAACTCGCAGCCGATATTACTTTGTTAAATAAAGATATAAAAATTGCCTTTCCCGAAGGTATCTCGGAAAAAATAGCAGAATCAAAGGCGGATGTTTTTATCTTTCGAGGGAAAGACATAAAAGGAAATGATTGTCTATACGGAGTCTATAAATTACGGTCCGTTCCTTGGCGAGTGATTTATAGGGTTCCAGTTGTTGCCATGACTAAATCTCTAGATTCCATCTCCTTTTTTACAATATTGAGTATAGTATTTTCAGTTGTTTTGGTTTCCATGGGTATGGGCTATATTCTTACAAAAGTAACGAATGCCTTACGCGAGGCATCCATTCTTATGAATCGAATATCACATAATGAACTAGCAGTGGAAGTTCCTAAAATCCAATTAGATAGAAAAGATGAAATTGGAGGGATGGCCAAGAGTTTAGAAAAAATGCGAAAGAATCTAATTTCGATCGTTAAAAAAGTTCAATCTCTCTCTGAAGCCTTGACAGTTAAAAGTGTTCATCTCTCTTCATTAGCTTCTGATTCGTCTGCCACTATGGAAGAGATAGCATCATCTGTACAAGAACTTTCTGCCAGTGCTGAAAATGTTTCTGCCTCCGCAGAAGAGATTTCTTCTCAATCAAATTCGATGATGGAAACATTGAGTTTGTTAGGTGATGAAATGGAACTTGTTTCTAAAGGTGCAGAGAACATTGAAGTCAAAGCAGGACAGTTGGAAACTTTTGCTGGAAAGTCTCTCAGTGAAGCTAGGTCCTTATTTGAATCGATCAATGAAAAAATCCAAAACGCTGTGAAAGATGCAGAAGCAATTAAAGAGATCAGGGAACTTGCAAGTATGATTTCAGAGATTGGAGACCAAACTAATTTACTTTCCTTAAATGCTGCTATCGAAGCGGCAAGAGCTGGGGAACATGGGCGTGGGTTTGCTGTTGTGGCTACTGAAGTTTCCCATTTAGCAGGTAAATCCCAAGATACAGTAAAGAAGATTGTTGAGCTAAACAAAAAACTAGAAAAAGCAATGATGGAAATGGTAGATTCTGTAAAGGAACTACTCAGTATGATTACAGATAAAGTCATTCCAGACTATGAGGAAGTGGCAGCATCGGGTAGACAATACCGAGCTCAATCTGAGGAAATTAACAAACTTGCCAAAAGGACCTTTAACCTTTCCCGTGAGATTAGTTCGAGTATCACAGAAGTCCACCAAGCAATCCTTTCCGTTTCAGATGCCATGAATCAGAATGCCTTAGCCCTGGGCGAAATTAATTCAGGAACTAGCCAAATCAGTGACGCCTCTGTCCAAACAGCCGATAGTTCCCAGGAATTGACACAAACTGCCGAAGATCTGAAGGAAATTGCCTATCAATTCAAACTCTAGAGTATAGAAATTCGTTTTCCCAAACAAAATCTGTTGTTTTTCTTATGTCAGAATAAAAACTGACCAGTTAGTCAACTTTTTTGTTTGTATTTTAATTTTTGGGAAGTAACGAATGCAGAACATTGCAAAATTCATTACCGATAAAACACTTATCATTCAGTTCATTTTAGTCCTATTTGTTTTGATTGGACTTTCACGTTTACTTTCTATGCATAGGGAAGCGTTTCCCAATGTGGCTCTAGATAAAATTGTCATTGAAGCACCACTTCCTGGTGCCACTCCGGAAGAGATTGAAAGGCTTGTTGCGATTCCCATTGAAAAAAAATTACGTGCCGTTGCAAAAATTGATAAAATTCGAAGTTATAACTTAGAAAACGTCAGTGTTATTATGGTCTTCATTGTTGAAGGGACCAAAAATACAAAAAAAGTACTCGATGATATCAAAGACGCAGTAGATTCCGTTCGCCTTCCTGACAATGCACAAAAACCGAAGGTAAGAGAAATTACAACGGAAAAACAAGAAGTCATTAGTCTTGCACTTTCCTTAAAAGCAGATTCAAAGGATGCAATAGGCGACTATCGAAAGTTACGTGACACAGCCAAAGCATTTGAAGATCGTTTTTTCCAAATCAAAGAAATCGCCGAAATCGAAAAAATTGGTTATAGAAACCGTGAGTTTCTTGTGGAAGTCAATCCTAAAAGCCTAAATGCAAAGGAAGTTGGACTCAATACTGTCCTGAATGCCCTCGGTTCCCGAAATATAAACATTCCTTCTGGAAGATTAAAAGTAAATGGAACTGAATACCTACTTCGGACTAGAGGTGACTTTGAAGAAGCAAAAGACATGCTTTCTGTTCCGATGTTAGGGAATGAATTAGGTTTTGCTACCATTTTAAAAGACGTCGCAAAGGTAGTTGATGGTTTTGAAGAAGAGAAAACCTATGAAAAGTTAAACGGAAAAAATAGTATTATTTTAAGAGTTTGGAAAACCGACCAAGCTGATATTATAACAACTGCAGATACCGTTAAAACTTTAGTTTCTTCCATGGAAGGAAATTTTCCAGAAATTGAAACAAAAATTTACGATGATAAAAGTCGAGATGTTCGTCGTCAACTTGGTGATTTAATTTTAAACTTCGAAACGGGTCTTGTTCTCGTATTACTTTCTCTTATTTTTATTTTGGGTATGAGATTGAGTATTATGATTAGCGTTGCTATCATATTTATCTTTCTTATTTCTTTTATCTTTTTAAAACAATTTGGATTTACCATTAATACCATTACTATTTTTGGAATGGTCATGGTTCTTGGTATGATGGTGGATAATTCCATTGTAGTGGCAGAAAATACCTATCGTTTGATGCAAGAGGGAATGGATAGGCGCGATGCTATCTTACAGACCTTTAAAGATGTATTAGTTCCTCTACTTGTTTCATTTCTAGTGATATCAGCTGCTTTTTTCCCACTTTTGTTTATGAGTGGTGTGATTGGAAAGTTTATTTTGGGAATTCCTGCGGTGGTTCTTGTAACGCTTGCTAGTTCTCTTTTGTTTGCTCTTGTGTTTTTACCAAACTGGTTAAATAAATTTTTGCCAAAAACATACCAAGGCAAGATCAAAAAAAATGAATCTATAGAAGAGAAAGAAGGCGCATTTGGGTATGTAATCTCTGGATACAAACGTACAATGACTTTTGCATTAAAACATAGGGTTTTTGTTCTTTCGATATTTACATTTATCTTTTTCTTTACTTTGTTCCTTGCAGGAAGGTTTTTACCTTTTGTTATGTTTCCTTCGGGAAGCGAAGAGGACATCGAAATCAAGGTTTGGATGCCCATCGGAACCACTCTCCAGAAGAATCTCGAAATCATTGAAAAAATGGAACCTGTTGTGACCAAAATGGCAGGTAAAGATTTTGTTCATCTCCGTAGCCGAATTGGGATACATGAAAATCCAATTACTGATCCAAAACCAGGGTTAGAGGTACATCGCTCTCATCTAACAATGAAGCTTGTGACAGCAGCTGACAGAAAAGAATGGGAAGATGCAAGAGTTCTTGTGAAAAAAATTCGGGAATATATCGCAGAAAATAAAGTATCAGGTAATTTCCCGAGGGAAATGATTTACGATGTAAATGCTCGGATCAAAGGACCTCCAGTAGGAAAACCAGTGAGTTTAGAAATTCGCGGAGCTGACTTCGGTGTAATTCAAGAGATTGCAGATCTTTATATAAAAGAGCTAAAAAAAATGGACGGAGTTTCAGACATTCGAATTGATTTAGAACTGGGTAAAGAAGAATACAGATTTTTTGTCAAAGATGAAATTGCAGGAAGGACCGATGTGAGTGCAAGGGACATTGCCCGCTCAGTTCGCACAGCCTTTAACGGGGAAGTAGCATCGACTATCAGTAAAGGGGAAGATAAAATCAATATCCTCGTTCGTTTTCCTGAAGCAGAAAGACATTCAGTCTCTAGTCTGAATTTAGTAAAAGTGGAAAACAGAAACCGAAGGCTCATTCCTTTAAATCAAGTAGCATACTTTGAAAAGGATCGTGACTATTCCATGATCAACCGTCAAGATTTACAACGAGTGGTTAGACTAGAAGCTTCTGTAGATACGGAGAAAACAACATCTCTTTTTGTAAACAGACAACTAAAGAATCTAGTGAATGTAGATAAGTATGCAGCAAACGCTTATTCGGTGATCTTTGGCGGAGAACAAGAAGATGCTGGTAAGTCGTTTCGTGATTTAGGAATTTCTATGTTGCTTGCGGTTGCGGTAATTTTTGGAATTTTTATCGTTTATTTCAACTCCGTGGGAACCACAACAGTAATCATAGGTTCCATTCCCTTTGGAATTGTAGGTGTTCTTTTTGCGCTTATGACCCACGGGATGCCACTCAGTTTTATGAGTACACTTGCAATTGTGGCCCTGAGTGGATCGATTGTTGCTAACACATTGATTCTGATTACTTTTATTGAAGAATTAAGAATGCAAGGGATGTCCATTGAAGAGGCCATCATCAATGGTGGTGCCATACGATTGCGACCCATTTTTTTAACAACGATCAGTACTGTGATTGGCCTTGTTCCTAGTGCGTATGGAATTCCTACCTTGGATCCATTTGTACAGCCGCTATCCTTAGCATTTGGTTGGGGGTTGTTTTTTGCAACGGGTGTGACTTTAGTTTTTGTTCCGGTCTTGTATAGAATCAAAGAGGATTTTAAACATATCGTATCAAAGATTTCCTTTAAAAATTTAAGTAAAAAATAGTAACAAAAAGTATTCGTTTCTGAAATGGAACGAATACTTTTTGGAGCGGTGAATCCAATTTCTATTTTAGAAATTAGTTTTTTCCAAGGAAGTCATTGGATTTATTTAATTTGTAGTGACATTGCTTTTGATTTTGTGATAAACCATAGTAATGTCATTACCCATATTCTTCGGAATTTTCTATTTCATAATCCTAACAATTATCAATACAACAGGTGGTTATGGAATCTTTGTCGATGAGTATTATTACTTAGCCTGTTCCAAAAGATTGTCCTGGGGTTATGTAGACCAACCACCATTTTCGATTTTTCTTTTAAGTTTATTTCGCATAGATGGAAATTCTATCCTGTTTTTGAGATTTATTCCTGCAGTATTCGCTGGTTTTTCCGTTTTCCTTGTCGGGAATCTTACGCAGAGATTTTCGAGTCAGAGGTTTGCGATTGTTTTACCTTGTTTTGCAACAATGACTATGCCTGTTTTACAAGTAATCTTTGGGTTTTATTCTATGAATGCAATCGAAGTTTTCTTTGTTGTATTGCTCGTTACAATTTCTATTCAGTTGAAGGATTCTCCAAAACATTGGATGAGTTTAGGAGTGGTCATTGGCCTTGGGGTGATGAACAAACATACTTTTGTTTTGTATGTATTGGCAGTTTTGATTCCTTATGTTTGGATACATTTTAAATCAGTTTATAAAAATCGTTTTTTCTATCTGGGTGCGGTAATTGCAGTCGTAATTGTTTTACCTAATTTGATATGGCAATACCATTATGAATTCCCATCGTTGGAGTTTTATAAAAATGCTTATAAAATGAAAAATATTAATTTGAGTTTGTTTCAAATTATATTTGATCAAATCCTTTCAGTGAATCCAGCCACATTGCCTTTATGGATATGCGGAATTTATTTCTTTTTGAAAAATAAAGAATTTCGATATTTAGGAATTGCCTACTTATTATTGTTAGGTTTATTTCTGTTTTTCAAGTCATCCAGACCTGATCGAATAGCTTCTTTCTATCCTATTCTTTTTGCTGGGGGGAGTGCATTCATTTTGTCAGACCTTTGGAAAAAGGTTTTATTAAGTTTAATTCTAATTGTTGGTATAGTCTTATCTCCGGTAGGACTCCCAATTCTACCACTGCCACTTCTTTCTAGATATGTCGATATTTTAGGAGTAGTTCCGAAAATAGAGGCCGGGAATCGAACTCTGCTTCCTCAGTGGTTTGCTGATCGACTCGATTGGCAAGAATTCTATTTTCAAGTAGATAAATCATTGCTTTCTTTGTCACAAGAGGAATTGAAAGAAACAGCCATTGTCGGAAATTTTTATGGTCAAGCAGGTAGTTTGGAATTTTATAAAATACGAATTCCTGTGATTAGTGGGCATAATAATTACTATCTTTGGTTAGAGGAACTTAAAATAAACCCGAAACATCTTGTGGTTACTAGCGAAGAAACAGCAAAAATTTTGGAACCTTTTTTTCAGGAAAAGCAGTTAATTGGAACTTATTCAAGGCAATACACGATGGAAAGTGAAATCCCCATTTATGTTTTAAAAAAGAGTAGAGTGAATATTAAAGATACTTATTCACTTTTTAAATTCTATCGTTAGAATCTTGTCTTCCGTTTTGGAAATAGAAGGTTTAGATTGTTATATTTACTATTCAATTTGAAATCTTCTTTTCTTATGTTTTATTTCGTTTAAATTAAAGTAGAGACTCGCTAGCCTTTGCATAGTGTTCTGGTTTTAATTGAGATTTGATGATGAGTAAGGTTGTCGCAATCACACCTGCATCATCTGTATATCCTAATGCCAAAATGATATCGGGGATGGCATCAACGGGAGAGATAAAATATAGTAAGGCCAAAACGATAGATGCTTTCGCCGATAAAGATGTATTTTCATTGAGTAGGCAATAATACATTGCAATGACATCTTTTATGAAGGGAATTTTTTTGCCTGTTTCCTTAATTTTTTTCCAAAAATTGGTTTTGATGTAATTGAGTTTATCATTTTCATCCATACAAATTTCATTGTAAGCTAACTCGAATCATAAGCAAGGAATATATGATACTAATAATATTTTGCATAGGATTACGGCGGACGTAGGCCCGAAGACAAGAATTTGTTTAGACCCCAGAGTCGCCGTTCACATGGGAACAAACCAAGGGTAGATACCAGTAAATAGAATCCATCGTTTGGAATGATAGGATCGGCCTGCCCCGAAATACGGCAATCCGATTAGAAAAATAATTTTCCGCAGAATGACCGATGGAGAAAGTGGTGCAGGTAGAAATTATATTTTTGCAGAATGCAATAAAAGAGGTAATTCATGTCCCGTCCCTTCAAAGTTTTAGGTATCCAACAAGTTGCAATAGGTGGTGAGTCCAAAGAAAAGTTATCCAAGTTTTGGGTAGAGGTAATGGGTCTCACAAAAGTATCTGATTACAAAAGTGAAAAAGAAAACGTGGATGAGGACATTTTGTCCATGGGCAATGGTCCCTTTAAAGTTGAAATAGATTTAATGCAACCCATTGATCCAAACAAAAGTCCCAAAGTGCATGATCCGAAACTCAATCACATCGGCCTTTGGATCGACAAGTTGGAGGAATGTGTTGAGTATCTAACCAAACAAGGAGTCCGGTTTACTCCAGGTGGGATTAGAAAGGGAGCTGCTGGGTATAACGTTTGTTTCATTCACCCTAAAGGGAATGAAGAGTTTCCGCTTTGTAGTGAAGGTGTGCTTGTGGAACTGGTGCAAGCTCCCGAGGATGTAATCAAAGCATTAAGTTAGTTCAGCGAAATGATTGTAAGCGATCGGTGGAATATCCGATCGTTTTTGCATATTCAATATAATCAGATTCTACTTCACTTGGTATGGAATTTGTTTTAGAAAATACCCAAAGAAAATTCGGATCAGGTCCACCAATTAATGCTGTGGAATAATTGATCCGATCGATCTTTAAAACCAAGTAATCCCCGAAGAAAAACGGAAAGAAAAAACTCACTTTTAATTTTCCAACATCTGGGTGAACTAGTAACGCCTTTCCTTCTATTTGGTTCCGATTCCCTGTTAGATCGACTCCTCTGTTGAATACACGAATTGAACCGTCATTGGATAAAGAATATTCTGCTGATACCTCTCGTAAACCCGATTGGAAACTATTATCAATACGTTGAATCTCAATCCAAGTTCCGAGAAATCGACTCCAATCTAGATTTTTTTCTGCATAAGAATCAAAAACGGAAGTGGATTGATAAGTAACCAAACCAGTTACTAGCAAGGTAAAGAATAGGTTTTCTTCTGCAGACCTGCTTTTTGACGGTTCGAAAGTTGGTGAAGAGCAGCCGAATAAAATTCCCACCAAAACAAATCTTACAATGTTCTGTATTGGGATTTGTATGAACTGTCTCATCCTCAATTAGAGAGTTTTCTTAGGGAGAATGTTTAGAAAAAGTTTTTGTTTTCTATTTTTTTCCCATGGGTCCATCTCCAATACAAATAAGCTACGAGTGCCAAACTTGTTGTGATGATAAATTGCGTTAGGTGGACAACGGTAGCATAAACCAGACCTTCGCCTGGATCTCTCCCCAAAATGATAAAACCGGAAATGATTGCTGCGTGGAAAACTCCAATTCCTGATGGAGCCGAAGGAATTGCCACACCCATACCCCCAAGAAACATAAAAAGTAGTGCCTCAGGAAAAGTAAGTGGCATTCCTATGAGAATCCCTGCAAGAGAATAGGAAACTGCATAACCCAAAACCCAAGTGGGAATGGAGTAGAGGACAGGTCTCAATAATTTGTCTCCTTGTAAAAAGGAGGAAAATTCAACTAAATGGTGGTCTAACTTATCTTCGTATAGACTATGTTTACCGATGATTCCAAATAGTTTTTTGGTAAGTTTGCGTAATGGTTCTAAAAAATACCGAACCAGTGTGAGGCCCACAATCATCCCAACAATTACAAGTGTGGAGAGGAGAAGGAGGCTTAAGTTTTTGGATTGTCCAAGTCCCATATAAAAAAGAGCAGTGGCACCAATGACAACAACAGAACCTAAATCCATTACTTTCTCTAAAAAAATTCGACTCAGGAGATGAGTTAAGGGAAGTTCTGTATCTCTTTTGTTCATGATTAGTCGCACCAAATCTCCGCCTCTTGCAGGAAGCACCATATTGAGTCCCACTCCAATAATGGCTGTGGTAAAGGCCTGTGCAAAACTAATCTTCTTTTCTAAAAGGTAATACCATCGAATGGAAAAGGGAACAAATGCCCAAAGGTTGGAAAGGAAAAGTAAAGGGAAAATCCACCAATTGATTTTTCCTTCTAACCGTTCAAATTCAGTGATATCAAAGTTTTTGGAGAGGAAATAAATCGCAACTCCTGAAACAAAAATTCCAAATATTAACTTTCTCATATTTTCCTTTTTAACCCGGTGGCCACTTCATATGGCGACCACCTAGCAGGTGAAAGTGGATGTGGTTTACTGTTTGTCCGCCAAAATTCCCACAGTTATTGACTAACCTATATCCTTTTTCAGAAATTCCATTTTGTTCCGCCAATTTGGGAATGATATGGAAAATTTCCTTGAGGATTTCTGGATCTAAATCTCCAATTTGGTTCATACTCGAAATATGGACTTTGGGAATGATAAGAACATGAAAGGGTGCTTGGGGTGTGATATCATGAAATACTAATATGTTTTCAGATTCATATTCTTTTTTGCTTTGGATTTCTCCACTCGCAATTTTGCAGAAAAGACAATTTTCCATACTATAGTTTCTCCTTAGAAAATACAAGTGAGGCAGCACCTAAGGCTCCAGATAAACTTCCACCAACACCAATTTTTAACATATCATTTAACACAGGGAAGATGGTAGATCTGATTTCTGATTCTAAGTTTTTGCCAAATAAGTCATAGGATTTTGTGATTCCCCCAACAAAGACAACAACTTCTGGGTTTAAGAGATGAACTGCATTTCTTATGGCATGGGCAAGAGCCAGGGTTCCGAAACTTAAAATTTCAGTAGCGATTGGATCCTTTTCTTTTACTAATTGAAAGAAAGTTTCGGCGTTGTCTAAATCTTTGTTTGCCTTTTCTGCATATCGACCAAGAAAACCCCGAGTCGAAAAATAACTTTCCACACAACCATGTACTCCACACCCGCACAAGGCTCCCCCAATGACTGAAGTAGTGTGTCCAATTTCAATTCCATTGCCAAGGTATCCGGAATACAAAATTCCTCGGTCTACAAAACCACCACCAACTCCTGTTCCTAAGGTGATGATGAGTTGAGACTTTGTGTCTTTATAAAATCCAAAATAAGCTTCCCCTAAGGCAGCGCAGTTGGCATCATTTTCATACCAAACGGGTAGGGAAAATTCTTTTTTTAATTCATCTTTGATGGGTAGGTTTTTTAGCCCTTGCATATTGGCACTGGCAATCATTATCCCTCGTTCATTGTCTAAAGGACCTGGGGAACCTACTCCAATCCCCATGGCATCTTTTGTGAGGGGGCAAATGGTCTCTTTCAGAATCTTTAAAAAACTTTCATTGTCTAAATGTTCAGGAGTGGGGGAAAGAGTTGAGTCAAGTTCTTTACCACTTTCGGCAAAGAGGCTCGCACGGATACTCCCTCCACCGATATCCACTCCGATGGCATTTCGCAATCTCATTCTCCCTTGATGACTTGGTCAAATTTTCCGTTCTTCATTTCGTAAACGGTTTGGGCATCGAACGCAAGTTTCATATCATGTGTGACAAGGATGATGGAGTGGTTTCGTTTGTTGTATTCATTTAAAAGCAGTTGGACCAGATAACTATTCTCAGGATCTAAGTCACCGGACGGTTCGTCCGCAAAAAGGATGGCTGGGTCATTGATGAGAGATCTTGCAATGGCTGCTTTTTGGATTTGTCCCCCGGATAAAGTTCTAGGCAGTGAATTTTGAATATCACCTAACTTTAAATGTTCGATCAAGTAATCACATTTACGAATGTAGTCATCGTTGGAAAATTTGCGTGTGAAAAGTGCTGGCAAAAGTATGTTTTCTTTTATGGTCAGGTTTCCTACAAGTTCGGAAAATTGAAAAACAAGGCCAAGGTCACGGGCTCGAATTTCAGCTAGTTCCTGTTTGGAAATTTGTGAGAGTTTGGTTTGGTCATAGAGAATATCTCCTTCTGTGGGGGAGAGCATTCCGGTGAGCATAGAAAGCAAAGTTGTTTTACCCGATCCCGAAGGACCAATGATAGCAACATAGTCCCCTTGGTTTACATCGAAACTTACAGAACTTACGGCTTCGTCTTTACCAAATCGTTTGGTTAGGTTGTGGACACGGAGTAACATTATTTTTGCCTCCGGATCGATTTGTAAGGATCAATGTAAGAACTGATTCCAATTGTGGGAACCGATACCAAGAGACCCAGGGCAATGAAGAGAACCAAACAAGTGAAAATGGATTTTAATTCATTGTAGATACCAAAATCTGCAGGTGGGTTTAAGTATCCTAGGTTGATAATAATTGCCAGTAGGAAACTGGGTAAAAATAAGAAAAATAAGGACAAGGAATGTAGCCAAATACAACCCAATCGGTTTCCACCAATGGCCATCATGACCCCAATGTCACCAAGGCCTTGGAGGCAGTGGAAGAAAAATAGAGCCATCAAAGCAAAACTTGTAGAATAAAAAAGAATCTGCGGAGATTGGTCAAAGGAAACGATACTAGTAAGGGACACTCCAGAATATAAATGGAAGTGAATCCTAACGGCGAGTAAGAAGAATGTAAAAACCAGGGCTCCGACGAGGCCATAGGCCACCGAATAGAGTCGATCCCGGAAGAGAAGGCGAAGCGCAAACGAAATGTAGGTGAGCTGTATCACTTCCAGGACAGAATTGACGTAAGACTCTTTTTTACCAACTAAAATAGGAAAATAGGAAGTAAGCGAATTTGGCATTTTTTATCTTTGTGGGAGCAGCAGTGATTATGCTCGGGTTTCTCTTGACCTTCATTGTCGGGCAGAGAAGAGATAGTTATGCCAAGGCCTTAAGTCTTGCCACTCTTGGGAATTTTTTGGACGCAAGGGCCCTTGTACGGGAAAAACTCGAAGAAGACCACCAAAACCCTTATGGCCACTATGTCATGGCAAAGATCTATGCCATGGAGAATGATCCCTTAAACGAGGCAAAACACCTCGAAATCATCAAAAAGAACAATCGGTATACAAAGGAAATCGATTCCGTAACTGTTTCCAACCGTATTGCTGATATTTATTATAACAAAGATTTTTTTGAAGAAGCCTTCTTTCACTATTTGGACACCCTCCAGGCGGACCGTTCCAACCCCATAGCCTGCCTTCGATTGGGATTTATGGCACTGGGACAAAAAGAGTTCAAAATCGCTGAACATTTTTTCTCTCGGATTCCAGAAGAAAAAATCAATCTTTCTTCATACTTCATTGCTCGGGGAGTGATTTCTGGTGTCACCGGTGGTGGAAAGGAAAGGGATTATTTTGAAAAGGCATACAAATTAGAGAAGTCTCCAGTCTCAGGTTTTTTATATGCCCTTTCTCTTTCTCGCGAAAACAAACATAAAGAAGCAGTGAAAACTGCAGTGGCTATAAGCGAACAGATCGAAGATGAATTTGTCCGTTTCACTCTCTTTCAGTTTTTAATGACTGAAGCCATTCTTATGCAAAACTTTCCTGAAGCTTTGAAGTATGGAAGACTTTGTTTGGAAATGGCAAGGCTCAATGCATGGCAAAGTGAAATCATTGAATGTAGTATTCATTTTGCCATGATTACTGTGTATATGGGTCGATTGGATGATGCTTCCGAATATTTAATTGAAGCGGAAGCGGAAAGATTAGATGATCCAGATGTGGTGGCCCTCGCCAATTTAAAATACAGATTGGAACGAGGTACTGGAACTGTAGATTCTTTAACTCATGAGTATGATCTCACTCGTGAACTTAATTTACTATCTGTCAATTTATTTCCAAATTCTAGATACTTCGAACTAAGTGGAATGCGTTCTTCTAAACCTTTCAATATCAAAGGTATGGTAGACGATAGTGGTAAAAAACTAACATCAAAATTAGATATGTTAGGTTTGGATAAATTTGAAAAATTCATCAGCTTGCCTGGCACCAATTTTAAGAACCAAGCCACTCGAATGGTGATGAGCATGGGTTACCGTGTTACCAAAGAAATGTCCAATCCTGAGGCAGATGGAGTGAATTTACTCGCATCCTCTAAAGAAGATGTCAACAAAAGAGCACTCTTCCGAGTTCGTAAATGGAAAGATGCTAAGGTATCAGATGTATTTCTTCGTGAGATGACAAACCAAATGGAAGAGTTAGGTGCCACGAAAGGATTTGTCATTGGAAACTTTGATGTGACGGAAGCAGGAAAAAAAATCATCGCTGCCAGTAATGGAGCTCTCGAGATGTACAGCGGAGATTTGTTTGAGGACTTACTCAACAAAACAATGTGATGCATCTAAAACCAAATTTATTTTTTTTTCTCATCCTTGGTATTCTATTCAATTGCCAATTAAAAAAACAAGAAGGGCCATCCGTAGAAACTGGTTTTTCTTCCGAAGTTCCAACCAAAGAAATTGGTTGCCCCATCTCACTATCCCTTGGAACGGTTTACGGAACCTCACTTTCTAAATTTGACCAGACATATCTTTTAAGTGTATTAAAAGTATTACTTGGTGATCTTTGTGCTCGATCTTTTTCCCATCTACCGAGTCTCATCCATCCAGAAAAAGGTTTGTTTGTAGATGCCAAAGGGTATTGGACCTTATTAGAAGTTGAAAAGGACCTCGCTAGTCCCAATGGTTACTTTGAAATCTATTACTTTGATTCTAAAAAGTTGGACCATAAAAAAGGAAGTTTGGGAAACCTAACAGTCAGAGAAGTTTTTTTATCAGCAAAAAAAGTATGGGCTGATTTTTATGTGGGCTCTAGCGAAGAAGTGGAAGTTCGGTTTCGATTTGCTGAAAATCCAAAATTGGAACGGTATTTGATCAATCCCAGTTTTATCAAATGGGAGGGGAATTGGTATCTCCTCCGTATGTTTTGAACTACCTGGTTCCTGTAATGACTTGTTTTACTATTTCTGAAGCCGTATAACCGGGGTTCAGTTTCTTGGCGTCTGCTACTTGTTTTGTGGCTGTTTTTTCATCAAAACCAAGTTGGATGAGGGCAAGAGTGGCCAAGTCTGTTTCTCTATCTTCTGAATCTGTTTTTGTAGATTCATCATTTAGAAACATTTCTAGTTTTTTTAAGTTTTGTTTGATTTCAAAAAGAATTTTTTCTGAAGTTTTGCCTTTGACCTTGGGAATTTTTTCCAAAGTCTTGCGGTCATCTTCTTTCGCAATTTTGTACAAATCATCTGCTTGGAAAAAGGATAAGATTTTAAGTGCCGTTAACTCACCAATCCCATGGAGTGATTTGATGAGTTGGAAAAGTTCTCTATCCTTTCTTGTGGAAAATCCAAAAAGCCTTTCCCCCCTGTCTGTGATGGAGTGAAATATATGTAAAAAGATCTCTTCTTTCATTTTCTCTTTACATTCTAAATGTAAGGGAAAAGGGATGTGAACTTCATAACCAACACCGGCTACATCTAGGACAAGATGGTCCATTTCTAGTTGAATTAATTTTCCGCGTAAACTTGCAATCATCGTATCCGTTCCACTTCCAATCTTTAGGATCCCATCCGTTTGGCGACAACTCTTTTGTTTTGATACCACTTGCTTTCTATCTTTGATTGAGTGAATGTGAATTGAAAAAAAGAAAAGGAGGTTGTGTTTTTTGATTTATTTAGTAAAACAAAAGGAGTGAAACGTATTCGAATCTCCAAACATCCTGCATTGGCACAGTATCTGACTTTGGCAGACCTTTTCAAAAATTTACCTCATACTGTACTTCGCGAAATGAAGGAAAATACAGTCAGGGAATTTTTAGCGGGTGGTGAGGTTTTGTTTGAGGAAAACTCCGAAGGAAGTGATTTATACATACTTGCAGCAGGTAAACTTCGGTATGAAAAACGTGCAGCGGATGGGACTGTGCGTGATGTCGGAGAATTCAAACGACTTGATATCATAGGAGAGCTTAGTTTATTCACAGGAGAAAAACGTTCGGCAACTGTAAAAGCCATTCGAGATTCAGAACTCATTCGAGTTCCAAGAGAGGTAGCTCTCTCCATACTTTTAAAATACCCCGATAGTCTTTTACAAATCACAAAAATCATAGCGGAACGTTTGGCCCATGCCAAAACGGATAGCAAAGGATTTGTTCCAGTTCCTAAAACATTTTCTATTCTCAGTTCATTTCCCAAAGAAACTTTAGATGAAATCATTCACCGAATTGGCCTTGTACTCCTTCGGTATGGATCATTTTGTGTTATAGATGAAACGATTTTTTTAGAAAGAACAACTGAATTGCAATCGTTAGATGAAGTGGAAAGGGAACCTTGGATCATCCGTTTTTTTTCACAGTTAGAAGCTGAGTATGATTTTGTATTTTATCTTTTAGATGATAACAAATCTATTTCAACTTGGACAGAGCGTGCTTTGCGCCAATCCGATTCACTTCTGTTTATTAAAGATGCAAACGATGCACCAGATTGTATCCACCTAGAATCCCTTTTGATTCAAAAACAATTGAAGAATC
The DNA here is from genome assembly GCF_000332495.1 of Leptospira terpstrae serovar Hualin str. LT 11-33 = ATCC 700639. Classification (NCBI taxonomy): domain Bacteria; kingdom Pseudomonadati; phylum Spirochaetota; class Leptospiria; order Leptospirales; family Leptospiraceae; genus Leptospira; species Leptospira terpstrae. The sequence goes on along the minus strand of NZ_AOGW02000010.1, from coordinate 712,152 downwards.
GAACGCAAGTTTTGGTCCTTCTTCAACCAGACCCAGTGGCTGTGGTTCCCGGAACCATTCGGCATTTGCAAAAAAGAAAATTCAATCGTCATTTCCATGTGCATTTTGATCGGCTTGATACTTGGGAAAGACTTGGACGTGGTTTACTCGGTAAATCAATCGGACTTGCACTCGGAGGAGGAGGTGCCAAAGGTTTTGCACATTTAGGAGTTCTTTCTGCTTTAGAAGAAAATCAAATTCCCATTGATATGGTTTCTGGAACCAGTGCGGGCTCTATTTTTGCTGCACTCATTGCTATGGGAGAAACTAGTAGTGGAAGTAAAGAAAAAGCAAAAGCCTTTTGGGTCACAAAAGACCTGTTAAATGAATATACGGTTCCCGTTCTTTCCTTAACAACGGGAAAAAAGTATACAGAAGCTATTCGTCAGTTTTTTGGTACTATTCAAATAGAAGATTTATGGATTCCCTATTACTCTATTTCGACGGACTTATCCCATTCTGAAATTCATGTCCATGATAAAGGGGATTTGTGGAAGGCCATTCGTGCCAGTACTTCCATTCCAGGAATTGTTCCCCCCTTAATTGATGATGGAGTTGTCTATGTTGACGGAGGGGTATTGGACAATGTTCCTGGAATTGCTTTAAAAGAACGAGGAGTAGGAAAGGTGATTTCTGTAGATGTCTTTGGAGATATTTATCCTGACCAAGATAAAGAACTTTGTGCCTATTTTGATAAAACAAATCCCGGGGTAATGACAAATCCTTTGACACAAATTACAAACTTAATTAATTTCAATGAAATCCTTCGGCCTAAGTTTCCACCTATTGGAGATATCATCATCAGGTCCATCCTTGCCTCAAGTAGGGATAGGATACGCCAAACAGAAAAAATTTCTGATTTGTTTTTACAAATTCCCACCAATAACTTCGGTCTACTGGATTGGTTTGCTTATGAACGATTGATTGAATTAGGTTATATTTCTTCCATTGATAAAATCATTCGGAGTCGAGAGAAATTTCTAAATCCTACTTTACAATAAATACAATCGACTATCATACAAAGTATGTTTGTTTTTCGTATGGCTGTTTTTCCGTTAGTGGCTTTTTCTCTTTTCTTACTTGTTGCAAATTCCCTATCTGCACAAAACTTAGATTCGTTAGTTGAGTCTGTGTATAACAAACAAGAATCCCTTCTGATCCGAAATGAGATTCGTAAACGTTTGGGAGACCGGGCAAATGATACCTCTGTAAAAGAGATCGTAAAATCTTTACGTGTATGGGCGGCAATTGAATCTATGCCTGCTCCTGAATTTGCTGAAGAAGTAGAAAGGTTTGTGATCCTTTCCGATTATGGATTCACTTGGGAAGAAACAGAAGAATTAATTCCTTATTTTATCACAACCAAACCAAGTAAAAAAGACATTCCGTATTTAGGTAAGTTTTTTAAGGAAATGGCCGCTTCAAAACTTCCCGACGATACCGTTTCAGAAATCCTTCGTATTGCAAAATTAAAACAATGGAGTGGAGCTTCTGTTTTTGTTTCTGGTCGTTTGGTTCTTCTTTCTAGGAAAAAGGAAGAAAATCCTGGTGTTACTCTAAAACGATTGGAATCAGTATTGCCTAAACAGATTCAAAACTTAACAGAAGAAAAACGGATAAAATTTTTTAATGAATGGTTTGCCAGTGAAAAACTGAAGATAGAAGAAAAACATTGGGAAATGGTAAAGGCGGATACAATTGCATTGTTAGCACCTGCAAAGCTTAAGGAAGATTTTCAAAAATCAGAAAGACGAACAGAAATCATCTGGAATGAACAAGGGGATTGGGTCACGAAAGAAAGACCAAAGTTAGACCCTAACTTAATATTTTTAGAAGAACAAAATAATCTTCCACCCATAAGTAGTGGAGAAAAGGACAAACGTAAGTTAGTGGATACTGTCGGTCGCCAATGGATTGGAACTCCCTATCTTTATGGAGGTTATTCCAAACGCGGTGTGGATTGTTCTGGACTTACAAAATCGATTCTTACTGATCCAAAGATTGGAATGAATGAACGGATGATTCCAAGGTCTGCCAGAGACCAAGCTCAAATAGGAAAATCAGTCACGAGAGAAAAACAACAGATCGGCAATTTGGTATTTTTTTCAGCTTCTTCAAACACAAACAAAATCACACATGTAGGAATGGTTTTAGAGAATGGAAATTTTATTCATGCCTCAACAAGCCGTGGAGTTGTCATCCAGTCCTTAAATGAAAAGTGGTGGAAGGAAAGATACGTAACGGGTCGCGACATTTTTACAGGAGGAAACTAAAATGGGTAAAAAAAGAGCTCTTGTTTTATCGGGAGGTGGTGCCAGAGGTGCTTACCAAGCAGGTGTTTTGCGGTATTTAGAAGATATCCATTGGAAACCGGATATCATTTGTGGAACATCGGTAGGTGCGATTAATGCATGTGCCATTGGTGCAGGAATGAATTCGAGTAAATTATCCGAATTATGGCTTAGGCTCAATCAAAAAAATATCATGCGTTATTCTATTTGGAATATGTTAAAGGGACTTTTCCGAAGAAAATACTATCCGCTTGTGGAAACCTATCCATTAAAAAAATTCATTCATGAGAACTTAGATTTTACTACTCTCAATGAATCAAAAACTAAAGTTATCATATCTGCTGTGAACATTTTAACATCAGAGTTAAAGTTTTTCGAAAATCCCCATTTACAAATTGAACATATCTTAGCTTCCTCTGCGATTCCGATGGTGTTTCCATGGCAGATGATTGATGGAGAACCTTACTGGGATGGGGGAGTGATGGCAAACACTCCGATCCTTCCTGCCTTAACACATGAAGCTTCTGAAATTGTTGTAGTTCTTCTTTCACCTGTGGGGGGAACACCAATGATGGAAGCTCCGGAAACAAAAGACGAAGCCTTAGAACGATTGTTTGAATTGTATCTACTTGGTTCTTACAGAAGTGTAGAACAGGGTTTGGAATACAGAAAAGCAGTGATGAAAGGACTCACATCGATCGAAAATTTTTTCCTAGGTTTACGAACACAATTCAATCATGCCAATATTTCTGTCATCGCACCCAAGCAAATGTTAGGTTTAGGTAGTATATTGAATTTCAAAAAAGACCAGGCAGAAATACTTTTACAACAAGGGTATGAAGATGCCAAACTCTCCTTTACTGTCAAAAGCCGTTCAAATTAGGTTTTTAGGAAAGGTTAGGAAAAAAGTGGAGCCATTCCCAAGAACACTTGTGACTTCAATTGAACCGTTCATGGATTCAATTTGGTGTTTTGCAAGGAATAATCCCATACCTTTTCCATCGATGTCCTGGCGTAATCGGAAGTTCATTTTGAACAGTTTGTGACCATGGCGATTCAAATCGATGCCAAGTCCATTGTCCACTATGGCGATCTTCAAGAATTCTTTTGATTCTTCATAAGCAATTGAGATTTTGCAAACCTCGTCTGGTTTCGAGTATTTGATTGCATTGGTGAGAATATTGTTGATGATGCTATCGAAATAGGCCTGGAAACCGAGAAGCTTCATACCTTCTGGTAAATTGTTTGTGAATTCTATTTCCCGATCTGCTCCATTTTTTAATACTAGAATCTGAGCTTCGATACTTTCTTTTATCAAAATATTTGATTTAGGAAGTTCTTTTGTATCTTTTTCAATATTCAATAATTCGTTTAAGTTACGAATGATTTGGTCCAGTTGATAAGACGAGGACTCAATAAGACCCAGAAGTTCAGTATTGGCTGGGTTTTCTTTTAACATGGCAGTAAGGCTCATTAAGTTGGCGATAGGTGCTCGTAGATTATGAGAAGTAATGTAAGTATATTCTTTTAGTCTTTCGTTCTGTTTGTTTGTTACTTGGATCAAGGATTCTAACTCTCGATTTTTTGTGAGGAGTAAAGTCTCTTTGTCAAATAAGGATTCTTGGATCAGTTTTTCGTCATGAATGTTTTGGATGGCGCCGTAGAATCCGACACAGGTTTCTTCTGAAAACTTCGGTGTGGCAATGATCCGAATCCAAAATTCATTGCCTGAACTTATTTTTACTAAACATTCCAAATCAAAGGTTTCTTTAGTTTGGATGCAGTGAATTTCTTTTTGTTTTAGAATGGGGCCAAATTCTTTGGATCCAAAAAAACTTAAGTCCACATTTTTGATTTGTTTTGATGTTTGTACAAGAATTTCTGTGGCTACTTGCGAAAGAGTAATTTGTTTTTCTATTAGATCGTAATCAAAACTTCCCACCTTTGCTAGTCGGTTTGTTCGAAGAAGTAATTCTTCCATTCTTTTTCTGTCAGAGATATCTCTCGTTTGTATCACAATTCCATCGTTAGTTGGTATGACTTGGTGGAAATAATAACCAGGGGCTCTGTAATTGCCCGGGATTTGGAATTCTTGTTCCATGGGAATGTTTGTTTCTACAACTTTTTTGTAGTCATCGAAAAAACCATTTTCAAGGTTGACTGGAAAAAGTTGGCAGATCCCTTTACCTAACAAATCTTCTTTTTTCATTCCGAGTTGTTCCTCTGCTTTTTTGTTCACATCGGAAATGATAAAGTCTATGATATCGCCTTCTTTGTTTTTTGAGGTTTCTAAAAAGTAAATGGCTTCTAAGGCAGAATTCATTGCCGCTTGGTATCTTTGGCTACTGATTTGGAATTTTAATTCTGTTTCCTTTTCCATCGTAATGTCTTTAGCGGCACCAATGACGGAAATAACAATACCATTTTCATCCATTATGGGTTTCGTATAATCGCGTAACCATTTGATTTTTCCGGATTTTGTACGGATGCGGTATTCAATCACACCTGTTTCTCCCTTCAAAATCTGTCCCATCCGGAGAGCAATAATGGAGATATCCTCTTTTAGGATCACGTTAAACCAGCCACCTAACTTTCCTATTTCTTCTATGGAATAACCCGAGGTAGTGGCTAAATCTTTAGAACTCCATTCTGCGATAATATCTCCATTTTCAATCTTTGCTGTGTAAATATAATCAGAAGTGATTTCTGTCACCAAACGAAGGCGGTCTTCTAAAGCTAGAGTTTCCGTAATATCTCGAGAAACACCGACAATTTCTTTGATTTTGCCATTACCATCTAGGATTGGATTTTTAACTGTTTCTAAAATTTTTGTAATCCCACGAGAGCCAAGGTTTGGTTCTCTTCTCACGTAACTTGTTTCACCTGTTTCAAAAACTTTTCGGTCTTCTGCATTGTAAGCTTTTGTGAATTCTTCTTCGTTGTAGGATACATCTTGGATTCCTATGAGTTCCTGTTTCGATAGGCCATAAAAATCCGCACATGCTTTATTTACGTAAGTGACTTGTAGTTTTTGATTTTTACAAAAAACCAAATCAGTGATGGAATCTAAAATTTGTGAAAAGTAAATTTCTCGTTCTTTTGCATATCGTTCCAGTTCTTTGGATTTGGTTTGGTCCGCAAAAGTTGCAAGTAGGTAAGTGGTGTTTCCCTGTTTATCTTTGGAACTATAAGCACTTACTTGAATTTCAAAACTAGAACCATTTTTTCTTTTTGCACATAATTCGCCCTCCCAACGGGAACCGGTTTTTAGTTCGGAAAGGATCTGCTTTGCTTTTATTGTATCTTCGAGGAATTCGGCTGCATCTTTGCCAACAATTTCACTGGAATGATTGTATCCCCAAAGAGAGACAAAAGATGGATTTACATATTGTAGGATTCCTTCTAAATCGGTAATCACAATGGCATTGACCGATTGTTCCAGAATTGTATGGATCAATATTTGGTCTGTAAGTTCCAATCCCATCTGCAGAAAGATAGGACATGGATGTAGAAACTACAAGTAAAATATAAATTAATTTCTAGAGCTAACCATGATATACACTGAGTGAGCACTGTATTCAAAAGTTTGGGATAATGAATTTGGATCTATACGAGAGTTCCCATTTCCCACTTCTCTAATATAAGTGACTGAAACGGAAGACTTGGAAGTTGCCCATGAAAATCCTAAACTTAAACCTTTGTTTCTGGAATATTCGTTTCTTGGATTGGTTCCAGAACGTGCCACTTTGTAGATTACACTTGCGTCACCAGAATTCATTTGCACTTGATTTCCAAAAATGTTTTGTAAGTATAAATCGACGGCAGACTCTGTCCAGGAAATTGGTTTTGTATTTGGTTCGTTTGTGTAAATCCCAGCTAACACAGAAAATGTGTCTGCTAGATAATATTCCATTCCTGCAGCAAAATTTGTTGTGGATGCTCTGGTTAATTCACGAACTTCCGTATCATTGATCGTATAAGTAACTCTGCGACCAAATGCGCTGATTTCATCCTGATTTCTGTGTGATTTGTATGCAGTTGTATGGATCATATCAAAGGATGCGAGAAACCTGGATGTAGGAAAAAATGCAATTCCGAATCGTAACTCCGATGTTTGTGGAATGGAAGTGGTGAGTTTCGGTCTTTGGGTTAGGACTCCCGATTCAATGGCGGAGGCTCCATCTCCAGTTCCTTCAATAAAATCTATGGCAGAAGAACCTGGCCTTCTTGTGGAATCTGCATAAACTTCATTATAAAGTCTATTCCCACCCATCACAAAAATTCGTCTGTAACTCATGCCGAGTGAAACTTTTTGAATGGGTTGGTATTGGATACCGAGAACAGGCATAATTGCTGATGTTCTTCTATTGTCTACGTAGGAACGCATAACATAACTTAAGTCAGAAAATTGTTGGAACTGAGTCCTGGACACTTCTTTCGTGTCATTCATATAATACAAGGTAGCACCAATCGAAAGTTTGTCGGAGAGTGAATAGGCGGCACTTGGTCCCACAAGGAGTTGGTTGTATCTTTCTTTTGTATAATTTCTTGTAGAGTTGATAGAAGGTGATACTAAGGGGTAGTTGACCTGATCCACTCGGTTGTAAGAGTAGTTGTAAGTATTTACAATAGAAAAGGCAAATTTCCAACGATCAAAGTTTTTTAACAATCCAATGAAGTTGGGATCAAAACCTTGGTGGGTTTGGTTGTATACTTGGCCTGGTGTATCAATATTGATATAACTTCTTTTAATGTCTTTGAAGTTACTTGCAGAAATGGAAATTCCATCATTGTGAGTAAAGCCAAGTCCTGCCGGATTGTAATAAGCTCCTGAAGGGTCATCGGCTATGGCTGTGAATGCACCACCAAGTCCTGCAGCACGTTCTCCATAAAATCCTTGGATATTATGAAAAGGTTCTGAAGAAAATAAAGAACCAGGTCCGAAAAGGAAAATTAATAGGAATAGGAAATAAATTCTAAATTGTTTTGTTTCTAACATATTTGGTTTCAATTAAATTTTTTAAATTTGTACGACTGTATTTCCTACAAGAGTGTATTGTTCATTTCCATTCGAATCGATAAAGTATCGATAAACATCAGCAGATGGAATTTGGTCAGCAGTCCCATAAAAATCTATATAATAAACAGGACCACCGCTGTTGACATTATTAAAAAATTCTCCCCAACCAATGTATTCGTCGGGATAGGTGTTGGGATCTACACCATTTGGCATAATCACATAAGCATCGTATTCAACAAAACCTGCATCCACACCAATATTACCACCTGGCAATGCAATCGCAAAGTCGACAAAGGCATCCCATTCAAATTGGTAAGCGTTGGCACCTGTTTCATAAAACTGACCGTAGATATCATAGTCAAAGTATCCTAGTTCTTCGTATTCATCGTTTGCAGGAGTGGCTATATCATAATAATCTACTGCAAAATACTCAGTGTCTCCATTGGCATTATAAGTCTCTTCTAGGTAATATTCTTCCTGATTTGCATTGTCTATATACTCTGTGGTCACATAACCACCGAAATCATTGGATTTTCCTTTTACAGAAGTAGTGATTTTGTCTCCTGCGGTTGTATCATAAACATTGCTGTAACTTAAAGTAACACAATTGTTTGCATTGGAATTGGTATCGTTTTCACATTCCTCAAAAGTAAACCGAGTGGTAGATTTGTCTGTACTTCCGGAACCAGTAGTGACTTGTTTTATGTTTAAGATGGCTTTATCTTTTTTTCCCTCTTGAGTGATATAGGTAATTGATGCTTCCACACTCAGAGAAATTCCAAATACTTTCAAAGAGCGAGTGATGGAACTAAAAATTTTTGTTTTGTCTGATTTGAATTTAATGCTTTTTTGGAAACGATTGTTCGCTGGGCAAGGTTGTGGGGTTCCTATAGATTCCGCAAAAGAATATTCGATTTCAACATCATATTCGTTATTGGATAAGGTTCGGTACACCATAGCCGGAGTAGGAACCGCCTGACCTATAAAAGGTAGGATTCCTTCGTTTTGTAAACTAACAAGTTCTCCGCGTGCTTCTTCTGGACTAAGTCCCAAACGTTCAATTCCCGTTAGAAACTCATTTTCCATTGTTTGAGTGATTCTTACTGTTGATGTCCCTCCAGGAATACAAACTCCAGGATTTGATTTTGCAGTTCCATAAGCACCACTCACAAGGACTAAATCTCTTTTGGAATCGCGAAGAATTTCGGAGACAATGGATGTTCCTTCTGTAAGGAAAGCTTGTCCCGTAAATCCATAATCAAAGGTATCTTGTGCAATTCCTTTGGAGCTAACAATAGATTTAATTGATTTGGGTACTTTTCGAACGGAAGCACCGAGTCCAGAGGATGGTTTGCGAATCGAACGAGGAACGGCTACACTTAGATTAGAAGGAAGTTCAGAATTGATACTGGAGCTTAGAAGGTTTCTAACAAGAAAACGAGACACCAATGCTTCTAAAGAATTACTCTCATCTTTTTCTTTTTTACAACCAATCAATGCAAAGAAAACAAGAAAGAATATTAGAAATAGATGATTCATCACGCGTTCATTTCATGAGTGTGAAAGGAAATGTCAATTCTAAAGTCTACAAGTAAAAAAAGAGTTTCCAAACCATTCACTCTAAACATAATTTCTTGAATGAGAGCACTATCTCAAACCGTTTTGTTACTTTTATTAGCACAATCACTTGTTGCCAAGGGCAATGTATACGTACAAAGCACAAAGGCAAAACTTCTTTCCCAACCGAAGCTAAGTGCAGATGGATTTCCATTGGCAATGGGGGAAGTACTATCACCTATTGGAGAGCAGGGTCTGTTTGTTCAGGTGCGGTCCAGGGAGAATTTAGGTTGGGTTTCCAAACTATTTGTGTCGCCTTTGCCTCCGGGTAGCCAAATCAAATTGGGAGTCACTTCCAATTCCTCTGAGGCAGTCGTGGCCAGACAAAGAGCTTCTGATTTTACAAAAACTGCGGCAGCACGAGGGCTTTCAGAAACACAAAAAATGAGAGTCCGTGGGGAAGGAGACCTGTATGATTTTGAGTCTTTACGTTGGCTTGAATCAATTCCATCCGACGTTCCGTCCGTAATTGCAAATGAGGAAGTTGTTAAATTAGAAAATGTAAATATTCTAAATTTCTTTTCTTCTGGTTCCAGTTTAGAAGTTTCAAAAGAGACAAAAGCGGAAGTAAAAATGGGACGTTCCCTTGCGGCAAGGTTATTAAAAAAATACCCCTTAGTCAGAGATGGAGAATTTACTTCTTACTTGAATGGAGTGGCAACTCGCATTGCCTCCGTTTCTTCAAGAAAGGATTTGAGTTTTCGGGTGGGAATCATTCAGTCTCCTGAAATCAATGCATTTGCTTGCCCGGGTGGTTTTGTATTCATCACTACCGGGAGTTTGAAAAAAATTCAAACTGAATCAGAACTTGCGGGAATCATTGGACATGAAATCGGACATATTGTACTGTTTCACAACGGTGAGTTTAAGCAGTCGAATGTATATTTGGATATTTTATCTAGTTTATTATCGCCACCCGGTGTGGAGGTTGTGAATGCAGCTACTTCCGCTGTTTTAGATGAAATGGAAAAACAATTATTTGAAACAGGGCGAGATATGAAATTAGAATTGGAAGCCGACGAAGCTGCAGTTGCGCTGACAAGCCAAGCTGGTTATACACCAATTGGTCTTTCTAGTTATTTGAATACATTGTCCAAGTCGGAAGGCACGGAATCATTTAAAAAAACGCATCCAGACACTACCATTCGTATTGCAAAATTGGTATTCTATGAATCTTCTTCTGTGAGCGATCAATCGCCTCTAATCAAAGATCGTTGGAGCGAATTTAAATCCAAATTAAAACCATGAAACAGAAAAAATTCTTTGTACCATTTTTCCTTATGGTGATCGTACCTGCGATCATCATTGGATTATTATCTTTATTCGGTTTTTCGCAAACGTTAAATCGAAAGTTATCAGATTCCTTATTTCATTTGCTCCCTTCCCATCATAGTTTATCAAAAGATATTGTTATCATCGATATAGACGAACAGAGTATCGCAAAATATGCTGACCATCCAGAACTTGGTCAGTGGCCCTGGAAGCGAACCGTATATCCAACGTTAATTGGTTATACGAAACTGATTACAGCACCTAAAGTTACGATTATCGATATTATGTTTACTGAAAGGTCAGATTACGATGAAGCTTTAGTGGCTGCGAATCTCAGTTTAGGTGAAATCTCTCATGCTGCTAATTTTCGCGATGGAGGAATTGTGGTTCCCCGAAAAGGTCAAGAAGACCTGGGCCAAAAATTTAATGTTCCACTTCCCGAAGAAATTCCATTTCCTCGGTATGAAAATGCATCTTTTCCTATTGGTGAAGTAGGGGAAACGGCTCCCATGATCCATGTGGTCAATGTAATCCCAGACAGTGATGGGATTCTTCGTAGGTTCACTCCATTCATTCGCTGGAAAAACAGAAATTTTCCTACTCTCGCATTACAAGCATTTGTAGCAGGAAAACCTTACGAAACGGAATGGAAAGAAGGTCGTTTGTGGATCCAAAAAGAAAAAACAAAAAGAGAAGTGCCTTTAGGAAAAGATGGTCTCGTCCGTGCTTATTTTTACACCGAAGATGAGTTAAGAAATATACCTCGGTATTCTGCTGCAGGAATTATTGAATCATTAAACCAGCTCAATTCTAGCGAAGTAGAAGATCCTGAAAAACTGCTTGTACCACCTAGCGTGTTTGAAAACAAAATTGTTTTGATTGGAACTTCTGCAGCTTCCACTCACGATGATGTGGTCACTCCTCATGGACTTTTTCCGGGAGTGATTGGTCAGGCAGTATTTGCTTCGAATTTGTTGGAAGGACATATGTTGCGAGAACTTCCAGAAATTGTTGGAATGGGCTTTACTTTCTTAATTCTTGTTATTGGAGTATTTGTCCTTTTTATCAACCAGTGGCATCTATTAAAAAATATTTATCCTATTTTTGCCATATCAATGTTTGTTGGTTTGTTTTATTTTTTGTATCGATTGGATTTAGTTTTAGCCAGCTCTTCCTTTGTGATTGCATTTCCCATTTCTTATTTATTGGGATTTGCATACCTAACCTATACAGAAGGAAAGGAAAAAAGAAAGTTCAACAGCATACTTCGGAATTTAGTCGATCCTGGAGTTGTGAGTGAAGCATTAGAAGATATGGACTCCTTAAAAAAAGGTGGAGAGTGGGAGATTACTGCATTTTTTTCTGATGTGGCTGGTTTTTCTTCTATTAGTGAAGAACTAAGTGCAAGTGACCTTGCACGATTACTAAATGAATATTTATCTGCAATGACAAAAATTCTAAAATCTAATTCAGGTACTTTGGATAAATACATCGGAGATGCCATAGTTGGAATTTTTGGAGCTCCCATTCAAAATAAAGAACATCCAAGACTTGCTTGTAAAACGGCACTAGAGATGGTTACCGAATTGGAAGTTCTAAGGTCGAATTGGAAAGAAAAAATGGATTATACGGAAACGGCCAGAAATATGACCTTCCGTATCGGATTGAATTGTGGACCAGCTAAGGTTGGTTTTATGGGTACTGACAGTCTTGCCTCTTACACAATGATGGGAGATACCGTAAATTTAAGTGCGAGGTTAGAAGCAGCGGCAAAAGACTATGGTGTTTCTATTCTTGTTTCTGAAAGTATTGAGTCTCTTTGTAACGGAGAATTTCATTTTCGATTCTTAGATTGGATACGAGTCAAAGGCAAGGAAGCCCCCGTAAAGATTTATAGCTTAGTTAGTTTGGTCTCCGATCTCTCCCCTCAAGTTTTGGAAGCAGAAAGAATGTATGATGAAGGATTTCAGTTCTATTTAAACCGAGAATGGGAAAAGGCCATTGTTAGTTTCGAAAAAGTTTCAAAAATTTATGGGTATGATGATAAAAGCAGTAAACTTCTTATCAGTCGTTGTCAGTCTCTATTTAAAAATCCACCGGCTGTGGATTGGGATGGTGTTTTTACAAGAACATCCAAATAACAAAGAATTCTCAATATAAATATATAAAAAAAACGAACTAAGATTTGAAAAGGAAAATGCAGTATGGAAGAAAAGGAAACAAACTCGATTTGTTGGAAATTAACTTTAGGTTTAGAATTATTAACATCCATTCTGGCGGTTCCCATTGCCGTATTATTTATAGTTTCCGGTGGGGAGTATAACTTTGAAAAGGCGGTTTTAGTGGTATTGGGAGCGACCATTTCGCTAACAATATCCTATATTGTTCCAACAATTCGTTTTTTTCGGTTACGTAGCTTGATATTGGAAACTAGATCGACTGTATTTTCCAAAAAAACACTAAAAGAAAAACAAGAAATCAAAATCAAACTTTTGAAGTTTCCTCGAAATAACTCAGGTTACTTCCTGATCCAGTGGTCTTTGGGAATTCCTTTTGCTGCTTTTGTAACCTTTTTTTTCTTTACACCTACATTAGTGGAAATTATTCCCTATGCGGTTTTGCCAGTGATCATTTATCCGGTATTAGGTGTTTCTCATTTTTTTCTTACTGAATTAAAATTAGCGCCAGTATTATCTCAGCAGGAACTAAAAAATTTGTCTTTAGCAGTTGAGGATATTCCTAAAATTGGAATTTTCCCTCGTGTTTTTTTTACAATGTTTGCTGTTTTTAGTATGAGTGTGACAACACTTGGTTATTTATTGGGATCTCAGGTAACAGGTATCATCCGATTACAAAATGCAGGCATTACCATTGGTTTGTTGGCAATTTTTATTTGTATCGCAATTTATGTTTTAACTTCTCTTTTTGTCCGCGCATTACAGTCTAACACTGACCAAATGGTAAAACGGTATGCCAGCCTTGCCACTGGCGACCTTCGAGAAACTGTACCTATGATTTCTATAGACGAACTGGGTCATGGTTCACTTTCTCTTAATTCCTTTATCGAAAGCATTCGTAAAATAACTTCGGGTGTCATTAAAGAATCCGAACGTGTGAGTAACGATTCCAAGGTAATAGCCTCTCAAACACAAGGTCTTTCCCAAGCTATGATGGAACAGGCATCTTCGACAGAAGAAATGTCTGCAGGGATTGAAGAGATGTCAGCAAGCATTCGTTCTACGGCTGCCGGCGCAAAAACTCAAAATGAGATCACAAGAGCCGCTTTAAATTCTCTTATTGAAATGGAGTCTGTGTTAGTTGATGTTCACTCTTCTATGGAACGAACCGAATCCGAAACACAAAGGATGGAAAAAGAAATTCTATCTGGACAATCAGCTTTACATTCTACTTTGTCTGCCATGGAAGAAATCGAAACAAGTGTTGAACATACAGCAGATGTAATCCAAGTCATTAGTGATATATCAGATAAAATTGGACTTTTATCTTTGAATGCATCCATTGAAGCAGCAAGGGCAGGTGAGGCCGGCCGAGGTTTCGCTGTTGTCGCTAGCGAAATTTCAAAACTGGGGGAACAAACACTTCAAAATACAAAAAGAATTTTGGAAGCCGTAGATAAAGCCTATGAGGCTTCTAAATCGGGAAGGGTGGCGGTTTCCAATACAGAAAAAACTTTTTCACAAATAGGTGGGGCCGTAGAAACTACAATCCAGCTAATCAAAACTTCCTCTGAAATGACCAAAAAACAGATGTTTATCGCAAAGGATGTAAAAGAAGGATTCGGTAATTTGACTCGGTCTGAGTGTACTCGTACATCCTTTACAGTTTTGTCTCAATACATACTTTACATAAAGATGCATTAAAATCCTGATTCAGACGGTAATGAGGATTGCATTGGATTTTTAAAATGCAACAACTTTCCCGTATACAAATCGATCACACCAAGGCTAACTCCATAAAAATGAATCTTTACATGCCTGTCCGAGATTTCCTCTAAACCAACTTCTTCATCTGCTAACGCGGAAGATAGAAAGATCCGATGGCCTTCAATATGAAGATTCCCTATGTCATTGATTTCTCCAATCATGATAACTTCGTATAGCATACATTATACGTTATACTTTCTAATCATATGAAACCGAGCTGAGAGTGATGCTAGGAGTTTTCTTGCTCCCCACCTGGGATGGTCTTTTCTCTCTTGTAAAATTAGTTCAATGATTTTCTTTCGAGTTTGGTGTGGATGGTATTTCGGTCTTCGGCTTTTGTCTTTTAACCCATCGATCCCATATAGTTTGTATTGCTTTAAATATTTATACCCCGTCACTCTACTGATATTGAATTCATGACAAAGGTCAGTGAGAGACCACCCACCACGTTTCCAAGCGACAACAAATTTCATTCTTTCTTCAAACACGTTTGTCTCCTTCCAAGCCATGACACACTCCTGGTGTGTACATCGTGTTCTGAATCGAAGAATTAAATTCTTGTTTGTAAAGGATGTTGTGAGATCAATTTGTAAGGGATGAAACTAGTACAGACCGGTCCGCACTTGAGATAGAACAAAACACAGAAGAACAAGCACGTACGTCCTTTGAACTTTCTCAGAGTATCGCCACTATTTCAGAAGGAACCGAATACCTAAATCAGTTTGTTGGTGAGATTGACAAACTTTGTTCTGCACTTTCCGAACAAGCGAACAATCTAAAACGAGATGTTAGTTTTTTCCAGATTTAAGATTTGATTGGGGCGCCTCGCCAAGAGGCGACCGCGCTTTACGCTCCTATCTTTCCTTTCGGAAAGGATATCCGCTGCAATCGCTGGCGTGTTAATCCATAGTTGGCTTAACTACTTCCCCTTTCAGATACAAAACTGCTCTTCCCCCTATGGAAACCCTTTCTCCTAAGACTTCGATTAAAAATTCAGCACCCCTTTTTGATTTTTGTTGGCTTGTTAATTTTGTTTTTCCTAATCTCTCGGAAACAAAGGGAGCTAAACTGCAATGGGCTGAACCTGTTGCGGGATCTTCGGGAATTCCAAGACCAGGGCCAAAGAATCGAAATTCATAATCAACTTTTTCCTTATTTGTATCATTGATCCAAAGAGCAATATAACCTCTATTTGTTGGATATTCGCTTAACTTGAAAAAATTTGGTGCTAAGACTATCAAATCGGAAGAATTGGAAAATAGAAAGATGGTATCTTTTCCTTCCCAGATTTCTTTTGGTTCCTTACCTAATGCAGAAACAAGTTCCCTCGGATTTATAGATTTATTTTTTTGAAATTCTGGATAAGTCGGAAAGTTTAAATAAATTATATCTTCATTGATAAAAACAGGAAGGATTCCGGATTTTGAATGGAACTCAAAAGACTCCCTTTTTTCTCCGTAATGATTCTTTAAGATAAAGGCGGAAGCTAGTGTGGCATGTCCACAAAGATCCACTTCCACTGAAGGAGTAAACCACCGAATTTGGTATTGATTTTCTTTTTTTACAACAAAAGCAGTTTCTGAAAGGTTGTTCTCCATTGCTATGTTTTGCATCCATTCTTCACTGGGCCAATTAGATAAAACTAGAACTGCCGCTGGGTTTCCGGAAAATAGAGAGTTAGTAAAGGCATCCACGATATAAATGGTTTCATTCATAATATCATTTTAGCAGATAAAAATGAAAGAGTTAGTATACAGTTATAAAAATAGAAAGTATACAGTATTAATTATCAAATATTAATGAAAGTTACTAAGTTAAGACAGAATTTGAAATTTGAACCATGGCTAAGGATTTGGTTATTTGGAGAGGCTAATGGCAGTTCGTTTTACAATATCACAAATTAAGTTATCTAATTCTTTTGCTGACTGACGCAAATAGGAATATATTTCATTTGTAGTTTGTTCTGGCATTTCTGTGTCCAAAAGTTCAATGAGACCTAAAATGTTTGCAAGTGGGCTTCTAATCTCATGAGATTGGATTCTTGCAATTTCCTTTAGTTCATGGATTTGGTTCTTGATTTTATTGTCTGCTAATACTTTTTCTGTGATGTCTACAATGATTGCGGATACATAATTTGTATCGTTAACTACAAATCCATTCAAACTGACTTCTACAAAAATTTCAGTTCCATCTTTTTTGATCGCAGAAGTTATTTGGTTTTTACCAATTCGCATGGGCCTCGGTGCTTGAAAAAAACCTGCTAACAAACGATCATGTCCTTCTCTATGTTGCAGCGGTACAAGGAGTTCTACTGATTGTCCAATGAGTTCTTGTTTTCTGAATCCAAATGTATTTTCAGTTTCGATATTGCAGTGAACAATCATACCTTTTTGATCCACGATAAGAATGGGGTTTGGAGCGGACTCTATTAAGTTTCGAAATTTTTGTTCACTTTCCGAAAGTGCAATTTCCATTTTCTTTCGGACATCAATGTTTTTGGCACGTAGGCAAACTCCCAATAGAGTCTTTTCCTTGTTAAAAGTAGGATTCATTTTGTATTCATACCAAATGGAAAATTCATTGAGACTTGCTAGTCTTTCTATGGTGACACCCTCACCTGTAAGAGCATTTTGGAATAATTCGAAAAAAACTTCTTTATCCGTTTCTGTCACAAATTTACGGTAATCATCACCAGTTTTTATAATTTTTCCTGAGTAGGCTTTTATGGTATCTTGTAGGTTTTGATTGAATGCGAGAACCGAATAATCAAGCCCCATTAGTACAATGGCATCGGTAGAGTTATCCAAAACCATTTGAGCATAGTTGACCGATTGATTCAATAACATTGAGTATATGCTTTTATTCCCCTTTTTGGCGTAAATCAAAAAAGAGAATCAATTTTCTATTGCGATAGAATTCCATCGTATGGTGTTATGGTTAGGTGGTTCGACTTCGGTTATTTGCATTGTCACTTTCAGTAATTTTGACTCTTACTTGTATAGGTTCACTTGAAAAAGAGAATGTAAAAAATAATATCGCTCGTCACGACTATGGCTATGTAGAAACTTCGTTTCAAAATTGTAAATGGGGCGACTTAAAAATTTATCAAGGATTCCTTTTGCCTTTGACAGTTCTCTATTGCGGCTTTGTTTCGGAATCTATTGATTTTTTGGATGTGAAGGTGAATCGTTTTGAAGGGAAAGTACAAAACCCTTGAGCGAAGGGAGATTTGGTTTTGTGTTTAAATTATTTTTAAATGGAAAGGTATTTTTATGAGTTGGTCGAATCTTGCATTTTCAATGTTGGTTTGTGCTTCATTAATTACAATTAGTTGTGGTAAGCAAAAAGATATAGATAAGACGTCCGAGAGGCGAGGTGAGTCTTTTCTTAATTGTTATTTAGTGAAAATTAGAGAGTCTCCTGATAAATCAGATCAGACGATTTTTCAAGAATGTTTGATTTGTTATGCTAAAATTTGTAACTTTCCCCACTTATTATAGTAATGATTGATAGTTCATGTTTGGTCTGTTGATTGCTCCATTCAATATATCTTTTATTAGTTGATCAATCGCTTCAACACCTCCCCCTGTAGGTTCCGGTGCTTCACAGGGACGCAACGATTTGGCTCACAAAACTGTTCGATCCCAGCTTTGCTATGTTAGATGGATTCTGTTGTGATTGCTAAACTGGTGCCTAAAGGCCGGGAATCGCCCTCTCCGCTGTCAACACATCCTGTGTTGCCTGCGCTCCGAGGCACGGTTTTGTTCTCCCTTCGCCATCATGGCTACGGGACAGAAATGCTCACTCCCTATGGGTCGTTCTCATTTCTGCTCACAAAACTGTTCGATCCCAGCTTTGCTATGTTAGATGGATTCTGTTGTGATTGCTAAACTGGTGCCCCAGGAGGGAATCGAACCCCCACTGTCGGTTCCGAAGACCGATGTTCTATCCGTTGAACTACCAGGGCATGGTCATGGATGTAATGTCAGGATAGGCGGGGGCTTTCTTCGGGCAAATGATTTTTTGGAGTAGAGAGACTCATACGTATGATGTAGAGGGCGAGGAGGAGGGTCCAACCAATAAGAAAAAAACGAAGGAATAGGAAAACATAATAAATCGGTTTTGGTTCTCCTGGAACAATAAAGATGGTTAAGTCATTGGCCGTGAGGATATGGGAACCTGGGAATTTTTTCCGAATGGAATCGAAGGCTTTGCGAAAATCACCGAGTCTCTCCGAGGGATCCAAATGAAAGTCGTTTGTGTAACGTAAAGACCCTTCGTCCCCAAAGGCATAAAAATGTGACTCCCAACCAAGAAAACTGAACTCAGCAGGGAAGGAACCTGGTGGGTTCTTTATATAAAAATAGACTGTTCCTCGTTCATAAGGGAAAGAAGGGATTTGGCCCTCGAGTCTCAATTTTTCTATGCTAAACCCGTCTTCATAAAAATCAGACCAGTCACCCCATTGGTAGACAGTTCCTGTATCTTCTTTCCATAAAAACCCACCAAGGCTTGGTAGTTCTTCGAGCACTTGCGTTAAGGCAGTGAGTTTTTGATTCTTAGATTTGGTATCGTTTGTGGAGATCGATTGGGAACGGAGAATGTTTTTTAGTTGGATGCGAAGGTCTCTAATTTCCGAACTATTGGTTTCTTGGATTCTTTTTCGAATCTCTGTTTCTTCTTTGCGAAATGGATTGGAGAAAACTACTTCCGAAAGCGAATAAATAAATTCAGTCATTGGATCCAAAGATTCTGTTGAGGTTTGTGCAAAACTTCGTTCTGGACCTATCAAAGATAAGAATAAGAAGATTAAAAAATAGATTCTCATCTCTTTCTATATCGGCCAAAATGGGAAGAATGATGAACTGTCCCATCTGTGAAGCCCATAAAAATGAATCGCAATTCCTCTACCAAAACGAGGACTGGATCCTCCGAAAAGCAGGCCAAAACCTGGAAGGTTACCTTTATATGGAACACCGCAAACATCGGGAGTCTTGGTTTGGGTTAGGTATCGGTGAGTTTGAAAATTATGGACGTGCTTTCCATAAAGCCACGGAAATTTTAAAAGAATACAATCCAGAAAAAATGTACATTGTTGCGATTGCAGAAAAAGTTCCTCATTTGCATGTTCATTTGATTCCGCGTTATGAAAACCAAGAGAAGGGGCTAGATCATATTGCAAAAGCCACAGGCCCTGGTTTTCCAAAACCCATGTAAACAGAGGAATTGGAAAAAAAGAATAGGATTTTTCTAAATCTTACTTACAATCTTTGGTTGTGGTTTTAGACAGACATCCAATCAACCAAGTCCCCAAACATGCGACGAGTGACTTAAACGATTTGCAGGAACGATTCTTTCTTTTGCAGAGAGAATCGTTCAAACAAAAGATTGCTCATATCTTTCTCATAGAGGGTTTTTCTTCCACAGGAAAGGGATCTATTTTACAATCCTTGACCATTCGATTGGATCCGCGTAAGTTTAAAGTGTATTCTCCCTATGTCCACCAATCAGAAGATAGAGGATATCCCTTCCTTTGGAATTTTTGGCGTGTGGTTCCTCGTTATGGTGAGTTTTTGTTTTACCTTAATACTTACTACAGTCGACTTGCTTATCTTCGTTCCGAAAAAAAAATCAACTTATCTGAATATGACCATAGACTTCTATCGATTTTGAATACAGAAAGAATCCTTTCCAAAGATAAAATCATTGTTCATAAATTCTTTTTGCATATTTCCAAAAAAGATCAAAAGAAACGATTAGAAGATTCTAAAAAAAAGAAAAAAGAATGGGAACTTTCAGCATTTGACAAAGACCAGGGAGAACATTACAAACGTTACTTTGAAATATTTGATTCTATCTTAAGTGCTTCTCGAACCATTGACTCTCCTTGGCAAATCATCACCAGTGATAAAAAGGAAGACACCAAACTATTGGTATTCGAAGCCATTATTGAACGATTAGAAAGAATCCTTAAATACGACTCACAAAACGCACTCCAGTCGATCAATCACGGAATGGAGCTTATCCCATGAATTGGAACCATTTACAAAACAGGGTTTTACATTTAAACCAGTTAGACCAAACCAAAATTCTATCACCTGACGAATACCAGGTGAAGATGAAGGAATTAAAAAATCAAATTAGGGAACTCACTTTTATAGCAAAGGAGAAAGAAAGACCCATATTATTTGTTTTTGAAGGTTGGGATGCTGCGGGGAAGGGTGGTGCCATTCGCCGGCTGACTCAAGAAATCGACCCTAGACTTTTTGAAGTTCATAATATCTCTGCCCCCAATGCGGAAGAAATCCAACACCACTACCTATGGAGGTTTTGGAACCGCATTCCCAAAAAAGGACATATTGGAATTTTGGATCGTTCTTACTATGGTCGAGTCCTTGTCGAACGAGTAGAAGGGTTTGCCTCTGAACCAGAATGGTCAAGAGCTTACGAAGAAATTTTATTATTCGAAGAACAACTGTTGAGTTTTGGAACCATCGTCATTAAGTTTTGGCTTCATATTAGTGCCGAGGAACAATTGTTAAGGTTCGAAACAAGAAAGAACGATCCACTCAAACGTTGGAAACTCACAGAAGAAGATTGGCGTAACAGAGACAAATGGTCTCTGTATGAAGAAGCAGCAAACCAAATGTTCCAAAAAACAGATGCCCCCAAAGCTCCTTGGTTTTTGGTTCCTGCCAATGACAAATACTTTGCAAGGACTATGATTTTAGAAACAACCGTGGAACGTTTGCAAAAAGAATTGGAATGATAAGAGGTTAACGATATTGAAAATTTGAATGGGTATCAATTCATTTCTTATAAGTATAATGACACAATGCTAAATATTCAGCGGTAGAAATTTGTTTTAAAGAACCTGGAAGATCAAGATTTTGTGGATTTAGTTCCCTATCGATAGCCAGCAAATAACAAAATTGCTTTCGTTTCTCTGGATCTATTTGGTCTGTTTTTCTTCCGCAAAACGAAGAAAATACATATAGGATCAGTAAAAACAGTAATCTGAGTTTCATATTAGAATTTTTTAAAACCTTGATTGAATCTATTCATTGATTCAGGTCCCCCACTTTGATTACTTAATCTTCTCAAATCTGGGTAAGTCCCGATATCAGTTTAAAATTAAAACATCACTACCGTTTGGCGATTGTTTTTTTGTTTTGTCTACAAGCCGTGCCAATGAAAATTAGATTACTAGCCTTGTTTGTAATGATTTCCGCATTATTCCAATGTGGATTGTTCCAATCAAATAATGACTCTGCGAAGAATGGATTAATGGCAGTTTTAGGACTCTCTTCATTTATGGGAACTGGTGCCGGGGGAGATGTTCCCATCGGAGCTAGCTATATAGCTTGGGGATCAACAACATGTGCTAGTGGATGGACGACCGCTTACGTTGGCTATATGCAAATGCCATAGATTCGATCAGCACCATCGCCTACGGCACCGTCGGTAAGTTTGGCAAATTTAATTTGTTCGGCAACTACTATCAGTGGTTTGACTTCTCTACAAACAAGTTTTTACTCAAGGATATCTAGATCTAATTATGGTGCACAAGGAGAGTTATATATGTCACAATATGCTGACAATTCCCAAAACTGTGCAGTTTGCGTGAAATAATCCATTTGTATTCCTGATACAAAATTCAGTTGCTTGTTGTAATGGCATTTTCATTGATATGATTTAGTTGTATTGATTGATCTACCAATGAAATTCAAAAAAAATTAGACTTATCTAATTTTATTTTTTATGAAATCAATTTCTTAATAGAAACGCAAAGATATAGGAAGCTTTTAATAATTATTTTCAGAATTCTTAGTTTGTCTAACTTTCATTTGGCGTTGGTACATCTTCCTCTGCTGTGATCCACTTTTATCAGTGTGATTTTCTTGCTTTCTTAAAGCTTTCTCTAAACGATTATTGCACATTATAACTAGGTAATGAAAAAAAAGAAAACCGGTTTCGTCAAAACTTTTGCCTATGGTTACAAAAAAAAGAATATATTTTTCGGTTTAATTTCCTTGACAATAGTTTCCTAGGAAACTAATATTAATTATGGCAAAAAAGGAAGTTCTCGAACCAAGCCACTTAAAATCTCATATTGGATATCGTTTGCGCATTGTTTCTAATGCGGTGTCTCATTCGTTTGCTAAGAAACTGGCTACTCTTGACGTTACCGTTGCTGAGTGGGTCATCCTTCGGGAGATGTATTCCAAAAAAGAAAATACTTCGCCAAGCACTGTATCAGAAATCACAGGCCTCACTCGTGGAGCCGTGTCCAAACTCATTGATCGACTTTTACACAAAGGTCTCGTGACTCGGACAGAAGCAACCGAGGATCGCCGTTACCAAGACATTCGACTCACTGCAAAAGCAATTAGGTTAGTTCCAAAGCTTTCTCTTATTGCCGATGAAAATGACGCTGTCTTTTTTTCCCTGCTTTCTTCATCCGAGAGAGATCTTCTTATGAAGACACTCGTGAAACTAGCAGAACAACATAAACTCAATACCAACCCAATCGAATAAGGAGAAAACAATGACAAGTTTAACAAACCAACTTACAGATGCGCAAAAATTTGCGATGTCCATCCGACCGAAAGTAGGAGGTTTTCCCGTGCTTGCGGAAGTCCTTCGTAGTGCAGGCGTACATAGTAACCGCTGGTCACTGCCTGCCTGCCAAGCGGTCTACCATATGAAAGATGGTTCTGTCGTACAACAAGGAACCCCTCTCGTCACAGGCGTTTTTGAGATAGCGAACTTTGATAGGGACGCACTCATCACTGCTCTTCGAACCGACCAAGAAGGCCGAAGTACATTCCAGGAATTTCTGAAAGCAGCTTGGGAAGCGGGAGTCATCGGTTATGACGTTGATTTCACAGGCAGAAAGGTTGTTTATTACGGTGTTAACGGCGAAAGTTATTTAGAAGAATATCCAGCGGTTACGTTAAAATAACCGCCTATTTGTATGGCTTTTGTTTGATTTGGAAGGTGAAGGTTCTCTCTTCGGAATGGATGAGAACCTGAGCGTAAAATCCTAAATCCAAAGAGCGAAACTTCGACCGGAAGATGGAGGCTTCTTCATCAAATATTTCTTTGCGGCAATCTGCGACTAATTCCTTCCATTTGTTTTTGGAAACGGAATAGTAAAGAAAACCATTTGCTTGCGCGGGAATGGTTCTGTTCTCCCATTGGATGTCTTCTTTAAAACATAAAATCCCAAGTCTCGTTTGGATTCGAAACTCCGATTTCCAATGAGGGTTTGGAACTTGGATTTCTGACTTTGTATTATTTTCTATAAATAAAAAATAACCTTGGAACTGGTCATCTTCCTCTCTCGATAAACTTAAATAAGTTGGGTAACCATCTACAATCTGTTTGTCGGACTGCGTGCGATTTTGAAAACTTCCAGGATTTAAAGCGCGAAACCCAATATAGAAAATGAGTACCACTAGAACCAAATCAATGAGGAGAACAATTTGTCTCCATCTAGTTTTTTTGTTTTTGTCCCCAATCTGTTTTAGGTATTCGCGAAATTCTTCCGGAGAACGAGAGTGGTATCCTTTTCCCATTTAAACTAACTCCACAAGAGATTTTAAGATTTGATGGGCGGACGGGTAGGGTTCTTCCACTTGTTTGGAATGGTCAAGTAAACTTAGAGCCAAAGGCACTGCCTCTTCGATCGATAAGTCCAAACTAAGATACCGTGCAAGGATTCCCGAAAGTAAATCCCCCGTTCCCATAGTGGCCAGTTTCGGATTGGGTGATTCCCAAACATAAGAAAAACCATTGGGACAAACAAGAAGGCTCACAAAAGATTTTAATAGCACATACACATTGTTTTGTGGGCAATATTTGATTAGTGTATCATAGGCGGCCTGGACTGAGTGGTGGGGAATTCCTGTCATTCGATTTAGCTCTCCCACATGTGGCGTGAGGAGGATTTCGTTTCCCTTCGGGAGTGGGATGCCTTTTGTTGGGATCGCCCCAGCATCCAAAACCAAACGTAGACCTTCAGGAACTTCCCATCCGCTTAGATCATTGGGGTATTGTGTGAGGCCTGGGCCCAAAACTAGGGTTTTCGTTTTCTTTAAAAAAGGATCGTTTAAGGTTTCCGCAAGGGAACTTGTTTTTACCATTTTAGAAAGGTCTTCTTTGAACACAAGTGAGGCGATATTCATTGAGGGAGAAAAGATTTTACTAATCCCTCCACCGAGCCTTGCGAATGCTTGTTCGGAAAGTAAAATGGCTCCTTCCATTCCGTCGGAACCTCCATAAAATAGGGCAGAACCCGCACTGTATTTATGGTCTTTGTTTTTTCTTTTGATGATAGAGATGGCCGATTCGGGATCTGGTTCTAAATAATAACGATTGGAGAATGTAGCATTGTTTAGGTGGGAGTGAACAGGAAATCCAATGGATTCATAATATCTAGGGATGATAGAATCTTTTTCATAAATAAATCCTATGTTTTCCCATTTCCTTGTCCCTAATTCTTCGATAGAATCGGCAAAAACAAAACTTTGGCTCTCTTGAGTTTTTTCCCCGAGTAAATAAGGATTCCAACCACTTGCCGTATCGAGCGACAACCGGTAAAAAAATACATCCGAGTCGTTTACTGTATCAATCAGTTCCTTTAGTTCTTTCGAAAGAGAATCTTGAAATCCTGTTCCAAGGAGGGCGTCTACAAGAAGAACTGAGTCTTCCTCCGCTTCTTCCCATTCCTTATAAAAGTCTTCCATTGTTCCAATGGTACCAAGAGTTTTTGAAACTAAGGATTCGTAGAACTTTCCCGCCTCGTTTTTGTTTGGTGAGGTAGAAAAACACCGAACGTTATATCCTTCTTGGAAGAGTGTATGGGCAAGGGCATACCCATCCCCCCCATTGCCGCCACTTCCAGAAAGTATCCAGATGGATTCCGCTGTTTTCCATAAGTCTTCATTAGCATGGAAAACAGAAAGGGCAGCCATTCCCATTAAGGTTTGTTCCTGAAACCCTAATTCCTTTATTGTGAGAGAATCTAATGCTTTAGATTCTTTGTTTGTGAATAAGGGTTTGTATTTCATTTAGATCCAACGATACACTTCGAGGGCACCTGCACGAATCCGAACGGAATAAATATTATCAAAGGCATCCGTATAAGTTTCTCTCCATTGTCCTCTGGGACTAGAAAAAGGAATCCTTTTGTTATTGATATGGTTTCCTTCTTTGTCATGGACTTGCAGTCTTGCGGAGTTACCACCGTCTTCCGTTTCCCAAATATAAAACTCTCCGTTGTTACGAATGGAAAATAATATCTCCGATGGATCCTGGATTTCTTTTAAAAACTCAGATTGTTTAGAATTAAAAACAAAACGAAAGATCCTACGGAATTTAAAACGTTTGTCCTTTTTCGAATAGTAACTAAAAGACCCGAGTACATACTCTCCTTCTGGATGAGGAAGGAGTTTATCCAGAGTGATATCGTATTCTTTGGCGTCATTACTAGCAAATACATCGAGCCCTGACTCTTTCAAATTCCCTTTAAGTTCTCCTTCTTCAAAATAAGAAAGGCGCATTTCTTCTGCAATTCGGTGGTAGACAAATAACTTTTCGCCTTCTCCAGGAAGGATGAATTCAATGTAACGAAAGGGTTCGGAATTTTTTCCCGATGCCCCTAACATAAATTTCACGACTCCTTTTTGGGAGATTTGAACAAGAAAAGAGGGGAGAACTGTTGCCCCTTGGGTGGAAAAAGCACCACTATAGGTTTTGTATAAGTTTTCTTGGCCGGGGGGAAGTTCCATTCCCTTTGTCGAAATTCGATTTTGAACAATGAGGTCACCATCCTCGTTCATAGCAACAATCCCAATCCCCCCAAAGCGAAACGGGTAGTGGGGAATTCCGGAGATAGATTTGAAATCGGGGTTGCCGAGAGTGGCATCTAGCCTTCCATTTCTGTCAAAAAGTTTGATTACGGCTTGTTTATTGTCCGCCATCGCGCTAATATTGGAAGAGTTGGGAATGGTCAGTGGGACATTGGTGAGTACTTGGTTCACCACCACACCTTCAAAGGTTTCGTTGGTTTGTCCTAAGGGTATGCGAAAGAGGATTTCTTCTTTCAGATTCTCCACTCGGAAACGAAGGCAGGAAAGGGAAAGAAGTAGGGTGAGGAAAAGATAAAGGGTTCGCATGGTGCAACATCCATTCCCTAATTTTTTATTTACAGGACAACTCGCTTTTCCTAGCTTGACAGTAGACATGTTAAATTTTAGCATGAGCTGGGTCTCTTATACAGATTCCTTTTGGAATCTTTTGGAAATGGTTTGGTATATACCGAGGAAAACATCAGAGAACTTATTTTACGCGTTCTCGCTCCACCTCTAGCGCTTTTTTCGCTCCAAGTACAGAATCGGAAAAACCACGCCCTCATTGAGATTGAACTTGATCATCTCACAGACAAAACTGGCTCCGCTAGTTTGGAAGACTGTGAAAATGTTTCTAGGAGACTCAAAGAGGAGCTGGATTTATGGGGAGAGGAATTTGATTTCACTCTCCAAGTCTCCTCCGCGGGAGCAGAACGTGTTTTGCGTCTGCCGGAGGATTTAAGTCGTTTCCAAGGACTTTTAGTCAAACTAGAAGTACCGCTGGAAGCAGGAAAATGGGACAAACGATTGTATCGTTTGGGACCGGTTTCGGGGGATTCAGTTGAGCTTACGCTTTACGATCGTAAAACTCGACACAAAAAGAACCAAAAATCGGTATCTATGCCCATCGCAGAAATACGAAAGGGAAATTTGTATTTAGAAATTTAAGACTATGGCGACAAAACAAGCAACGAAAGAAACTGGGCTATTCGAAGCCATCCAACAATTCTGTCAGGACAAATCTCTTGATAGAGAACTCGTACTCGGTGTCATCCGAGACTCACTTCTCGCCGCCTATCGCAAAAAAGTCGGTTTGGAAGCAGAGACAGATGACCGTTGCCAAGTAGACTTCGGTTCCGACAACAAAAACGAAATCATCATCTCTGTCCTTCGTGACGTGGTAGAAGATAAAACAACAAACCCTCTAGAGATCTCTCTCGAAGAAGCAAGCAAATTGGATCCTGCTGCACAAGTAGGAACCCAGATGCGAGTGTTTGAAAAACCACAAGACCTTTCTCGGGTCCTTTCTAGCCAAGCCAAACAAATGGTCTTCCAACGTTTGCGCGATATGGAAAAGGAATTACTCTACCAAGAGTATAAATCCAAAGAAGGGGAACTGACTCACGGGTATTTCCAACGTTGGAAAAAAGACATCATGTCCATCGACCTGGGTAAGGTGGAAGGGATCATGTTGAAAAAGGACCAAAACCCTGGAGAAAAATACCGCCAAGGGGATCGTCTCAAAGCAATCATCTCTCGTGTGGAATTAAGACCTCGCGAACCAATGCCTGTCATCACACTCTCTCGTGCATCGGGTGACTTTGTGAAAAAACTCTTCGAGATGGAAATTCCCGAAGTTTATGATGGCATTGTGGAAATTCGCGACGTAGCGCGCATTCCATCTTACAGAACTAAGGTGGTCGTTACCACAAGTAAATCGGATGTAGATCCTGTGGGAGCTTGTGTGGGTATGAAGGGAGTTCGGATCCAAGCCATCGTAAGAGAACTTGGAAATGAAAGAATCGACATCGTCCTTCATTCTGACGAACCAAGTATTTTTATCGCCAATGCCATTTCTCCTGCCAAACCAGTGGAAGTGCATGTGGACAGAAAGAGAGGAGATGCTCTAGTCATCGTTCCTGACGAATCTCTTTCTCTTGCCATCGGAATCAACGGATCCAACGTAAAATTGGTATCCCAACTTTCCGGTTTCAAAATCGACATCAAAACTGTATCCCAATACAACCAGGAACTGGCTTCGCCGGAAGCTCGTGAAAAACTGGATCGACTCTTCAATGCCCAACAAGAAGCAATGGAAGAATCGGATGACCAATATAATGAGGGTGGGGACGAGGAAGAAGAAGATTCTGGATTCACTCCGCTTTCTGAAGTTCCTGGTCTTACCCCAAGGATCGTTGGTCTTCTCGAAGCCGGCGGGATCAAAAACGTGGAAACCCTTCTCGAGTTCAGCCAAGAGGAACTTTCGAAAATTTCCGGAATCGGGAAAACGACTGCAGAACAAATATTACGTCTGCTTCGTGAATCTATCGAATGGGTAGAAGAGGGTTAAGTTTTAAGGCATAATATGGAAGAGCAAAAATCGATTAAAGAAACCCTCCAGCAGGGAGCCAGTGGTGACAAAACCAAGAAAAAGCTTGTCATCAAGAAAAAAGCGGCGCCTGCAGATGAGAAAAAAGAATCCAGTTCTAGCCCACAAGCGGCAGAAGCGGTGAAAACCTCTTCCTCAGCTTCGGACAAGAAAAAGGATTTAAATGAACTCATTCGTGAGGAAGCCAAAAGACAGGGACTCGGTTCCGGTCCACAAGCTCCTTCCCAAGCATCACCAATTGTGTCTCGTCCGGAAAGAAAACCGGAACCACAACCTGAAAGAGAAAGACCTCCTATGGACCGCAAACCGGAATCCATCCTCTCCGGTGATACTTCTTCTCCTAACTACCGCCAAGGCGGTGGTCCTGGCCAAGGCCAAGGAGGAGGAAACCAAGGTTATTTTAGAAAAGAAGATCGTAACCCGATTGTGTCTAGGCCTACCACTCCTCGTCCCCCAAGACCGGAAGGGCAAGGAACTGGATACCAAGGAAACCGTGGCCCAGGACAGGGTGGCGGATACCAAGGAAATCGCGGACCTGGACAAGGTGGCCCTGGTGGATACCAAGGAAATCGTGGACCCGGACAAGGTGGCCCTGGTGGATACCAAGGAAATCGTGGACCTGGACAAGGTGGTCCTGGTGGATACCAAGGAAATCGTGGACCCGGACAAGGTGGTCCTGGTGGATACCAAGGAAATCGTGGACCTGGACAAGGTGGTCCTGGTGGATACCAAGGAAATCGTGGGGCAAGACCCATTGGTCAAGGTGGACCAGGTACGGGAAGACCTCCTGGAGATTCTCCTTTCGGAGCTCCCGGTGGACCGCCTGGTGCAGGCGGCCCTGGTGGTGCGAAAAAGAGAGTCTTTGATAAAGAAAAAGGCGGAAGAGAAGAAAACGAGAATACTAAGTTTTTCAAACAATCTTTCCGCAAACAAAAGGCTCAGGCTGCAGCTCTTGCCGCTGTCCCAAAAGAAATCTCCATTTTGGAAAACATCCAAGTGGGAGAGATCGCTAAAAAACTGAATTTAAAACCAGGGGAAGTCATCAGTAAACTCATGAAAATGGGGATGATGGTAACCATCAATAATGTGATCGATGCAGAAACGGCATCTATCCTTGCAGACGATTACGGTTGTAAGGTGAAGATTGTTTCCCTTTATGACGAAACCGTCATTGAAGAAGAAAAGGATGCACCAGAAGATTATATCACTCGTCCTCCAGTAGTGACTATCATGGGTCACGTAGACCATGGTAAAACGAAACTTTTGGATACCATTCGTTCGTCTCGAGTGGCGGAAGGAGAGTCAGGTGGAATCACTCAGCACATTGGTGCCTACCAAGTAGAAACCAACCGTGGAAGGGTAG
Organism: Leptospira terpstrae serovar Hualin str. LT 11-33 = ATCC 700639; assembly: GCF_000332495.1. Lineage (NCBI taxonomy): Bacteria > Pseudomonadati > Spirochaetota > Leptospiria > Leptospirales > Leptospiraceae > Leptospira > Leptospira terpstrae. The sequence goes on along the minus strand of NZ_AOGW02000010.1, from coordinate 682,362 downwards.
CTTTCCTTGATACTCCTGGTCACGAAGCCTTTACTTCCATGAGAGCACGTGGTGCCTCGGTGACTGACATTGTTGTACTTGTGGTTGCTGCCGATGACGGGGTAATGCCTCAAACCATTGAAGCGATCAACCACGCCAAAGAAGCAGAAGTGCCAATCATTGTGGCGGTAAACAAAATTGATTTGCCAGCCGCTAACCCAGAGAAGGTGAGACAAGAACTATCCAACTACGGATTACAACCAGAGGAATGGGGTGGAACTACCATCTTCTGTGATATCTCCGCTAAAAATAATATTGGAATTGATAAACTTCTCGAGATGCTACTCATCCAAGCAGAACTTCTCGATCACAAATCCAATCCAAAACGAAAAGCAAAAGGAACCATCGTCGAAGCAAAACTCGATCCAGGTCGTGGTGCTGTGGCAACGGTTCTTATCCAAAACGGAACACTCCGTGTGGGTGATGCCTTTGTTGCCGGAGTACACGCAGGTCGTGTGCGAGCGATGTATGACGATCTTGGTCGTTCGATCAAAGAAGCAGGTCCTTCCTTTCCAGCTCTCGTAACGGGACTCGATGGAGTTCCTGATGCAGGAGCTCCGTTTGATGTGGTGATCGATGACAAAGAAGCACGCACCATTTCTCATAGCCGTCAAGAGTATGAAAGACTAGGCCAATCGAAAAATGCGGCCACTCGTGTCACTCTCGACAACATGAGCGAGATCATCAAACAAGGTGCTCTGAAAGAACTCAAAGTCATCATCAAAGCGGACGTTCGCGGATCTACGGAAGCGGTGAAAGAAGCCCTAGAAAAACTATCTACGGCAGATGTTCGTTTGAACGTAATTCATGCTGGAACGGGTGCGATCGTTGATTCTGATATCATCTTGGCATCAGCATCCAATGCGATTGTAATTGGTTTCCATACTCGTGCGAATCCAAAAACAGTTTCACTCGCTGAAAAAGAAAAAGTAGAAATCAAATACTACAGTATCATTTACGATGTAGTAAACGAAGTAAAAGCATCCATGGAAGGAATGCTTGAACCAGAAAAAGTAGAAAACGTAATCGGAAAGGTAGAAATCCGAGACGTATTCAAAATTTCCAAAGTGGGTAACATTGCAGGTTGTATGGTGAAATCCGGTAAGGTCACCAAACAGGCGCACGTTCGAGTGATCTCGAGCGAAACAGGGGAAATCACTTGGGAAGGTAAGATCAAAAACCTCAAACGTATGAAAGACGATGTGGCAGATGTTCTGACCGGGTTTGAGTGCGGGATCTTACTTGATGGATTCAATGACTTTGTTGTGGGTGATGAGATCGAAGCTTACGAGATCCGAGAGATTGCTCGTAAACTGTAAGGCGGCTTAAATGAATCCTATTCGAATGAAAAAACTCGAATCGGAGATCATTCGCCTCATCTCCACCGCAATTTTAGAAGGCAAGGTAAAGGACCCTCGGGTCTTTTTGCCAAGTTTTCATCGAATTGAGATCAGTGAAGATCTCAAGTATGCAAAGGTTTACTTCACTGCTCTTTGTAATAACAACGAAAGAAAAAAACTCACACAAGGACTTGTCTCTTGTGCGGGTTTTCTCTCTTCCCTTGTCGGAAAGAACCTCCACCTTCATACCAATCCCAAGTTTAGTTTTGTCTGGGACAATAACTACATCAAAAGTTTGGAAGTGAATCGCCTGATCGATGAATCCGCTCCTAAAACTTTGTTTGAAGAACTCCATCCGTCTGAAAACGAAGAAGATGAGGATACTGAAGAAGAAACAGAGGATGAAAATGTTAACGAATCAGAAGATGATTCAAAAACAAATTCAGATTCAAAAACAACTTAGTATTCTTTCTTATTACTTTCCTTAAGTCAGAGATTTTATGGCTCATAAACCTTACCAATCCGGATTCTTATTTGTCTACAAACCTCCGGGCATTACGAGTTCCGATTTGGTTCTCAAAACCAAACGTTTGTTAAAACAAAAGTCTGTCGGCCACACCGGAACTCTCGACCGGTTTGCCGAAGGACTACTGATTTTACCTTGCGGCGACTATACTGCCTTCTCCCAAGTATTTCTTGGAAAAGACAAAACCTATTATGCGGAAGTGGTTGTGGGGCTGCGAACCGATTCCGGGGATCCCGAAGGAGTTGTGGAAGTGGAGGAAAGGGAAACTATCCAATCCGTTTGGGAATCCACATTTCCCACGGAACGATTGGAACGGGAACTTTCAGAACTCACGAAGCTAAAGATCCAAAAAGCCCCGAAAATATCTGCCCTCAAAGTGGGAGGAAAACGCCAATCGGATCTAGTGCGGGAAGGGGCCCTTGTGGAAGAAAAGGAAAGATCCATTTCTATCTACAAAGTGGCCGACATCCAAAAAACAAGTTCTGGTTTTTCCTTTCGAATCCATGTGAGCTCCGGAACATACATCCGTAAAATTGTTTTGGATTTGTCAGACCAGTGGGGAATCCCGCTTTCTCTTGGACGATTGGTACGAGAATCCATTGGAGAATTCCACTTGGACGGGGTAAAACCCTTAGAAGAAATTACCTACCTGGACTTACGAACCTGGAAGGAAGTGTTCCCACTTCCCGTGCGGATTGCCGATGAGGCAGAAAAAAAGGCCGTGGTCCACGGGGGGTACATTTGGGACAAACTCCCAAAGGCCGATGAAAATGGGTTTTATATTGTAGACTCAGATGAATCTACAATCCTTGCCTGGTGTACTTACGATGGGAAACCGGACCACATTCCCTACCGTTACAGAAAAGTATTTTTTGACCCTTCCTTAAAAATTATGTTTTCTAAATGAGTCCTTCTTAAAATCTGGACACTGTTATGATCACAAAAGAACAAAAACAGCAGATCATTGCTACTTTCGGTAGCAAACCAAACGACTCAGGTTCTGCAGAAGTACAAATCGCTCTTCTCGACTCTCGTATCAAAGACCTTACTGAACACTTCAAAGCGAACAAGAAGGACTTTCACTCTCGCCGCGGATTAATCGCTATGGTGAACCAGAGAAAGAGTTTGTTGGAATACCTAAAACGTTCCAACCTAGAAAGTTATAAAAAGCTGATTGAAAAACTCGGCCTTAGGAAATAAATCCTATGGCTACAGAGTTGACTGGTACTTGGGGTAGAGACTCTATCACCATTGAGACCGGCAAGTGGGCGAAACAAGCTCACGGGTCGGTTGTATACAAAACCGGAAATTTAGTTCTCCTTGCCACAGTTTGTGCGGCAGAAGAACCAAAAGAAGGACAAGATTTTTTCCCACTTACTTGCGAATACACTGAGAAAGCCTACTCGGTAGGTCGTTTTCCTGGTGGATACTTCAAACGTGAAGCAAAACCCGCAGAACACGAAGTATTACTTTCCCGTATCTTAGATCGTCCCATTCGTCCTATGTTTCCAGAAGGATACTTCTCTGAAGTACAACTTCTCGTACAAGTATTATCCGCAGACAAACAAGTTTCTGTCCAAGGACATGCGATTAACGCAGCTTCGGCGGCACTTTCCGTTTCTTCCATTCCTTTTGCAGGCCCTATTGCTGGTGCTCGTATCGGAAGGATCGCTGGTGAATTTATTCTAAACCCCACAAACGAAGAAATCACAAGATCTGATTTGGATTTGGTAGTTGCCGGAACCAAAGAAGCCATTGTGATGATCGAAGGGGAAGCAAGCGAAATCTCAAAAGAAGATATGATGTCTGCTCTCCGTTTTGCACAAGAACAGCTAAAAATTGCTGTCGAAATGCAAGAGACTTTGGCTACGAAAAATGGAACGGTGAAAAAAGAAGTCGTTCTAAAAACTCCAGACAAAGAACTTCATAAAAAAATTCGTGAGTTCGCATACGACCGTTTGGCGGCTGCAAACAAAAACTCTGACAAAGCAAAACGTAATGATGACATCAAAGCCATCAATAAAGAAACAGTAGAACATTTTAAAACGTTACTTGCACCAGAAGACAAATCAAAAGATATCAAACATTTTCTACATGAATTAGAATACGAAGTGGTCCGCGAACTCGTGCTAAACGATGGAATTCGTTTTGACGGTCGTAAAACCAACGAAATTCGCCAAATTTCTTGTGAAATTGACGTTCTTCCTGGACCTCATGGATCAGCAGTATTCACCCGTGGACAAACCCAATCGCTTGGTGTTGTGACTCTAGGAACTACTTCTGACAACCAAAGGTACGAAACTTTGGAAGGTTCGAAAGAAAAGAACTTTATGTTGCACTACAATTTCCCAGCATTTTCTGTTGGAGAAGTGCGTCGAAACTCAGGTCCTGGCCGACGTGAAATTGGTCACGGAAACTTGGCGGAACGTGCGATCAAAAAAGTGCTCCCGACTCAAACGGATTTTCCTTATGTGATTCGTATTGTTTCTGAAATTTTAGAATCCAATGGTTCTTCTTCTATGGCTTCCGTTTGTTCGGGAACCTTGGCCCTTATGGCTGGGGGTGTTCCCATTTCGGGTCCTGTGTCTGGAATTGCTATGGGTCTTTTTAGTGATGAAAAAGGCCGGTTTGCCGTCCTTTCTGACATTGCTGGAATTGAAGACCACTTCGGCGATATGGACTTCAAACTTGCAGGAACCAAAAAAGGAATCACTGCTTTCCAAATGGACTTAAAAGTCAATGGACTAGGTCTCGAAGTTTTACAGAAAGCCATTGAACAAGCAGAAGTGGGTCGTGACCATATCCTTGGGGAAATGAACAAAGCGATTTCTTCTGTGAAAGGCAATTTGAGTTTAAATGCTCCTCGTATCACTCTCAAACAAATTCCAAAAGATCGCATTGGCGAACTCATTGGTCCTGGTGGTAAAATGATCCGTGCGATCATCGAACAATCTGGATCGGAGATATCTGTGGATGACACAGGAAAGGTAACGATTGCTTCTCCAAGTGAAGAAGCAAAAGAAAAAGCCATTGCCATGATCGACGGAATCTTTGAAGAAATCGAAGTAGGCAAAATCTATGATGGTGTCATCAAACGAATTGCTGATTTTGGTGCTTTTGTCGAAATTTTGCCAGGAAAAGAAGGTCTCTGTCATATCTCCAAACTAGATGTGAAACGAGTACAATCGGTTCGTGACATTGTTTCCGAAGGAGACAAAATCCAAGTGAAGGTGATTTCCGTTGATAAAATGGGAAAAATCGACCTTTCCAGAAAGGATGTTCTTCTAGACAACTAAACAGTCCCCAAACAATTGTTTGGGGGGAGTAAACAAATGGCATCCGTTATCGAATGCAAACGAGCCGTTTTACCTAATGGGTTAACGGTTCTCTTCCAACCTATGAAACACGCATCCTCCATGGGGGTGGGTGTTTTTTTGAAACAAGGCAGTCTTGCCGAAACGAGTTCAGAACACGGATACTTCCATTTTTTAGAGCATATGCTCTTTAAAGATACGGAACATAGAACTAGTAAAGAAATAGCTGAATCCATAGAACGAGTGGGCGGAATTTTAAACGGCTCAACGGGTCGTGAATACACACAATATTACGTTGTTGCTATCAAAGACCAAGCCGAGCTTGCTTTTGATATTCTTTCCGATATGTTATTTCGACCACTTTTTCGTGATGAAGACATTCGCACAGAAAAGGGTGTCATTATGGAAGAGATGCGTTCCTATGAAGATGCTCCGGATGATTTTGTTTATGATTATTACTTTCGCAATATCTTTGGTAAGTCACCTTACGGCCGTGATATCATTGGAACTAAAAAATCTGTCACAGGTGTGAGTGAAAAATCCATCCGCAGTTTTTTTGAAAAACACTATTTCCCGAAAAATATGGTCATCTCTGTTTCTGGAAATTTTACATGGGAAAAAATTTTAGATCTCACAAACAAATACTTTTCCTTTGAGAATCCAAAGGGTAAAAATCCGACAGAACTTATCATTCCTGCACCTAAAAAAAGTTATTCGAAGCATTTGGAACGTCGTAAAATTGAGCAGTTTCATATTATGCTTGGTGTAAATGGGAACAAAAGAGATTACCGAACTGTCACTGTCACCCAATTGATTTCAACCATCCTTGGTGGAGGAATGGCTTCTCGACTTTTCCAAAACATCCGAGAAAAAGAAGGATTATGTTATAGTATTTATAGTTTTCCTTCCTATTACAAAACGACTGGTCTTTTTTCTATTTCTTCTGCGACTTCGAAAGAAAAGGCTGCCCGTTGTGTGGAGCTCATATTAAAAGAGTTGGAAAGTATCACCAAATTTGGATTTTCTAAATCGGAACTTGCCGATGCAAAATCCAACCAAATGGGTTCCATTGCGATTGGTTATGAACTTCCCGAAAACCGAATGAATAATATTGGCCTTCAAGAAATCTATTATGGAAAATATTTTTCTTTGGAAGACAGAATGAAGTCCATCAAGTCGGTTACCTTAGAGGAAATCAATGAAACCGCAAAACAATTGTTTGATCTAAAGAAAGTACATTTGTCTTGTGTGGGTGATATGACAGAATCTCAATTCGCAAAAATCCCCGTTCAATTTGGTGGATGATTCGAAAAAAAAACAATTGTACCAATTCAAACAAACTCTAATAAATACAAAACAGATACTAAGTTAAGGATCCAGATGAAACCTCCCATTGTGTCCCTCCAGATTTTAAAAGCCGGTGCCGTTGTTCCTGAATACAAAACCTCTGGTTCTGCCGGTATGGATCTTTCTGCTTGCCTCACGGAAAACATAACCATTCCCCAAGGCGAAGTAGTTTATGTTCCCACGGGCCTTGCCATGGCCATCCCCGATGGCTTTGAGGGACAGATCCGGCCAAGGAGTGGATTTTCTACTAAGAACCGCATCCTTATGCCAAATAGCCCAGGAACGATTGATTCGGATTACCGGGGAGAAATTCTCATCCCTCTATTGAATTTGAGTGGGGCGGACTTTGTCCTCGAACCGGGTACCCGGGTGGCCCAAATTGTATTTCAGGCAGTGGACAAGCTAACCCTTCAGGTGGTGACAGAACTTTCTGCTACAGAGAGGGGAACGGGTGGGTTTGGAAGTACAGGAAAATAAGACATAAACCGGAAAAAAGACACTTAGCTTTTTTTCATCTCTACCGATAGAAAGCTGTAGAGGTGCCTTTTTATGATGCGATCCCTATGGACCGGCGCTACCGGGATGATTGCCCAACAATTTCATATTGATACCGTTGCTAACAACTTGGCCAACGTAAACACAACTGGTTTCAAAAAGAACCGTGTGGACTTTGAAGATTTAGTTTACCAACACCAAGTGCTTGCGGGAACTCCAGCCACCTCTGTTTCCGAAATCCCAACTGGTGTGAATGTGGGGCATGGGGTGAAAGTTGCCGCCACACAGAAGTTATTCGAAATTGGTTCCTTCCAAGCTACGGGAAACAAACTAGACCTTGCCCTGACAGGGGAAATGGCATTTTTTAAAATCCAAATGCCTGATGGAACTTTTTCTTATTCGAGGGACGGATCTTTTAAAATTGACTCCAACCAACAAGTAGTGACTTCGAATGGATACCTACTCGAACCTCCCATCATCCTTCCTGAAAACGCCATCCTCAATACCCTGATGGTTTCGGAAGAAGGGGAAGTCACTGTAAAAATCGGGAATGACATTCGTCCCACAACCATTGGTCAATTGGAACTTTACCGCTTTGTGAACCCTGCGGGTCTCCAAGCTGTGGGTAAAAACTTGTTTCGAGAAACAGTGGCCTCTGGTGCAGAAATTCCTGGGATGCCATCCCAAGAAGGATATGGAAGTGTCCTCCAAGGATTTTTGGAAATGAGTAACGTAAAAATCGTAGAAGAGATGGTGAATATGATTGTGGCACAAAGAGCCTATGAATCCAATTCCAAAACCATCCAAACCTCAGATAACATGCTTTCTACGGCAATAGGTTTGAAACGTTAATGAAACTTTGGTTCCTTATCCTTTTTAGTTTAGTTCTATCTTTGCCCATTCTGGCAAAAGAGAAAGAGAATCGAGTTTACTTAAAACCCAAAACCATAGTGGGTAATAGTGAAATTCGTTTGTCTGATTTTACTAACTGGAAAGGAAACTGGAACCCGATCCTATTTCAAAATTTACAATATCCTCTCGTCTTAGAACCAGATACTCTAAAAGAGTCGCTAAACACGCGTTATAAAAAAGAAACGGGGGAAGATCTTTCTTTCGAGGTAATGGGAAAAGAAGGAATTCTACTTCCAAAAACAAGTGTAGTGGGAAAAAAAGAATTAGAACGCTCTTTATGGAAAGAGTTACAAGAGAGTGTAGACGTATCTCTTGGGGAAGAAGGGCAATCTGTTCGTTTGAGTTCAGAAAAAGAATCTCTCCATACAATCTCCGGAACTAAACTTGTCTGGAGAAATACTGGACGCACCCTCCATGCAGGAAAACGTCTTTTTCCTTTGGACTATTACTTTGAAGGAAAAATGGTATATTCGGAATCCGTTCCCTTTCTTATTGAAGAAAAGAAAAGAGCCTATTTCACTACAAGAGAGATCCCATCAAAAGCAGTTTTGACAGAAGCCGACGTGGCCTTAAAAGAATTTTTTACAGCAGACCACAACCGCGAATATTTAGAGGAAAGTCCGGTGGGAAAAACGGCGCTTGGTGTTTTACTTGGGGATTCAGCCATTGAAAGAAAACAAGTAAGGACACTTCATACTATCGAAAGAGGACAAGAAGTCCAATTGGTTTATACTGCGGGAAATTTATTATTAAAAATCAAAACGAGAGCCCTCGCTTCTGGAAATCGTGGTGATGAAATTTCTGTTCTCAACTTAACTTCGCAAAAGATCATCAAAGCCCGTGTGCAAAATGAAGGGATTTGCCTTCTCGAAGAAATATAAAATATTATGAATTTCAAAGAAAAATCCTCCCTAATGAATCGGTTTTTGATTTCTATTTTTGAACTAGGATCTATTGGAATTTTGACAGTCTATGGACTGACAGTCCTTGCTGGACTATCTCTTTGGGGTGATTCCTTATGGAAAGACAAAGATCCTTATTCTTATCCTAAGACCATCCAACCGGGAACCGTAGTGAAAGTGGTTTTAAAAAACGGCCTTCGTGTGGAATACGAATCGGAATACAAAGCAACCTTTGATAATGATATCAAAACGGTTCCTGATAAAAAGCTTGTTCCTGACCTTCCTACTTATAACTCTAATGCCACCTACATGCGTTCCAAAGTGGGTAAATCAAAATCTCAAGGCAAAGTGGTGGGTGTGATGGCAGTTCTTGTGACAGGAATTGATCCCGGAACAGGAAATTTGGAGCTTGAGGGGAGTAAGGTATTCAATCTTTCCGAAGAAAGGATTAACCTTCGTTTGTCGGGAACTATTTCTCCAGAAGACCTCGACAAAAACAGATTTATCTCAAGTGATTTGATTGCAAACCTTCGGGTGGAATACCAAGGGACTTTAAATCCGAAAGAATTAACAAATCCTAATATCCAAATGAAACGAATTACCAATCCAGATGGAACTGTTACGGAAAAAGCGGAACTTTCGGAACCAGAAAAACAAGAAATTATCTTAAAAAATATCAAACGACTCTTAGGGGAAAGTGAGTAATCCAATGAATTCAAAAGAAATGAATTTTACTTATCCAAAGATGGAACTTTCCAAAAAAATTTTTTTAAACAATACTCAAACCCTTTTTCTTTTGGGTGGAAGATCACTATTATCCATTGTATTCATTGGATTTTTATCCTTACCTTTATTTGCTGTGGAAACAAGACTAAAGGATCTTGTCCGGATTGATGCAGTTCGTGAAAACCAACTGACTGGTTTTGGACTTGTGGTAGGTCTCAATGGAACAGGGGATACAAAAAATCCACTCACAGAAGAAGCTTTGCAAAACTACTTAAGTGGACTCGGTGTGAATACCAAAAAGAACTTACGCGATGCGAAAAACACAGCTTCGGTTCTGATCTCAGCAAATGTTCCCGTGAATCTAAAAGAAGGGGATAAAATTGATATTTTAGTCTCTTCTCTCGGAGATGCTCGTTCCTTGGAAGGAGGAGTGCTTTTACAATCTCCTTTGAAAGCAGGAAATGGAGAAACCATAGCCGTTGCCTCCGGCGTACTTGTGTTTGGTGGAAAAGAAAAAAAACGAGGGGGAGCCGATAAAAAATCGGGATCGAATACGGCTCTGGTTCCCATGGGTGCCATTTTAGAAAAATCAATCCCGAATGCCCCTGTTACAAAATCAGTAAAACTGACTTTACTAGAAAAAGATTATACCACTATGGGAGCCATTGTCGAAGCCATCACAAATGAACTTTCGATTGTCCCCGAAGTGGTATCTCCGACAGAGGTTCTAGTTCCTCTACCAGTAAAATCTTCTGGTGTGAATGCAGCAGGAGAAATGGCGGCGGGGGAACCGAAACTGGATTTGGCATTCCTTGCTAAATTAGAAAACCTAACGGTAAACTCATCCCCAGTCGCTCGAGTCGTCATCAACGAACGAACGGGAACGATTGTCATGGGTGCCAATATTGCCATCGATGAAGTAGCTATCTCCCAACAAGGCCTCACCATCCAAATTGCAAACAGAGACAAAGCGCGGTATTTCTTTCCCATCCAAGACGAGGGAAAAGGGGAATCGGTTTTTGTTTTAAAGGAGACCACACAAGTTTCGGATGTTGTGGCTGCTTTGAATAAAGTGGGTGCCTCCACTCGGGATATCATCTCGATTCTGGAAGCACTCAAAAAACAAGGGGCTTTAAAAGCAGAACTTGTGATTCAGTAATTTGGAAAATTGCCGATAGAATAAGAAGACATAATATGGACATTCACAAAATCCAAGACTATTCGGGAAGACTCAGTCGCTCTCAAGACGAATCCATTTTAAATCGGATGAAATCCTATTCGAATGATCTAGAAAAACCGAAAAAACAAGGTCAGTCTGACTTCCAAAACTTACTAGAAACTCATGAAGAACTTATGGGTAAGGTGAGTTCTTCTTCGATTCGTGTGCCACAAAACATTCGAGAGGAAATTAAAGAAGATCCTTATCGAAAAAAACTCTATGATGCCTCTGTGGAATTTGAATCTGTTTTTGTGAAGATGATGCTTAAAGAAATGAAAAACACCATCCACAAAGAGAAAATGATCGATGGAGGGTATGCGGAAGAAATTTTTGAAGACATGCTTTACGATGAGTATGCCAAAAATATTTCCCAAAATGAATCGATGGGACTTGCAGAAGAGATCTACAAACAAATGTCAGCGTCTCTTCCGCCAGTAAAAAAGAATCCTTATCTTTAATCCGTAAGTTTCGGAACATACGAATCAACGTATGTTCTTTCTTCCTTGGAATCCAGTCTTACGATATCCAATTAAATTAAATCTTTAAAAGAAATCTTTTTTAGTTCCTCTTTTAATTTATCCTCAACCAAACTTAAACTTTCATTTAACTTGGGGATAACACCGGCAAGTTCCTTTGGTGCTCCCAATTTAAAACTAGATGTATTCTCGTATAAAGATACTAAATCGATTTGTTCTTTGAGTTTTACCGGTGCAATTCGTTTGTCTTCTGTGATTTCAATGAGTTTAGCATCGGCAAGTTTATCTAAAATTTCGGATAAATCTTTTTCTGGTATGAGAAGTGACTTTCTTAAAACTGATTTTTTGATTAGCTCACCTTTTTTGGATTGGTGGTCGTAAGTAAGTGCTAAAACTTGTATGGTTTTGTAAAACTCATAAGAGAGATTACTATCAATATCATCAAATGGGTGTTTCGGCAGTAGATAACGGTCAGGGAATTGTAAAGTTGCCGTCACTTCAGCACCATACAAAATGATGAGTGAGATAGAATAAATGGCAAGTAAAGCAATTGGGATCGCAGCCAAGGCCTTGTAAACTAACATTGTTTTTTCGGTAAAAGATGTGAGATAAATATTAATAAATCCCCAAAAGAAAATAATGAGGATGATTCCAGTGACAGCAGCTCCAATGGAAGAGGCTTTAATCGGGACTTTGGTATTTGGGATGATATTGAATATCAGCAAAAAGAATAACCAAAGGGCAAGGAGTGGAAGGAGGATTTGGAAAATAGAATACAGGGAAAAAAAACGTTTTCCCCCTTGGTACTTTTTCCAAATGGTTTGACCTTTGGAATCATCTTCAACCCGAATGATTTTATTGAATTCTCCCACGCCAACAAGGCCAAGCATACCTTCGTTTAATGATTCCGCTTCGTTTTGATTCTCTATTTCGATTGTTTCTTCTATAGGTGCGGTAGTTCCATCAGTAAGGACTTCAGGAGCTTTTGTTTTTTTGGAAATTAAAATTAAGTCGAGAATCATTCCCGCCTTACCTTTGTATGCTGTAGACCAGTTTTCACCTTCGTCTTCAGAGAGGAGAATGTCACCCAGGGAGGTAAGGATAAAGATATCGAAGTCTTGTTTTTTTGGCGAAGTAAACACCCATACTCTTTCATAAGAATACTTTCTGTGGCTTAAGTCGGACCAAGTGTAGCCTCCGTCTGTGGTTTTAAAAATGGCACCACTATCACCAACAAGAAAACCTACGTTTCGGTTTAAAAAAGCAATATCATTCAGAGGTTTTTGTGAAATTTCTTGAGGAAAAAATGTAATCCCTCCGTCACTGGTTTTCCAAAGTCTACCTTCACGGTCTAAAATAAAACCGTCTTTATCAGAAAAGAAACGAACTCGTATGGGTGTGATGGCAGGATCTGTGAACCTTTTGATTTCTTTTAGTGTTTTGCCAATTTCATAACGAAGTGTGCGAGTGTCTTTTGTGAGAATGAATAGAGTATCATAATCGATCGCACCAAAATCGGATACATTGATTCCTTTTAGAGAATGGAGTTTCCATGTACTGCCTAAATCATTCGAATAAAGAAAAGTTCCTTCTTCTGAAATTGTGAATAAATCATCGCCGACACTTCGAATTCGAAAAAAGTTTTCTTTTGAGATATCTGGTTTTTTGCATGTACCTGTTTCAACAGTTTCAAAATCGATACAAAGCATGTTCTCAAAGTCTATACTTGAATTTGGAATAAAAGATATCGATTTGTTAAGTTCTTTGATAGTTCCAATATTTCCCTTTTCACCCGCAACCCATAACTCACCTTGTTTTGTCGAAACAATTGACTTTAAGTGAGGAGGGCGAACAGAATCGGAAATTTTATCAGTGATGTTTTTTCCAACAACAAAAAGAAGCGGACCAAAAGAGATAAGAAAGAAATAAAATACAAACTTATTAATAAAATTTCTATGTAGGTCAATTTTCCAAATGATATGGAAGGCTTTTTCGAGAGATCGTAAGACAGCAGTAGCTGAGAAAATAAATACCACAAAACCCACTGCTCCAATTTGCGAAGCCGTGGATATAATGTCTGTAAGTGTATCAAGGTAAGGAGTGATATCAAATTGGATATTGTTACGAAGTAAGTAGGAATTTATTTCATCCACCATTTCTCCTTGTCTTGCTTGGATTCCTGAAGCAACAGTGATTAAAGCGAGAGCAACGGTAAGTGTTGGGATGAGAGTGACAATGGTTGTATATGCCAAACTGGAACCTATGATAAGACAATCATCTTTCATAAACCTATGAACGGCGACTAATAAAACCCGAAGACTTAAAATGAGTTTTCGTTTCCATCCGTTTTCCTCTGGAATTGCTGTCAGCCGGACAAGTAAGGGAAGTTTGGTTGTGTCATTCATATGGGTTTACCTATTTTTTAAAAGCGTACAAAACGTAACTTGAAGTGATGGGAAATCCTTTTCTTTTCCATTTTGACTTAAAATGGTAATACGAAATACGAATCCATTGGAAGTAGTCTTTCCAGTTTTGGAAAGAACCTCTTGATTTTTGAAGTTTGGCTACTAAAGGAAAATCCACTCCGAAGTAAGATACAAAATGATTAAAATTAAGGTTCGTCAATATTTTTTTTAGGATGGTGTCTGAGTAATAATAAACATGGCCTGGCATGTAGTAGTGATAATTGGAACCTTCCGATTTTGCCTGCCAACCATCAAAATTAGCAGTTTGTAGGAGGAGAAGTCCTCCCGGTTTTAGAATTCGGGTAAGTTCCTTAAAAAAATGGTTCGGTTCTTCTATATGTTCAATCACCTCCACCATGGTGATGACGCTAAAATGGTCGTTTGGAAATATTGCATCTAATAAACTTCCCTGAAAAGTTGGAATTCCATTTTCATTCGCATAACGAGAGGCATATTCTGAAATTTCCACCCCTTGGACTTGGAAACCTTCCTCCCTCGCAGACTCCAAAAAACCGCCGAAAGAAGAACCTATATCAAGGAAGTTTCCGGAAGATACATACTTTTGAATGTTACGCACTCGGGCTTTCCATACATATTGAAAGTATTTTTTATTTTCTCTTTCATCAATATAAGTATAGTCGGCTTTGCCTTGGTAGTAGTCTTTACCGTATAATTCTTTTTGGTTGCGCCTAGGATAGAGAGTTTGGAGTTTACAATGTTTGCATTCGAAAATGGATAACCCAGAATACTTTCCTGTGGTTGTATATAATGGTTGCCAGTCACAAAGTTTATCGAGTGGACATTCTTCCAACAAAGAATTTTTTTCGTTCATTATTTACAAGCAAGGAAAAACCAGTGGCAAATTCTATCTTCCAATTTACCGAGTGGGGTTCGTTCCGAATATCCAATGGATACATTCGAAAAGATGGAAAGAAAACTTTTTAAATCTTCGAGTGAGTAAGTCTCCGCATAACCTCCGCTAAGATCTACCAAATTCATCTTTCCTTTGGAAAGACCGAGATGGGTATCTCCCTCCGCACGAATAGAACCCAAAAGGTATCCTCCTTCATCCAAAGAGGAATACAAAGAAGAAAGTAATTTTTTTGCATCTTCTCTTTGATTGTAATGAAACACACCCCAACTAACAATCAGACCAAATTCACTCGGGGAAAACGGAAGGTTTGTATCGGGTGGGGTAAAAATCCAACGAATGGAAGATGGATTTTGGTTTAAACTATCTATAGTAGTTTTGGCAGTATCACAGGCGGTAACAAGGTATCCTTCGTTTTGCAAGAGGTAAGAATGCCTGCCGGAACCACAACCAAAGTCGAGCGCTTTGCGATTGGTTGGTTGGATTCTAGAAAGGAGGCGGACTAAATTTTCATCCGGAAAGGCCAGTTTTGATTTTGGTCTTTCATAGTGTTCATCCCAGACATTTTTCATGAATTGATTCGTGTGAAAATAGATTCTAACCAATCTTCGGTGTTTGTGTCTAATTTCGTAGTGATCCCAAACACTTGGGTTCTTTTGTGGTTTCCCTCTAATTTATCCAGAAGAGCGCCAGTGGGAACCAACTGTTTCTGGAAAAAAACAGTCTCACCGACATTGGCAAGTAAGGTGGTAGGTTCTCCCATTTTCTTTTGGCGTTCCGAGGGAAGTGTAAACACTAACGCGGATTTTGTGACCCCGTCTTTGGGTTTTTTTAAAAAACCTGGTCTTGTTTTTTCACCAATCGTAACGGAGAGTAGGTCGTTAAAATACTGATACCCATAATGTTCCGGGATGAGCACATCCGCTAAAAATTCGCCACCCACTTCTGGAGCAGATTCAATCAGAAGGCATTCTTTATTTTTTGTAATTTTGAATTCGGCAACAAAAGGACCTGTTTTTAGTTTGGTGGCAGTAACGATGGCCTGGCAGATCATTTTTAATTCTCCTGCCATTGCAATGTGTTTTGACGGCGCGACATGGGCCACTTCGATAAAGTTTGGTTTTCCCGTTGTAATTTTGTCAGTGAGAGAGATCAAATAAAAACGTCTGGCGATCACAAAACCAAGAACCGTCACTTCCTCTCCTGGGATGAATGGTTCTAATAAAAAACTTTCACTGGTTTTTAATCGACTAAACTTTTTAAATTCAGCCTCTGACTCCAAAACCAAAATTCCTTTTTTCCCAGAACCTTCTTTGGGTTTGGCGATGAGTGGAAATGTGATTTCGATTTTTTTTTCTTTGGCTTTCGTTTGTAAATTGGACTGCAAAGAAAGGGGAACCGGGATTCCATACTTTTGAACGGAGTTTTTAAATCTTTCTTTGTCGAGAAAAAGATTCACAGTATCACGAGGATTCCCGCGAAGTTTTAATTTTTCAGCTAAATAAGAAACTGTATATACTGCTTTGCCATAAGATCGAGAACCCACTCCTAAAAGTGTGAAGGGGAGAGGGACTTTACTCATAGAATGTAGAATTTTTCTATATTCATGAGTAGATTCTAATATTTTAATATCTGATTCCACAAGACCCGGAGCCTGGGGGTTTGTGTCCACCGAGATGACTTTGAGTCCTCTGGCTTTTGCTGCCCGGATCAGGGGGATTTGGTTCTCTCCGGCTCCAATGGAGAGGTAACTGCCGGTCAGTTGTTTCATCTAAGAACCGCGAGAACCGCCTCTCCTTTGGACACCTGTGTTTCCACCACCAGAGGTTTGGTTTCTACCAAACGTTGGTTTGGCTACAGCGGGACTTCCTTTTTTCTTGGCAGCATCGTTTTGCGATTTGGTAAGCTCTTCTTGGTTCACTAGAACCAATTTTTTCCCTTCTACTTCTTTTCCGTTTAGGGCAGCGATTGCTTTCGTAGCATCGGCATCTGCCATTTCTGCGGTACCATATCCCAAGGAAACCTTGGTGATTTTGTCCCGTTTGATTTGGAGGTGATCCACTTTTCCATGGGCCGAAAGAAGTTTTTCGAGGGCTTCGTCAGTAAGCGACTGGGGGAGATTTCCGATGGATAACTTCATGTCCTTCTTTTTCCTGAATTTTCATCAAAACTTCAACTCTTTTTTGACTATGTCGCATTTTCTCTTAGGGAATCTCGTGTTCTGACCGAAAGAAATGATAGGTAGGAAAGGTATGTTACGAGGACTCTATACAGGCGCCAACGGGATGATTTCCCAACAAGTAAGAATGGATGTGATCGCCAACAATTTGGCCAATGTGGATAAAACTGCATTCAAAAAAGATACAACCGTTTTCAAAACCTTTCCTGAAATGTTACTGCATCGTTATTCAGAAGATGGAATTGGAAAAACGCCTATGGGATCTTTTGATACCTCACCTGTGGTCGGGAAACTCGGGTTTGGTGCTGAAGTGAATGAAGTGTACACTCGTTTCGACCAAGGCTCTGTGAAAAAAACAGACAATATCTTTGACTTGATGGTCCAAGACCAACCCGGTATGGAAAAACCTGCCTTCTTTACTGTTCTTACTAACCGAGGCGAACGCCTCACTCGAAGTGGAAGTTTTGTATTAGATAAAAATGGATTTGTAGTCACTCCCCAAGGATTTCCTCTTCTTGGAGAAAAAGGTCCCATCCAAGTGAACCAAGGAAATTTTCTTGTGAAAGAAAATGGAGAGATCTATATCAACGCAAAACTCGGAACCGCACCGAAAGATGGAACTAACTTTAGTGAAAACCGATTTGAAGATCCAGTCCTTCTCGATACCTTAAAAATCCGAACCGTAGAAAATCCTCGCCACCTCGACAAAGAAGGGGACTCGTTTTATTCCGACACTCCCGAATCGGGAGAACCCACCAAGTTTCCCACTCTTCTTGCCCCACAAGTCATGCAAGGATATTTAGAAGCCTCAAACGTTTCTGTTGTGACGGAAATGGTGGATATGATTGAAGTCAACCGCGCTTACGAAGCCAATTCTAAAACCATGCAAACCCAAGATAGTTTACTCGGTCGACTATTTGAAGTAATGCGTTAAGGGTGAACCCCCGAAAGAATTTCGGGGTCGGGCTGTTCCGGGGTGCGCTAACGCTCCCGTCTGACATCCGTCAGACCAAGCCCTGCACATCCCTTTCACGGGAATCTAAGATAGGCTGAAATCTAACTTCATCGCCTGTCATTAAATTTTAATATTATTATTCCCTCTCGTTTCTCTTTAATTATTGTTTCATATTATTAAATTCTTATTTTTATTTAAAATGATAAGAAAATAGCGAACGTTAGTGGTTTTTTCGATCATGCTTTTTGTTCCATATAGTTTAAGAAATTGAATGAAACTATTGGATTTTTAATATCAAGGAGGTGGTATGTATTTTCGATTTCTTTGGTTGAGTTTATTATTTCTCCATATCGGCAACTGTGATACAACTCATACGATTCAATTAACTTATCATCCTTATTTAGCCAAAAAACTCTGTCCACTAGCCATTTCTGGAGCTTTGGAAAATATAACATCAATTTCAATTATATTGGATCGAACAAACGTTTTCGATGTTGAAGAAAAGTTGCTAGATGAATTAAGTGTTCACACTGATCCTGATTCTGAATATAGATTGCCTTTTCATATTGATCCTAAAGGTGGCTTTTCCCATAAAATCCCGTGTAGAAATCAGACAATTCGTATCCGGTATCGTAAAGACGAGATGGAAAAGGCATATTCGTTTTTTTTTACAAAAGACAAAAAACAAAAATTTATCATCAAAAAAAAATCAAAATCAGGTGGACTGTATGTTGAAATTTAAGTGTATTTTTCTACTTCTATTATTATTTTTTTTAGATTTTCATATACTATCTGTTACTCAAGCAGATCCTGTTGTTAGCTTGTTAAATATCGCTACCAGTCCTTTGTTGAAAGGTAAAAGTGAATACATTTTTAAAGCAGTACCTGTTCCAGATCATCAAAATAATTATTTTATTGTAAATGTCTTGGGAGAAAAATTCGGGAATGAATCAAATAGTTATTCATACAATTTTGTTTTTGGTAAAAATCGATTTTGGTTGAGGATGCGTTATTGGGATTACCCAATCCGCAATTCTGTAATTCCATATTCTTCTATTAATAAATCTTCATATTATAAAGTAAGTAAAAATTTGCATCGACAAAATTCGATAATTGAGTTTTGTAATAATTATTTTCCAATACCCAAAGGAGAATATATTTACGAATTTTCAATGTATGATAATCGACGCGATTTCGAATTGCCTCATTATGATAATTTCTATGTTTATCAATTTTTTACTGTCGAAGCCAACCAATCTGTATATATCGAAGTAGATATCAAAAACGATTCCTATACTTCCAAAATCATCGATACGCCTAATGACATTTTCTCTGATATGTGTAAATAAATTTCACTGATCCGCCTCAACTCCTTGTTCCCCCATCCACACGATATACAGAACCCGTAATAAAACTAGATTCATCGGATGCTAAAAATGCTATTAAGTTAGCTACTTCTGCTGGTTTTCCAAGCCTTCCCATAGGAATATTTTTTTCCATAGCATCCTTTCCTCTTTCGCCGGCTACATCAAGGATGGCAGTTTCTGTCCAACCTGGACAAACGGCATTGATCCGAACACCGAATCTAGCTACTTCCAAGGCTCCAGTCGTTGTGAGCTCAATCACACCGGCTTTGGCAACACAATAAGGACCAAGAGAAGGGGAGGCACCTAGTCCTGCAATTGATGCCACATTGATAATGGAACCACCAAGGCGATCACTTAGCATGAGTTTTGTGGCATATTTCTGAGACCAAAAGACACTAGTTAAATCCATTAAAATCAATCGGTTCCAAACTTCTG
The DNA here is from genome assembly GCF_000332495.1 of Leptospira terpstrae serovar Hualin str. LT 11-33 = ATCC 700639. Classification (NCBI taxonomy): domain Bacteria; kingdom Pseudomonadati; phylum Spirochaetota; class Leptospiria; order Leptospirales; family Leptospiraceae; genus Leptospira; species Leptospira terpstrae. Next base: position 662,794 of record NZ_AOGW02000010.1, on the reverse strand, counting down.
TTGTGACTTTATGCATAAAGGTGGGTTTATTGGCTATGCCTGCGTTATTTACCATAATGTCTAATCGTTTGTTATTGACTTTGAGTCCATCTACTAACGCGATAATTTCGTCTTCTATGGTGACATCACATTTGATAAATTCTGAAGAACCACCTAGGTCATTGATTTCTGAAACCACACGGTTTCCTTCTGCTGAATTGATATCTGATACTATGACATGGGCTCCTTTTTTGGCAAGAAGTAGAGATGTTTCTCTACCTATCCCAAGTGCACCACCGGTCACGATGGCATTTTTGTTTTTTAAGTTTTTTTCCATACCAAACCTTTTTGATTTAAGGCAAGTGGTGCAAGTAAAATCCCAAAGTTTATGATTCTTTCTTATCAAGTAAAGACTGATCGGTCTACTGTATCAAAGTAAAACCTTGGTGAACCAATTGGTCTAAATGTAAGAGTTGGAATTAAAATATTATAAAATTGAAAATCAAACCTGTAGGGTTTGAATCTTTAATAAAAATTCTTACAATGGATTCCTGTTCGATTGGAATGGCAAAAATTGCCACAATTGATTCTATCTATCCCGATCAAAGCGATTTCGTTTAGGGCTAGTACGAATGCTTATCTATAGAATTTAGAATATATCTAATTTGCTAGTATCCATATTTTCTTATGATGAATCATAGGAGAAAGTCGGTGTCAGTAAAACAGTGGGATTCGAAATTCTAAAACATTTTTTTATCTTTGATTCAAGCCAAACGTATTTTGTAGAAGGCTCTTATAATTATTGGTTAGTCAGTCTTTCTGTTTTTATATCAATTTTTGCTTCTTGGATTTCCTTATACATGCTGAATCGTTTCTCGAATGTGGAGAATCGGTATTCTCGGTTAGCAATTCTATTCACTTCCAGTTTATCGATGGGTGGTGCGGTTTGGTCAATGCACTTTATTGGAATGATGTCTTTTGAACTCTGTACAAAAGTCACATACAATAAATCCATTACGATACTTTCCATTCTGCCTAGTTTTTTCGCCTCTTACTTTGCCTTGGTTTCTTTAAACAAAAAAGAAATCAGTAGAAAGGAACTAATCTCTGTTGGAGTGATTGTAGGTTCTGGAATCGGCTTTATGCATTATATGGGAATGGCTGCTATGGAAATGCGACCAAAGTTAATGTATGATCCATTACTTTTTTCTGTTTCACTTGTAGTTGCCATATCCTTGGCTATTTTATCAATTTTCATTCAATTTCGGCTAAAAAAAAGAAATTTAAAAATCAAAAATATCTATTTAACTCTTGTTAGTGGCGTTGTAATGGGGAGTGCGATATCGGGAATGCACTATACCGGAATGGCGGCGGCTCGATTTGTCACAGAAAGGAATCAGATACTCGAGTCTTCTAATCCTGACCAATTATTTTTAGCATTTCTTGTTAGTATTGGAAGCATTTTTGTCATTGGCTCAGCTGTGGCGACCATCGCATTTATTAGTTATAAAGATCTCTTCCAAAATCTACAAAAAAGTGAATCGAGGCTTCGAGCTATCATTGAAACTGCCGCTGATGCCATTGTAATGATCAACACAAAAGGTATTGTGCAGGAATTTAATATTACTGCTGAAAAAATGTTTGGTTGGAAAGCAAAGGAAATCATTGGAAAGAATGTGAATATCTTAATGCCGAATCCTTATCAATCCGAACATGATGGGTATCTTTCTAATTATCTAAAAACAGGAAACGCAAAAATCATTGGAGTAGGTAGAGAAACAGAAGCGATAAGAAAAGACGGATCCATTTTTCCCATTCGATTGGCTATTGGACACACAAAACTCCCGCAAGACGACATTTTTGTAGGATTGATCAGTGATATAACGGAAAGAGTCATTATTGAAAAAGCATTAAAATCAAATGAAGAACAAATGCAATCTTTCATTCAAAATATTCCGGGAGTAGTTTACAGATGTTTGGTGGATGAGTATTGGACTACAGTGTTTATGAGTGATTCGATACAAAGTTTATCGGGTTATCCTTCCAGTGATTTTTTGGAACCGAATCGCAAAAGAACTTTTTCAGAAATCATCCACCCAGAAGACCGGATTCATGTTTCTAATATCATTCAAAATGCAATCGATACTACCGATACATTTGTTTTGAATTATCGAATCATTCAAAAATCAGGGGAAATTCGTTGGGTTTTAGAATACGGTGGCCTTGTTTTCGATGAAGAAAAAAAAGTTAAATTTTTGGATGGTGTGATTTTAGACAACACGGATAGGAGGATGATTGAAGAAGCACTGATTGAATCCAAGGAAAAGGCGGAGATGGCAGCCATCACTAAAACTACATTTTTAGCTAACATGAGCCATGAAATCAGAACTCCTATGAATGCTATCATTGGATTTACCGAAGTATTGTTAGCGGGGGAGTTGTATGGAAATCAGAAAAAACAATTAGAAACTGTTAAGAATTCCGCAAAATCTTTGTTACGGTTACTGAATGATGTACTGAATTCAGCAAAATTGGATCGTGGTGCAGTAGAACTTGAAATCATAGATTTTTCTTTACTCTCACTTGTAGATCAAGTATGTTCTGCCATGGGAATCGAGGCAAAAAGAAAGGGATTACAGTTTCAGTATTCTCTAGCAGAAAATCTAGAAGAATACTACAAAGGAGACAGTCTTCGCATCCGACAAATTTTAACCAACTTACTTGGAAATGCAATTAAATTTACAAAAGAAGGTTTTATCCAACTCAGTATCACAACAAAAGAAGAAGAGGTTCTTTTTCATATTCAAGATAGTGGGATAGGCATTGCTCCTGATAGGTTAGAAAAAATTTTTGATCCATTCACACAAGCGGATGTTTCCATGAGTCGTAAGTTTGGTGGGACAGGACTTGGGACTACGATCTCCAAACAATTAGTAGAACTTATGAAAGGAAAGATTTGGGTAGAAAGTGAACTTGGTGCTGGTACTCATTTTTATGTATCCCTTCCTCTGGAAAAAGGGAATCCCATTTTAGAGTTCAATGAAAAAATTCAATTTGATTTGCCGAGTATGGATATACTGATCGTGGATGACGTCAAACAGAACGTCGAGCTCATTGAACTATTAATGACATCTAACGGACACAAGGTGGAAATTGCCAAAAATGGAAGGGAGGCGTTGGAGTTTTTTAAGTCTAAAAAATTTGATTTAGTATTAATGGATATCCAAATGCCTGAGATGGATGGTTTAGAAGCCACTCGTCAAATTCGTGATTATGAAAAAAGCAGTAGTATCCGTACACCTATCATAGCTTTGTCAGCCAGTGTGTTTGAAGAAGATAAAGTTTCTGCAAAAAATGCTGGAATGGATGGGTTTGTATCAAAGCCCATTGATATCCACGATTTATTTTTTGAAATTAAAAAGTTGATCCAAGGCAGTTTGGTAAAATCGGTTCCCATGAATACGAAAGTGAATCCGAAAGAAGCTTTTCAAACCCAAAGAGGAATTTCTCTTTTTGGATCCTTAGAAAAATATGTTTCGATGTTAGATGGTTTTTTCCGGGATTTCCAATTTGAGATTGAGGAAAGTTTGATTCATTTGGGGAACCCTTCCGGAGAACAGGCTTTTTTACATAAAATCAAAGGTGTTTCGTCTAACTTAGGAGTGGTTCTACTTTCGGAAATTTCCAATGGTTTGGAAAACAAATTGCAGAATGGAAAACTGACCCAAGCAGATTTTGAAAGTCTGCAAGAGGCATTTCGGGAAAGTTATGGCCAGTTTTTAAAAGAATTTGGAAGAAAAATAGCGAAAGAGGAAGTGATTCAGACTCAAACCAAAGTCCTATTAGAATCCGAAAAAATTGACATTCTGAAATCTATCGGTGTTTTAACAGAATCATTTTCCAAAGGTTCCTTAGACCAAAAGGAGTGGAATGTTTTATCTAATCTACTATCGGAAACGAAATTTTTGAATCTTATTTTTGGAATGGAATCATCGATCCAACAGTTTGACTTTGAGAATTCGATAAAACTGTTAAACGATTTAAAAATTCAAATTAAGGAAGAGCAGTAGTGAAAATGAATGCTAAACCAAAAGTCCTAATTGTGGATGATGAACCAACTAACTTACAAATTCTGAATGAAATTTTGCAAAATGACTATCATCTTTTGTTTGCTAAAGATGGTGCCAAGGGAATTGAACTGGCAATCTCAGAGGAACCTGAACTTGTATTACTCGATGTAATGATGCCTGAAATGACAGGCCATGAAGTTTGTAAAGTGCTTAAGTCCAATGAAAAAACAAAATACATTCCAGTGATCTTTGTGACGGCACTTACCGAAGTAGGTGATGAAGAAAAAGGGTTCCAGTTAGGAGCAGTTGATTATATTATCAAACCTGTAAGTCCTCCCATTGTAAAAGCAAGAATCAAAAACCAATTATCATTAGTTAACGTAAATGAAGTGAAGGCAACTCGGTTACAAATTGTCCAGAGACTCGGTATGGCTTCCGAATACAAAGACAATGAAACGGGAATGCATGTGATTCGTATGAGTCATTATTCCCAAACCCTTGCTTTAGCTTTTGGATATTCTTCAGAAGCAGCGGAAGAAATATTAAATGCAGCTCCCATGCACGATGTGGGAAAAATCGGTATTCCTGATCATATCATCCAAAAACCTGGGAAACTCACACCCGAAGAATGGGAAATTATGAAACGCCATCCTCAGATTGGTGCTGAAATCATTGGAGATCATAACTCTAGTTTATTAAAATTAGCCAAGTCCATTGCCATTACCCATCATGAAAAATTTGATGGAACAGGGTATCCTTTTCAATTAAAAGGAGAAGGGATTCCTTTAGAAGGTAGAATCATTGCTATCGCCGATGTATTTGATGCATTGACCACAGTCAGGCCATATAAAAAAGCTTGGGAAGTGGATGTGGCCATAGAGTTTTTAAAAAAAGAATCAGGAACCCATTTTGATCCAATCCTTGTTGAAAAATTCATTTCTGTTTTACCAAAGATTCTTGAAATTAAAAACCAATGGCCAGAAGAAATAGGAACTTAAGTCTAGACAAAGTTCTTCTTACCATCCTTATTCCATGGATTACTACGATCATATCAAACTAGCTGTCAATTTTATCGAAAAACATTTACGAGATGACATTGGAGTGGAGGATATTTCTAAAAATGCATTCCAATCCAGATGGCATTTTCAAAGAATATTTCGTTATGTTACCGGTTACTCAGTTTATACTTATTTAAAGAAACGAAGACTAAACGAAGCTGGAAATGATTTGATCCTTGGAAAAGAGAAAATTATCGATATTGCTCTAAAATACCATTATACCACTCCTGAATCTTTTTTACGTGCCTTTCGTTCAGAATATGGTTTGAACCCATCTGATTACAGAAAACATTCAGAACATAGAAATTTTTCTAAATTGGAAATTGATTCTTTACGTGATGGGATTCGCGTCGATGGTTCTCGCATTAAAACCCAAATCATAACGAAAAATGAATTCATACTTATGGGAAAACCTTTCCGTACTACAATGCAAAGATGCCAAAATGAAATTGATATTCCGAAATTCTGGGCTGAATTTATCGGTGGCGGACATATGGAATCCATTCCCCAACGTATGGGACATTCTCTTATGGGTATCTATACAAACTGGGATTATGCGGAAAACTTCGATGTGATTATCGGGGCTCAAGTGAGTTCGGATGTTTCTGTTCCCAAAGGTTTTGTCACTCACCGGATGAAACCTGCAAAATATATGGTATTTACAATTACTGGAAATCAAAACGATGATATCCTAAATGGTTGGAAGTATATTTATGGAACCTGGATGCCTAACACAGGTTACGAAAGAGAGTTCAGTGATGATTTTGATTTATTTGATGACCGCTTCCAAAAGGAAATAAACCCAGAATCAGAAATCTATATCCCGATTAAGTAAATCCATTGCCAGTGATTCCAGACAACTTTTAAAAAGAAAATTTTCTATGCATTGGCCTAATCGTTTGGCTTTCGCAATAAAAAGCACAAATAGTCAAGAAAGGCACAAACCATTCTGCTAGGATAGTGGTATGGAAAACACAACTCAGAACAAAATTCATTTAGAATCTATTACCCTTGTTGGGATCAAAGCTAGAACTTCCAATCGTCTGGAAAGGGAGGGAAAGGGAAAAATCGCAGGACTATGGCAGCAGTTTTGGGAAAAAGGAATTCTTTCCGAGATCCAAAATAGAACCAATCCATACGAATTTATGGCAACCTACACAGAATTTGAATCCGATGAAAATGGGGAATACTCAATCTTAATTGGTGCTGCCGTTCATTCTGTCGGAGTTCTTCGGCATCATCTAACTTCAGTTACAATCCCAGCATCTGATTACATCCAAGTTCCTACTCCTTGGGGTCCGATTGCAGAGATTGGAATGGAAACTTGGCAGACCATTTGGAAGGAAGAGAAATATAAGAAGAATCGTTCCTACAAAGCCGATTTAGAAATCTATGGTGCCAATGCAAAGGATCCAAACCATTCACAGTTTGATATCTATTTAGGGATTCATTAGAAACCTCAGAAAGGTAGAATTGGTCGTATCAAATCCAGTTAATACGCTTTAAACCCAGTCGGTGTTTCGCCTCGTAAATAAGCGGCACTGGCTTTTTTTTCGTCTTTCTTGAGTCTACTTTTGGCAATCAATCGAACCCACCAAGGAATCCTTCGGATAGGACTTCCGGTAGAGTGGGCTAATAGATAGGCTTTAGAACATTTTTCGATCAACTCACAATTGTAAATGGCTTTGTCACGAGTGACACTTGTGATCACAACTCCATTCTCTTGGAGAAAAGCATTGGCTCCCGATTGGACAATCGAACCCGCTTCCATCGAGCCATCGATTCGTTTTGGTAAAATTTCTACAGGGGCACCGAGCTGACGGCACTGTTCATCAAAGACCAAGGGAAGTGGGTGGTCGAGTGTTTTCAGTAAGGAACTCCAAACAGGTTGGAAACAAACAATCGCACCTACATCAGGTCTTAAAGAATAAAAACTTGCATGGAACCGGATGATAGCCAGTGTTTCCTCAGGTATAGAATTTAGTTTTAGGAAGGAAGTAGGATTCTCTATAAAATACTCAGTGGTTTCTACTTTTGTTTGTTTTCCTTCCCCACGGTGCATTAGTAAAAAACTTCCTTTTCCTGGAAGACGAAAGGAAAGGTCTGCTTTATGTTTTTGGAATAGACCTTTCGAATCTAGGCGGTGCCATAAATGATTTAGCTCGACTATATCGGAATTTGTTTTTAGTTTTGGATTTGTTTTTTTATATGTTTTTGTTTTCATTGGATTCTAATTATTATAGATTAAGTTTTATAGAGCTGATAGTAATTGTTCTTTCACCGAGTTTGGCATATAAGATAAGTTAGTATTTTTTTCGATTCTCTTTCGTAAAAAACGAGCCGCTTCCTTTTCCACTAACTTTACATTGGCGATTGCTTGTTCGAGTGTAAAAGCCCCACAAACAAATCCATGGTTTCGGAGTAGATAACCATTGGTATCTTTACTAATCCTATTTTTAAATGCGCTAACAAGAAAGGAAGTTCCAGAAGGTGCGTAAGGTACGATCCGAATTAAATTACCTATATTTTTTTTCCCTTCAATGGACTCAATATCCATATCCAAACCGAGGAGGGAGACGGCACTGGCAAGTGGTTGGTGGGTGTGTAAACTGACTTCAATTTCAGGTCTCAATTTAAAAAATGCTGCATGGAGTCCGCTTTCCGTTGTTGGTTGTTTGGTGCCCTCTACCATTTTTAAATCTTTGATTTGTAAGATACAAAGATCGTCCGGTTTCATTGTATAATAATCAGTAGCAGAAGGGGTAACTGCCATAAGTTCAGAATTGATTCGAACGGCTAAATTCCCACCAACTCCCGCTAAAAAACCCAAATCAGCTAACTTGATACAGGCGGCTAACATGGACTTTTTCACTGTATCTTTTTTTGAATCTTTCATCCGTTCTCTCCCTTCCCCAAAGTTGGATTATTAAAACCCGACATCTGTCGATTGTAAACTATGATTCCATGGGCATTTGTCGACAATTTTTTATCATTTTAGCTATAATATGCTTGAAACCAGGATAAAACTCGGCTTTTGTCGAGTTGGATGCGAAATTCTAATCGAAAACAAACTGGAGGGAAAGCAAATAAATCCTTACGACACCCTGTCGATGAGGATAGAGGGAAGGATCCAAATCGACGGACAGTTTTAGTCCAATCCCTCAGAGAACTTCTTAAGGAAGAGGATCCCTCTTCAGTCACCTTCGCTAAGGTTTGTGAAAGAGCCAAAATTCCGAGGGCATCTGCGTATCATTTTTTTCCCAATATGGGAGCCATGTATCTTGGCCTTCGTCTTGTACATTCTGAATTGGTTTCAAATAGATTAGAAAAAGTAGATACATCTGAATTTGAAACATGGCAAGACTATGTACATTTTCTTGCAAGAGAAGCGGCTTCCGTAGTGCGAGAAGATAAGGCACTCATGCGAGTGGTGTATGGAGTTCGCAACGAAGAGACAAAAGATGTAGGGAAGGATTTAGATTCATCCATTGCAAAATTGGCTTTGTCCCAAGTGGAAGAACGTTTTCTTCTACCGGATTTACCGGAGGCAGCTCGTAAGGTGGGCATTGCCGTATCACTCATTGATTCTGTCTTTCGGTATTCCTTTCGAGAACAAGGTGAGATCACCGAAGAAATGGTCAGTGAAGCCGCAAGGGCAGCAGTAGCATACTTACGATCCTACCTTCCCGAATTTTTAAAATATAGAAAATAGATTTCTGTCCTCCTAAGAAAAGAAAAATCAACCCACAAAAAATAATCGACAATTGTCGGTTTTTTTGTCAGTTTACCCCTTACATCAAAAGTGCTAAAAATGTATCTTGGGAATTCCATTCCCATCGAGAATCCAACACTTCTGGTCATTTGCGAAAAGGGAGATCGAAAATGTTAGTAACAAACTTTGCTGTTTTTCTACGTAAGTTCCAAAAGGTTTTGTCTCTGTTTGTTTCTTTTGTTTTAGGTCCGACCGAAGGTTTTGTGATGCGGCACAGAATTTTGAATGGAACCTTACTTGCTGGTATTGTTGCCATGGGAGTGGGGCTTACTTCAGAGTTTTTTCGAGAGGGTTTTGAAATCGGAGGACTGATTGCCTTATGGGTAGCTTTTGGATTTGCATGTATTTTTTATTATTTGGCCCGGTTCCAACACCAATTTCAAGTTCTAATCCTTCCAACTTTTATCATCAGTTCCTTAACCTCCTTCTTACAAATTCAATACAGTGGTGGAATCGTAAGTGCCAACGTGATGTTACTTGCTCCCATCTTGGTTTTGAATATGCTCATTCTTGGAAAAAAGTTTGATTGGTTGGCCATCGTATTTTTTGTAGGAGCACTTTTTGCTGTCAATACCATCCAAGGAATGCATCCTGAGTGGTTTTTTGATTATTCCTCTGAGAAAGCAAGGAGTGAGGACTTTCTTATCACTGGGATTTCTATTTTATTTTTACTGGGACTTATGTTACGCACCCTCAACCGATCTTACGAAGATGCCATTGGAGAAGTAAGTCGTTTGAAATACCAACAAGATGGAGATTACTATTTAACCTCTCTGCTCACTCGTCCACTTTCGGGAATTCGTATTCGTTCCCAATCGGTGCATTTCCAATCCTATATCAAACAGAAAAAAGCATTCCAATTCAAAAACAAAGAATATGAACTCGGTGGTGATATTTGTGTAGCGGATCAAATTGTTTTAAGGGGTCGAAGTTATTGTGTATTTGCCAACGGAGATGCCATGGGGAAATCCATGCAGGGGGCAGGGGGAGTTCTTGTTTTTGGAACTGCCTTTCGGGCTCTCATTGAACGGACGCATAGAGAAGGAATTCTTTCTGGATACTTTCCAGAAAGATGGTTACATACAGCACTCAATGATCTCAATGATGTCTTCGAAGGTTTTGATGGATCTATGTCCATGTCTCTTCTTTTGGGTTTGGTAGATGAGGAAAATGGATTTTTATACTATATCAATGCAGAACATCCTTTTCCCATTCGATTCCGTGAAGGAAAGGCTAACTTTTTATCAGAAGAAGCCACTAACTTTAAATTAGGAATGCAAAAAGACAAGGCTCGGATTGAAACTTGTTGGATTCGCCCTGGAGACACGATTATCATTGGCTCTGATGGGCGAGACGATCTGGGTATGGGAATGGATGCCACTGACAATCGTGTGATTAACGTAGATCATACTTCGATATTAAAGCAAGTCGAAGAAAGTGAAGGTGATATTGAACGATTAGGACTTCGCCTCCAAAAAATTGGGGAATTAACCGATGATCTCTCCTTACTCAGCATTCGGTTCCATCCCCAAACACATGTGGATGCAAAAACTAGAGAAATGAATTTGGAAGAACCGATCCGACTCCTTAAGAAAAACAATGACTTTGAAGCTCTGACTCTTCTTACCACCTACGCTGATTTGTATGCTTCCGACCCTGCCGTATGGAAATTATTGTACCGAGTGTATCGTAAATTGGAAAAACCAGCGGAGGCTGGACGTGCCGCAGAGAACTTTTCTAACAATCACCCATCTGGTCTCCAAATGATCCTAGATGGCGCTATACAATATGCCAAAGCTAGTTTGATTGAAGAAGCAATCGATATGGCAGAGCGAATTTATAGTCGTAAACCTGACGTAATTCCTGTGATCAAAATCCTTGTCCGTCTTTATAAAAAGTCAAAACGTCCAGAAAGAGCCGAAGAATACCAAAAAGAAATCCATCGTTTGCAAAACAATCATTAGTGTCTTAAGGAAAGTGTCCTAAACCCTTTGGTGAAATCGTATCTTAAGGGTTAGGTGGATTAGTTCACTCGATTTATGGGTGGTGAATCGATCTTTGGTAAACAAATATCGATAAAATAGAATCATTTTCCAAGAAATTAGTCATGTACTATCATACAAAACAAAAATGAATTTACTTTTAATAATCCTCGCTTTGTTATCGTACCAAGAAGGAAGATTTGATACTATCTTCATAAGGTTACATGTATGGAAGAAAACGAAACAATAGAAATTCCACAGATTCAAGAAGAACCTGCTCCGGAAGTAGCAGTAGTGGTTAAAAAAGCAGCTCCTAAGAAGAAAAAAGCGGCAAAAAAGAAAGCAGCGAAGAAAAAAGCTAAAAAAGCGGCTCCTAAAAAGAAGAAAGCGGCTAAGAAAAAAGTAGCTAAGAAAAAGAAAGCGGCTAAGAAGAAAGTTAAAAAAGCAGTCACTAAAAAGAGACCTGCGAAAAAGAAAACTGCTAAGAAAAAAGCAGCGAAGAAGAAAGTCGCAAGAAAGAAAAAAAGACGTTAACGACGTTTGGGGTAATAGGTTCCGTTTCTCCCCTGGAAATTCCTTTCAGGAATGGGAACCGTTCTATTATCCCAAAAATCCTCCTCTAACAAATCCAACCCAAGCGAGTCCGCACTTTATTTTCATTAGAATTCCAATTAAATCTTTTGGTATTTCCTAGCTTGTTTTTTATTTTCTGGATCTAGTTCGATGGCTTCTGGATGAAACACAATATTCCAATAGCGAATGACATAGGCCACAACACCGGCAGTTAAGACAAAAAGTAAAACATAGGCCGAGATCACGGGATAGAGTAAAAAAGCATAAGGTGCGCCAAACTGCAAAAAGTAAGGCAAAGACATATACCAAACCACCGATACAGCAACAATCCCCACTCCAAATTTTCCCCACCAGTTTGGTCTTCCTTGCAGTCCTCTTTTCAGATACAAATAACCACCTAGCCAAACTCCTAGAACTTCACGGATAAAATAGACAATAAGGATCCAACTCGGAAAATCAAAATGAATGGTTACGACAAAAAGACCACCGAGGGTGACCAGCTTGTCGCATACCGGATCTAAGTATCTGCCGAGGGTAGTTTCTTGGTGGAGAAGGCGAGCAAAAAGTCCATCAAGGTAATCACTGAAAACTGCAGCCAATGCATACAATAGGGAGGCAAAAAAAGCAGCAAGGTTTGCTGGGTTATGTGCATAGTCGAAAGTACTTTGGAAAAAAAAAGGTAATAACAATACCCGGAACACAGATAAAAAATTGGATAGAGTAAAGATTCGATCCTGGAAAAGGTCTTTGGCTTTTTTTTCTTCGATTTGCATAGAACCAATGCCAGATTCTAAAAATTCTAACGAAAGGCAAGAAAACAAATGAAAACCGTGTTGACTCTCGAAGTCGTTTCTATACCTTGGTTTTTATTCCGATGGAGTTGTAGCTCAGTTGGTCAGAGTGCCTGCCTGTCACGCAGGATGTCGCGGGTTCGAGCCCCGTCAACTCCGCCATCGGTTTTCCCCTCACTCAATATACTCTTCTTTCTCTTTCTTAAATAAAATCTGATTTTCTTCTTCTAATACCCTTGCCACCTGAACAATTTTACTTCTTGCTTCGTTTATCTCTCGTAAGGTGACCCGAGGTTTCATATCTAAGATATCTAATATATCCTCTGCTCGGTTTTGGCTCATATTGTTTAAGAATTTTTTTCGAATTTCATCTCCTGCCCCCCGGATGGCAAGAGAGATGGAAGTATCATCTGCCAATCGGTTGATCAGGATTCGCATTTCCTTGTTATCCAAAGAAAGGATATCTTCGAAGGTATAGAGTTTTTCTCGGACTTGGTCTGCTACATCGGGGGAGGTCTCTTCCAATTCGGAAAGGATGGTCTCTTCTGCCCCTTTTTCCATAAAGTTTAAAATGTTCGCAAGGACGTGAGCACCACCGGCTTCTGAGTATTCCTGTTTGTCTCTTTCTTCGTATCGTTTTTTAAGAATCCGCGCAATGTTTTGGATTACATCTGGATGTGTTTTGGATGTGGTAGCGAGTCTTACTGCGATTTTTGCCTGTTCCGGTTTTGGAAAGAGTTTCAAAACATCAGCGGCTTTTTTGGGATCCAAGTGAGAGAGTGTGACGGCAATGATTTGTGGGGATTCAGTCCCTAACATTCCTTGCAAAACACCAGGCTCCACTTGGTTTAAAAATTCAAAATCGTTTTTGGTTTCTTCTTTATGGATCTTCTTTAAGATTACATTGGCTTTTTCTGCCCCAACCGTATGTTCCAAAAGAGATTTGGCAGTGGATAGACCGCCGGAAGTTGTTTCGTTTAAATCTTCAATGGTATTGTGAAATTCTTTTAAGATGACTTCTCTTTCTTCTTTGGAGATCGATCGGATTTTAGACATTTCCAAAATCACAGCTTCGAGCATGGCGTCATCCAGGTGTTTGAGAACATCGGCGGCCCTCTCTTTGCCTAGGGATAATAGGAGTAGGGCGGCTTTCCTTACGCCAGGAGTGGCGGATGTGGGGTTCTCAGGCTTCATGTGACATAATTCTCCCGGTTTCCTGATACTGTCAAAAAAAACTTACCTAATGAGACAAAATTTTCTAAAGGTCTCATAAATTCGTACGATACCCTTTGTAAGTTACAAAAAGAAAGGATACAAAAACCAGATGGACAAAGCACACAAATTCAAAAACACACTCGAAAGATACATCCACTACCGCGGAATCGATATCGTTCTTCACCTAAAAGACGGACAAAGCATAGAACTCGATAAAAATCGCCAAATGATGGACGATGTAGTGATCGGGAACTTAGCCAATGGTGTGGTCCGCATTCCCATCGCTGACATCCAAAGCGCCGATTTTTTCGCTGCTTAATCCCAAGATTTCATAGATTCAAACAACACCCGCAATCAGGCTCGGTTTTTCCAGAAGAGTCTTTAGGGTTTTTAGAAACTCGGCCCCTACAGCACCATCGATCACTCGGTGGTCGCAAGAAAGGGTCAGAGACAAAACTCTTCCGGCGACCACTGCTCCGTTTTCCACAACCGGTTTTTCTTCCACAGAACCGACGGCAAGGATAGCACTCTCCGGTTCATTGATAATCGCCGTGAACCGACTGATCCCATACATGCCTAGATTAGATATGGTAAAGGTTCCATTCGAAAACTCTTCGGGTTTTAGTTTTCGTTCCCTAGCTTTTTTAGCTAGTTCCTTCACTTCTTTAGAAATTTCGAAAATCGATTTTCCGTCCGCATTTCGTATGACCGGCGTTAGTAGTCCTCCATCCAAAGAAACTGCAATCCCTACATCCACTCGACCAAATTGTAAAATGGAATCTCCTTGGAAACTGGCATTCACTTTCGGGTGGAGCCTTAAGGCAGCGGCAGTGGCTTTGACTATGATATCGTTTAGGCTGACCTTTCCTTGTGTTTCCGGGTCTAAATTTTTTTGGAATTCCAAAAGATCCGCTCGGAAAGATTCCATGGCTTTTGCATTTACATCTACATTCAAATAGAAGTGGGGAAGGTTTTGTTTGGATTCTGTCAGACGTTTGGCAATGGTTTTACGCATTCCATTCAGAGTCACTACTTCATCCAAACGAGAAGATGTTACTTGCGCTGATGAGGAGTGGCTTCCTTTGTTTAAGGTATCGAGTACATCATTTTTTGTGATTCTACCTTCAGGACCAGTGCCTATGACAGTGTGTAGGTCAATTCCATGTTCTATGGCTATGGACTTAGCCAAAGGGGAGGCAAGGATACGCGCTAAACCTTTGTTTTGCGTTTGCACTTGTGGTTTTGTATTGGTTTGGTTTTGAGAGCCTACTTCCTTGGCTGGGCTTTGGGCCACTGGTTCCAGTTTAGTCTGCATAGGAAGTGGATTTCCATTTTCCATTGGAGTTGTAGGTTCTTTGGTAGAAGTTTGTGGCACGGGAGCCGATTTTTGTGGAATTCCAGCTAGGAGAGAAGTGACATCTTCTCCTGGTTTTCCAATCACAGCCAAAGCTTCACCTACTTTGAGTTTGGCGCCTTCTTTGTGTAGGATTTTTAGAATCACTCCGGTTTCAAAGGCTTCCATTTCCATCACAGCTTTATCAGTTTCTACTTCTGCAATGATGTCACCAGGCGAGACAGAATCTCCTTCTTGTTTCAGCCATTTCACAATGGTTCCTTCCTCCATGGTGGGGGAAAGTTGGGTCATTTCTTGGATCTTTGCCATTACGGTTCTCCTACTGTAACATCTCGCGGATGGTATCAGCAACTCTCGTTGCATTGGGCAAACTCATTCGTTCTAAGTTTGCAGCGTAAGACATAGGAACATCCATTTGTGTCACTCGTTCTACTGGGTGGTCCAGGTAGGCGAAGGCATTTTTTTGGATAAGGTAAGCAATCTGGGCCCCAAATCCTGCCACAGGCCAACCTTCTTCCACAACCACAGCTCGATTTGTTTTTTTTACCGATTCATAAATAAGATTTTCATCTAACGGGCGTAAACTTCGTAGATCTACAATTTCCACAGAAATTCCTTCTTGTTCTAAGAGGGCCGCTGCTTCTTCTGCAAAAACGAGAGCCCTTGACCAAGTAACAAGTGTAATGTCTGTACCTTTGCGTTTGATTTCACCGAGTCCCAATGGAATGGTGTATTCCTGTTCGGGAACTTCCCCTTTGGATCCGTATAACACTTCCGACTCGATAAAGATGGTAGGGTTATTGTCACGAATGGATGATTTGAGTAGTCCGTAAGCATCCTTCGGAGTGGCAGGGCAGACTACTTTTAATCCCGGACAATGAGCATACCAAGATTCAAAGGCTTGCGAGTGTTGGGCACCAAGTCTTCCTCCGACACCACCGGCGCCTCGAAAGACAATCGGCATGGGGAACTGACCCCCACTCATATAATTCATTTTGGCAGCGGAGTTGATGATTTGGTCAATGGCAACGAGAGAAAAGTTCCAAGTCATAAATTCAATGATGGGGCGTAGGCCCACCATGGCAGAACCAACTCCAATCCCTGCAAAGCCGTTTTCTGAAATCGGAGTATCGATCACACGATCCTCTCCGAACTTACTTAACATCCCTTGGGACACTTTATAGGCACCTTGGTAGTGACCGACTTCTTCTCCCATTAAATAGATCAATGGGTCTTTTTCCATCTCTTCGACCATGGCTCGGTTGAGTGCCTCTCTATAAGTAAGAATCGCCATCTATTTGTCCTCCGCATACACATACTTGTGTAGTTGAGAGAGAGGAGGTTCCGGTGAGGTCTCAGCATACTCATAGGCTTCATCAATTTGGGTTTGAATCTCTAAATCTAATTTATCTAATTCTTCCGTTTTAATTCCGCCTAATTCCAGTTCGTGTCTCGCACGCATGAGAGGGTCTTTCTTTTTATAAGCTTCTAATTCTTCTTTGGTTCTGTATTTTGCAGGGTCAGACATAGAATGTCCTCGAAATCGGTAGGTCGAAACTTCAATGAGAGTTGGTCCTTCGCCGCGTCGTGCTCGTTCCACAGCCACTTTTACATGGTCTCTCACTTTCCTTACTTCATCTCCTTCGATATGGTCACGTGCCATGTCATAGGCATAAGCTCGAACCGAAACATCTTTTACAGCAAGCGCTCGGTATTCTGGAGTTCCCATCGCATAATGGTTGTTCTCGCAAATAAAAACAACAGGAAGTTTCCATATAGCCGCTAAATTTAAACCTTCATGAAAGGATCCGATATTGGCAGCACCTTCACCAAAAAAACAAATTGTGACTGAATCTTCTTTTTTGAATTTAGAAGCAAATGCGATTCCTGCTGCCAGAGAGATATGACCTCCCACAATTCCGTGTCCTCCCATAAAGTGGGCGTTGCGATCAAAAAAGTGCATCGAACCACCGTTACCTTTCGAGATTCCAGTTCCTTTCCCGAACAATTCGGCCATTAAAGGTTTTGGATGGAGTCCCCTTGCCAATGCATGGCCGTGGTCTCTGTAAGTAGAAACGATATAGTCTTTTGGGGTGAGGGAAGCGATAGAACCAACTCCTACTGCTTCTTGACCGATGTACAAATGTAAAAACCCACCAATCTTACCTACACTATAGGCTTTGGCAGCGGCTTCCTCAAACTTTCGTATAAGTACCATTTGTCTGTAGAACTCTTTCAACTCGCTCACAGATTGTGAGTCTTTTGGGACAGAAGAAACCAACTAGAACCTCCAAAACCAGTAAAAAACTACACCATTTAGACGGAGAAGGAAAGCAAAAATCTTGCTCTCAGAAGGATCGTAAAAGACAGTTTCCTTAGGACCTTTATGAAAATTACGAATGCTGGAATCGAATTCTTAGAATTCAATGAATTTAAAAATTTTGCCGTTGATTATGATTTGTTAGGTTCTGTCTCTCTTAGTGAACCCGTTGTTGATAAAAATGGTAATATCTTAATCAAAGAAAAAGTTGCCATTAAGGAAAATATTTTAAAGAAACTGGAAGGAATGGAAGGTAATTACATTCCTTCCTTTAAGTTAGCAATGTCCAAGGATTTGATGAGAATGCTTCGAATGGTCCTTTCGAAAGCCATCCTCAGTCGAATCGAAGACCGATCCAATGAATTTATTTTTCATTTATACGAACAAAATGCAGAAAGGATGGCAAGTCTCAAAGGAATCATTCAGAATTCTTTTTATTCCAAATCACTTGCTCTATCTTTTTTTAGAATTTTGCTTAGCCATAAGGAATTCTTTAACCACTTAGCTGACTTTGGACTCCTGAGTTTAGGATCGGTGATTCAAAAACAATACGGCTTTAAGATGGTCAATCGGTTCAGTTTCCTTGCCGGACTTTGTGCTGATATTTCCGTATCCAAAGAAGGATTGTACAAACAAAGTTTTTTTGGATCTTCGCTAACTTCTGCTGTAAATCTTTCATTGGAAATCGCACGAAAACTCAATCTTCCAGAAGAAGTGATTAGTGCCATTAATAACCACGGTTCCAATGGATTTGAAATTCCTGACGTTGTTCCAGCCACAGTCAATGTAGAAGACCTACGCAAACACCAATTGAACCAGGATTTACTTGCAGGAAGTGGAATGGAAGATGATTCCAGTGATGATGAAGAAGAAGCAGGTGAGTATGCAGATGATACTGCAGCTGTCACCTTGGATGCGTTAAAGATTGCACGTTATATCATGGAAAACTTAAAGTTGACCACGGATAAAGAACATGTCTCAGAAAAACTCCTGGTTATGTTTACTTACAATGCAGAGAAGGGTCTTTTCCGAAAAGACCTTGCCGATCCAATGATAGATCGTTTTAAGGAATTCGACCAAGCCATCAAACGCATTCGTACGATTGCAGAAATTGAAAATAAATGTAAGTTTCCTCCTTCCGCTTGGGCTTATCCAAAACCAAAGGCAGCACAGATCTTATGTAAGGATAAAAATTACCAATGTCCTTGGATTGTGAACGGCTGGGATTTAAGGATCATTTCTCCGCAAGATCCTTTCGGGCATATCGGAACCTCGCTAGATGTAGGAACCTATCCTAAATGTGCATTAGAAGAAGAACTTCATGCAAAAATTAAATACACTGATTCTTAGTTGGATTCGTTTTGAAATCTATGGTAGGCAGTTAAAAATGAGGGAAATTTAAAAAACTGTGCCTTCTTGTAAAAACAAAAACCAACCGAAAATCGGTTGGTTTCCTTTTTACAGAAAAAGATGATTAGAAACCTGCTGGTTTTTTAATGTCTTTAGTTGCGTCTTTGATCGCGCCTGTTGCTGCTTTTTTAGCTTCTGCTTCTGCAGTTTTCACTGCTGCATCAACTTTTTTCTCTACTTCTGTAGTTACTTTTTTAGCTGCATCTTCAACAGTTTCGATTTTTTCTTCTACAACTGGTTCTTCTTTTTTACAGAACGCAAGTCCAGAAGCCATAGTGACACCAAGAATTAAAACGAGTAGTTTTTTATTCATTGAAAGTTTTCTCCTAAAATCTTTTAATTCTGCCAAAACTAATAGATCGAGATTTCTTTTGAAAGAAATTTCTGTATTTGTTTCGAAAATTATGCTTTGGGAACAAATGTAAGGAATTCTTCTACTTCCTTCTTACTTCCAAT
This sequence comes from Leptospira terpstrae serovar Hualin str. LT 11-33 = ATCC 700639, assembly GCF_000332495.1. Classification (NCBI taxonomy): domain Bacteria; kingdom Pseudomonadati; phylum Spirochaetota; class Leptospiria; order Leptospirales; family Leptospiraceae; genus Leptospira; species Leptospira terpstrae. The sequence continues at coordinate 643,814 of NZ_AOGW02000010.1, read as the reverse complement.
AATGAGCGTTGTTCTTTCATGAAGGTCTTTGGGATTTAAGTCTAGGATTCTTTCGCCCTTTACTGTCACTGCCATTCCGCCGGCCTGTTCTGCAATATAGGCCATAGGTGCCGCTTCGTATAACAAACGTAGCTTTCCGTTCGGGTATTTGGAGGATTTGGTATCGTTCGGATAAAGGAAAATTCCTCCTTTGAGTAAGTTCCTATGGAAATCCGCAACGAGAGATCCAATGTACCGAGCCATTTTTGGTTTTTTTCCCCCTTCAATGGATTTTATCTTTTGGAGATAGGCTTGTACTTCTGGCGACCAATAAGATGCATTTCCTTCATTGGCAGAGTAAATATCGCCTGACTCTGGCATTTTCATATTGGGATGGGATAATAAAAACTCACCCACACTTGGGTCCAAAGTAAAACCAGAGACACCTTTTCCAGTAGAAAGAACAAGCATTGTGGAGGATCCGTAAATGATGTATCCTGCGCAGCGTTGCAAATGGCCTTGTTGGAGGAGATCTTTTTCGGTTCCTGGTTCTTTGGAATTAGGTTCTAACCTTTGGTGGATGGAAAAGATAGTTCCTATGGAAACATTGGTATCGATATTGGAGGATCCATCCAAGGGATCGATGGCCATGGTATACTTTCCAATATTGTAACCGCCTGGTATCGGAATGATGTTTTCGTGTTCTTCACTGGCAAGGACACAAAGATGGCCGCAAATTTTGAGGGACTGGTTGAAGGCATTGTCTGCATATTGGTCCAATTTCATTTGGGTTTCGCCTTGGACATTGGTATCTTCTGTGGCACCGAGAATATCATCCAAAAGTCCTGCTTTTCGAACCTCACGACCCACGATTTTGGCCGCATAGACCAGATGGCTGAGTAGGGCGGTAAATTCTCCGGAGGCATGAGGGATTTTGAGTTGCTCTTCTAGAATGAATTGCGATAGAGAGATGAGTTTTTTTTGTTTCGGTGTTGCGTTCACAGGTTCCCCGAGTAGTTTTTACACCATTTTGGGGGCATAACGTCAGGAGCAATCCTTTCTCCTTTTGATTGGCGAAGTCCTAACCGATACTAAAACTAGATTCCGATGATAGATACAACTCACGTAAGTCCTTCTCCTTCGATGCAAATGACAGACTACCATTCCAGGCGTTTGGGGATTAGTTTTGCCAGTGTGGGTGCCCATTTAGGCTGGGTGTATCTTGCGGGCGAGATTGTTTACGAATTTGGTCAAACGGAAAAAGAGGAATGGCTTCGAGGCCTTGTTTCCACACAAATTTCGGATCTTGTGCGTAACTTAAGCTATATGGATCCCAAAGCCTTGGGAACTTTTTCCGAAAAAGGCAGAGATTTTAAAATCAATATGATGCGGCTTCCCGAAGGGGAGGTTCCTGTTTTTGTTCTCGTTGTCCAAGAAGTGGAACCAGAACTTTCGAAAAGAAACTGGGAAGACCTTTCCAACCAAGTTTTGACCTTTTGTGCCACTGGAATTTCTTTGCGTGAGAAGAACCTTCTCGATTTCGAAACCATTACTGATCCCATCCGCAAAAAAATGGAGAAATCTTTTTCTGGAGATATCCAGTCAGGGGTGATCGCATTTTTCCATTTACAAGACTTATCACCTTTTTTCAAACCCCTGGGAGTGGTCAAAAGCCAAGAAATCCTAAGAGAAGTCACGGCCACTTTGCACAAAGAAACCAAGGAAAAAGAATTCAATTTCCAACTAAACCCCCGTTCTTACTTTCTATTTTGCCCTGGAGAAACACTGGATGGAGCCAACCAAAGGTTTGGATCCCTTTACTTTCCCTCGAAACATTTGATTTTGGACTACAAGCTGAAGATTTTCCCCATTGATCGGGAGATTTTGGCCGATGATTCCAAGTTTTCGTCGATTTTCATTGAAAATTTCTGATTTGTTTTTCGGCTGAATTGACAAATCAGGGCGGTTTCCGATACCGTCAAAACTAGACCATTTTTACAAAAGGACAGTTGTTTGTCTATGACCCCACAAGTAGGGATTTATTTAAAAGAAGGGGAATCAATTGAAGCTGCGCTTCGTCGATTCAAAAGAGATTGTGCGAATGCTGGTATCATGAGCGAAATCAAACGTAGAGAATACTTTGAAAAACCAAGCGTTGTGAAAAAGAAAGCTGTCGAAGCTGCGAAACGCAAACGAGACAAAAAGAAAAGACTATTCGCTAAAAAAGATAAACTTTAATCTTAAAGTCGGTTTTACTAATGACCCTTCAAGAGACGATCAATACCGATCTAAAGACGGCTTTAAAGGCTAAGGATGAAACAGTCCTCGGCACTTTACGTCTCTTGAAAGCGGAAATTCAATATGAATTAACCAAAACCGGTGCTTCCGAACTGACGGATACTGCGGTGATGCAGATCCTTAAATCCAATTTCAAACGCAGAAAGGACACGGCAGTCGAATATGACAAAGCCAATCGTCCCGATCTTTCTAGCAAAGAAATTCAGGAAGCAGAAGTCATCTCTCGTTATATTCCAGAAGAAGTCTCCGATGAAGAAATCTCCAAAGCGGTTACAGAAGCCATTGGGGAATTGAATGCTAGCGGAGCCCAGGATATGGGAAAGGTGATGGGTAAAGTTATGGCAAAATTTAAAGGACAAAATATAGACGGCTCCAAGGTATCCTCCCTCGCAAAACAAGCACTTAGCGCCCGTTAATACTGTTATACTGTGAATCCTTACCAAAGTTTTAAAGAAAGAGTTCGCAGAGAAGTCTCCATTGACTCATACATCAACAGGTTTGTTCCCTTACGACGTATGGGACGTAACCTTGTAGGCATTTGCCCATTCCATAATGAAAAAACTCCCTCATTCAATGTAAACTCAGAAGGTGGGTTCTACCACTGTTTTGGCTGTAAAGCTTCTGGTGATTTATTTCGTTTTGTGATGGACTACCAAAAGGTAGACTTTCTCAAATCTTTAGAAATTCTTTCTGATTATTCTGGCATTCCGCTTGTGGAAAGGACCAAAGAAGAGGAAGAGTCAGAACGAAAAAAAGAAGCACTTTACCAGGTCTCTCAAAAAGCCTTAGAATACTTTCAAAGAAATTTAAATACAAGCGCCGGCGAAGTGGCTTTAAAGTATTTAGAATCTCGCGGGATGTTTACAGAAGATTTAAAAGTTTTTAAAATTGGATTTGGACTTCCTGGATTTGGGAATTTACGTCAAGATTTGTTTAAATCAGAATCCGAAGTGAAGTTAGGCGAACAGTTGGGTCTACTCAAACGACAAGACCAAAATAGAGATCCTTATGATTTCTTTCGTAGCCGCATTATGTTTCCTGTGATCGATACCAAGGGGAGAGTGATTGCCTTTTCTGGACGGATCCTTGGTGAATCGGAAGAAGCCAAATACATCAATAGTCCAAACTCTTTGATCTATGATAAAAGTCGTACGTTTTATAATTTAAATTTAGCCCAAGACAGCATCCGCAAAACAAGAGAAGCGGTGATCGTCGAAGGTGTGTTTGACGCCATTGGACTCTTTCGTAAAGGAATCGAGTTTGTTGTCGCTCCGCTTGGCACTGGTTTCACGGAAGGCCATGTTCGGATATTGAAGAATATGGCGGACAAAGTGTACTTAATGATGGATTCCGATAAAGCAGGCACAAAGGGCGCTTTTAGGGCTGTGAACCTCCTATCGAAAGAAGGGGTAAGTGTGAAGGTATGTCACATTCCCGAAGGAAAAGACCCTTTTGATTATTCACTCCATCACAACAAACAAGAAATCAGAGATTTACTCGAAGCAGCGGCCCCAGCTTCGCAATTTATGATCCGGGAAGTTCTCGGAGGGGCAGGTCCAAGTTCGCTTGCAGAAGAAAAACAAGCCAGTGTCAAAAAACTTTTCGAATTCCTCCGGCCAATGGAAAAAGAAACGGACAAACAGGTCTATTTAGAGGAAGGGGCACGCCAACTCGGACTTTCATTTTCTTCGCTTTTTCAGGATTTTCGTGGCAAACCAGGGGTAACTTCGACCCCCTCCGTGGTCGATACTAAGAAGGAAAGAACGGCGGCTAAACCGGGAAAAGTTTCTCCCATTTTGGTTTGTGAACGAAAGATGATCGCCATGCTCATTCAGAATTTGGAACTTTTTAGTTTCGCGGATGATTTGCTTGGTCTTGAGTTTCGGGATGAAGTATCCGCTTTTCTTTGGGACTATTTATATACTAAGTATTTGCAGAATGAGAACTTAACAGCTGCTGAAATTCTTTCGAGGGAAGAGATTCCTTCGGAATACCTGGGAATGATTGCCGAACATTTTACGGCCGATGATTCGACAAGCCCAGGGCTTTTTAAAGGGATGTTTCTTTACCATGCGGATTTGTTGGATGACGCAAGGATGGAAGAACTTGTCAAAGAAATGGCCAAACCTGACTTAACGATTGAAGAAAAGAACAATCTTTTGTCAGAACTTTCACTCTTAAAGAGTGAGAAAAATAAGAGATCCGTGTATCTCCGAACGATCCAAACGTTAGAAGTCTAAAGAGGATAGAGGTAGAATGGAAAATCTAGCAAGCCTACCAGAAGTACAAAAGATCATCTCGATCGGTAAAGCAAATCGAGAGGTTTCTTATGATGAAATCAATGAAATACTTCCGGATAAAATCTTAAATTCCGAAAAGATCGATGATGTCTTTACTTTGTTACATGAGATGGGGATTGAAATTGTAGAAGAGTATTCCAAAAAATCTTTGGAAGAATCGAGTTCCCTTACAACAACAAAAGAAGAGACAAACAAAGAAACAAAAGAGAAACCTGCACGTAAAAAAAGAGAGTCCAGTGTTTCCTCTAGTTCCGAGGATCCAATCCGCCTTTATCTAAAAGAAATTGGTAAAGTATCTCTTATCTCTGGAGAAACAGAAGTGTTTCTTGCCAAAAGAATAGAGAAGGGTGAAAAAATCATTGAAGAAACAATTCTTAGTTCTTCAATACTTCGCCAAAACTTTGCAAAACTCATTCCAAAAATAAAGTCCAAAAAAATCAAAGTTTATGACTTGGTGAAAGTGGACAAAATGTACGCCCTCAACCAAGAGCAAGCAGACAAATTGGAAAAAGTATTCTTTGAAAATATGGAACTCATCCAACAGGATGAAAAAGTTCTCAACGAATCCACAAACCGAATTCGTAAGTATTCTGAGAACTCTAAGAAGTTTAAAGAACTCAAAGAAAAAATTGATTTATCTACTGGCAAAATTGACGAAGCTATTCGTAAAATTGGTGTTTCTCAAAAAGAAATACAAAAGATCTCACAAAAAATCAAATCAATGGTATTTCGTGTTAAGGAAATTGAAAAACATTTCCTTAAAATCAAAGCCAAATACGGACATGATGTTCGTGAAATTAAAGCCCTAAACCGTTTCATCGAAAAAAATGAAAACTTAGATGAAATCGAAAAGATGATGGGTTGCGATATTGATGAAGTTAGAGAAGTCATCAAAGATATTCGTAATAACGAAAGAAAACTCCGTCGTATGGAACAGGAAGCTGGATCTCCCGTTGGCGAAATCAAAGACTGGGGTGAAAAAATCATCAAAGGCGAAAGAGAAATTGCCCAAGCGAAACGTGAGCTTGTGAGAGCAAACCTTCGTTTGGTGGTTTCCATTGCCAAAAGATATGCCAACCGTGGAATGCATTTCTTTGACCTAATCCAAGAAGGAAACATTGGTCTCATCCGCGCTGTGGATAAGTTCGAATACAAAAAAGGTTATAAGTTTTCTACATATGCGACTTGGTGGATTAGGCAAGCCATCACTCGTGCGATCTCTGACCAAGCACGAACCATTCGTGTTCCAGTTCACATGATCGAACAAGTCAACAAAGTGATTCGGGAAACTCGACTCTTTGTTCAAGAGTTTGGTCGTGATCCATCCAATGATGAGATTGCGGAGAGACTTGGTTGGCCAGTGCAAAAAGTTAAGGCAGTGAAAAACGTAGCCCGCGAACCAATTTCTCTTGAGATCCCTGTGGGTTCGGAGGAGGATTCGGAACTCGGAGATTTTATCGAAGATAAGGAAGTCATTTCTCCGCTAAACTCTGCTGCGTCTTCCATCCTTTCCGAACAAATTCGTCAGGTCTTACAAACACTTCCTGCACGGGAGCAAAAGGTGATTCGGATGCGATTTGGATTGGATGATGGGTATGCGCAAACATTGGAAGAGGTGGGTTACCAATTTAAAGTTACCCGGGAACGGATTCGTCAGATTGAAGCGAAAGCCCTTCGTCGACTCCGCCACCCAAGCCGATCCAAAAAACTCAAAGACTATATCGATTAAGAGAAATTGTTTTTCGCTTGATCGTCCTTTCGTTCAGATTCATGGTTTGACAGTCCATGGGTCTGAATCAGTTTAATTTTACTTACCTTTTTCCTTTTCTAACAAAGCTTCTCAGGTATTTTTGCCTTCTCCTTCTTTCTCTCGGTTTCAGTTTTCAATGTAAAGGTTCCGAAAAACAATTCGATTACCAAAGAACCCAAAGTGTAGGCCAAATCAGTCCCGAAGAACCTTGGCGATTTAGCCCAGAATTTGCTTTGGACAATAAACCTACGACGGCGTTTTGTTCGAATGCCAAAGAAGTAGGTTCTGGATTCACTTTATATTTAAAATCTTATTCGGAATTCTCCGCCTTACAGATATTCAATGGATTTCATAAATCAGCACTGGATTTAAAATCAAATGATGCAGTAAAAAAACTTCGAATCACTTCGTTCGATATGGAAACCGAAGATTTAAAGTCAAAACTGAAAATAGGTTCCACAGTGGATTTGGAACTGACAAAACCCAAATTTGGAAAATCAGGATTTCAAATATTGGATTTAGATTCTAAGTTTCAAGGAAATGTAATTCGTTTCGAAATTTTAGAAACTCATGGTCTCGGATCCACGGGACGAGTATGTATTTCTGAAATTTCGTTTGGAGAAATACAAAAAGACAACTTTGTTTCTTATCCTTGGGTTTCCTTTGATAAAATTAAAAATACCATCATTCAATTTGGCAAAGCAGAACGCCACTTTTCTGGATTCAAACAATTAGTATTGGCCAATGAAAAGGGAACCATTTCCTTTTATGACCAAGGAACCATCCTTCCCGTATTTTTTAAGTCTGACCAAACCTTTAGTTTTTCGGAGATGTATGGAGAAGGAGATCCTTTAGGATTTTTACCTTCCATCGTCGGAACCTACACCATTCTTCAATCATCAGAAGAAGGATTGGAACTCAATTTGAGTTATTATGATAACGGTGGGATTGAAAGGAATATTTCCTGGATTTTTAAACGGGCCGAAGTGGGCGATGAAGACTATGAAAACTTCAAAACCAAACTAGGTACCCGGTTTTCCGAAGTCTTCAATCCCAAAACCCACTATTTGCTCGTGTTAAAAGAAAAGGAATCAGGTAGGACTTTTTATCATTACGAACTAGCCAAACCGAAATAGATTTGGCTTTTTTCGTTTTTAACCTATTGTTTTTTTCAGGTCTTTGATATGGTTTAAGAGTTCGTTCAAAGAAGATTTTTTCTCTGTTTCTTTCCAACCAAGTTCTTTTGCTAGGGCATTGGTTACCGGAATGGCAAGAGACTCTGCTAGTTTCAAATCCAAAAATACAACTCTCCACCTTCTCGACAGAACGTCAGTCACAGAAAGTGCAAATTCCTTTTTCACAAAATGTTTGATTTCTTCTAGAAAGTAACCGGATCCTTTTTTGAGTTCTTTTGGTTTTTTTCCTAGAATGAAGGCAACCTCGCCACCATAAGCATCTACCAAACGAACGGAAGTTTCATAAGAAAGATCATACATAGTTTGTACTTTTGCCACTAGATGTTTGGAATAACCATCTGCCCCAGGGAATGCAAAACTAGCGGTCACACAATTCATCTTAAGAGGTAGGTTCCCGACAGAAATTAATTTGTCCGTTAAGTCTTCGGCCATTTTACGAAAGGTTGACCACTTTCCGCCAGACATAGTGACAAGACCTGATTCGGAAACAAGGATGGCTTCTTCTCTTGAAATTGACTTGGTATCTTTTTTATCACCTGTGGAGATGAGAGGACGAAGGCCAGAAAAAACGGATTCGATATCGTCTTTGGTTAACTTGGTATCTAAATAATCATTTCCAGTTTTGAGTAAAAATTCTACTTCTGAGGCAAGAGGAAGAGGTTCCTCCTCAATTTTTTGGATTGGAGTATCGGTGGTCCCAAGGAGGACTTTGCCTTCCCATGGGATTACAAAAACCACACGCCCATCAGCAGTTTTGGGTATGATCATGGCTGTACGACAAGGTAACTTTGCTTTGTCGAAGACAAGGTGGATTCCCTGGCTCGGGGCAAGGACATTTTCTGCTTTAGGGTCATCCAATTTTCGAAGGGAATCAATCCAAACTCCGGTAGTATTGGCAACTACCTTTGCTTTGATCGTAACTTTCTTTTTTGTAATGAGGTCCTTTGCCGTGACACCTATGATTTTTCCATTCCCATCTTTTAAAAAAGATGTAACTTCAATTCGAGATAAAACATCGGCTCCATTTTCTTTGGCAGCTCGGACTGTTGTGACATTGAGTCTTGAGTCATTGAACTGGGCATCGTAATAGGAAATTCCCCCCTTTAGTTTTTCTTTTTTTAAAGAGGCAAAATAATCTAAAGCAGTTGCTTTGGTAATTCTTTCATGACCGGGAACAATGGATCTACCGGCAAGAATGTCATACATGGTAAGTCCAATCGAGTAAAATGGTTTTTCCCACCAAACATAAGTTGGTAAAACAAACTGAAGTGGTTTTACTAAGTGGGGTGCATTGATGAGGAGGCGTTTTCTTTCCGATAATGCTTCGTAAATCAGTTTGAAATGGAATTGGGCGAGGTAACGAACCCCACCGTGAATGAGTTTCGTAGACCTAGAACTAGTTCCTGCCGAAAAATCTTGTTTTTCGAGGAGGGCTACTTTGTATCCGCGCAAACTAGCATCAAGTGCAGTACCGGATCCAGTGGCTCCACCACCCAGTACTAAGACATCGTAGTCAGTTGATTCTAATTGTTTTAGTGTTTGTTTTCTTTCATCTAAATGATTCATAAGGGTTTTTACGTACTTTGGTGGTTGCCTATAGAGATTCTAAGGTTAGTATTGTCAAAAGTCACCATTTCGACCATCGAAAATTTTTGAATTTGTTATGAAAACTGAAAGAGAATTGAACCAAGAATTAGATACCATCCGCCGAGGCACAGTCGAGATCATTAGCGAAGCCGAACTTTTAGAAAAGATCAAATCCAAACCTTCCCTTACCATCAAGGCTGGTTTTGATCCTACGGCTCCCGATTTACATTTAGGACATTTTGTTTTACTTAGAAAACTAAAACACTTCCAAGATTTGGGTCATGAAGTTTGTTTTATGCTTGGTGATTTTACAGCGATGATTGGTGACCCCACGGGAAAATCAGAAACTAGAAAACGTCTTTCCAAAGAAGAGGTATTGGAAAATTCCAAAACATACCAAAACCAAGTGTTTAAAATTTTAGATCCAAATAAAACGAAAATTCTTTATAACTCTCATTGGTGTTCGGAAATGAAGTTTGAAGATGTTTTAGTTTTAACATCAAAATATACAGTTTCTCGCATGTTGGAAAGAGACGATTTTACCAAACGTCATAAAGCAGGAACTCCCATCTCTATGATTGAGTTTTTATACCCACTTGTCCAAGGTTATGATTCTGTTGCGATGAAAGCAGATGTGGAACTTGGGGGAACGGACCAAAAGTTTAATATGTTAGTCGGACGCGACTTACAAAGAGAATACGGTCAAAAACCACAATCGGTCATTACACTTCCACTTCTCGTTGGATTAGATGGAGTAAAAAAAATGTCGAAGTCACTCGGGAACTATGTCGGTGTGACTGAAAAACCCATTGATATGTATGGAAAAATCATGTCCATCTCCGATGATCTGATGTGGAATTACTTTGAACTTTTAACTGATCTCCCTCGGACCGAAATGGAAAACAGAAAGGAAGGAATCCGGTCCAAATCCCTTCACCCCAAAGAAGTCAAAACGGAACTGGCTCTTCTCGTGATGGACCAACTCCATCCAGAAGAGGAAAACAGAAAGGCAGTGGAAGAGTGGACTGCCATCCACAATACCAAAAACCGTGCCCTTCCCGATGAAATTCCAACCGAAAACCTGGATTCTACTTACTTTGCCGAGAAACCACCTCTCCTTGTCTATGTTTTGTCCCAATTAAAATTCATTCCCAGTGTTTCGGAAGGGCGTAGGCTCATCCAGGCAGGAGGATTGTATCTGGATGAAGAAAAAATTACAGACCCAGGACTCTCTTTGGAACCAGGAAAAGAATACCTGATCCGCCAAGGAAAGAAGGGAAAATTTTTAAAGATAAAGACTTAAGGGAGATGGTAGGTCGTTTTAGAACGACCGATCCAAATCCGATATTAGGTAATAAGGAAACCCATACCCAAATGTCCCTCGACCCGACAAATGAAGAAAAGGAAATTCAGGATATTGTTCATGAACTTTCCCAGGACATCGAGAAGGACAGGTTGTTTGCAAAAAAACTTCGTAAGTTTGCCTTGGTTTCTGCTCTTTCCTTTGTTGGAATTACAGTTCTCGTCCTATGCGGGTATTTACTTTATCTCAGTTTAAGTGTCACCAAACTTGAGTCAGAGGTAAAAGAAAAAGAAAAGAACCTGAGAGAACTGGAACAATCGCTTTTTTCTCTTATGTACCAAGAACAACTTCGAGAGGAGAATGCCCTTGCTGGAGATAGCGAACCTGATACAGAACTTGCCAAACAAGTCGAAGAAAACATCCAGTTTTTAAAAGAAGTAAGCCAAACCAGTAAAGGTCGCAACATTCTCCGGGGAAATGAAACTCAAAAAGAAATTGCACTAACCTTTGATTTGGCAACAGGAGAAGAACTCCCTGTATTGTACAACTATATCAAAGAACATAAAATTAAGGTGACACTCTTTTTATCAAACGAAAGGCCTTCTGATATTAGTGGTTCTTTCTTTCTCCGTCAAAATTTAGATTATATTAAAAAAATGGCGAAAACTGGATCTGTGGAATTTGGAAATCATACTTGGTCTCATTTTAATTACCAAAGATCGGTAACAGAAACTTCATTAAAAAAACGAATGGTACTCGAATACCTATCCAAATCAGTTCTCGATTTACCTCGTATGGCAGAAGAACTGAAGAGAGTAGAAGATATTTTCCATTCGCTCACAAAACAAGAGTTAACGAAATATTATCGTTTACCTTATGGAGCACTTAGCCAATTGATTTTAGATGCACATGCAAGCCTTGGTTATACAGACCATATCATGTGGTCAAATAATTCTAAAGGTTCTCTCGATTTGCCGGATTATATTAGCAAACAATTCCTTTATAAAAAAACATCCAAAGGAAAAAAGGAAGTAGTTCGCAACCCTCATTACAAAACAGGGGAAGAGACACTTACTTTTTTGGACAATTGGGAAAAAGCAGATGCGAACGGAATGAACGGTGCCATCATTCTAATGCATTTGGGTGGACCAAGAAAATTTGATAAATTGATTTATATCCTTCCCACTTTCATCGAACGGATGAAGGAAAAAGGATATAAATTCGTAACTCTTACCGAAGTATTAAACGACAAAAAAGACTAAAACTTTTTCTTTCGCGATTGGTATTTGGCCATCACCCAATCTTTGAACAAATACAAGTTCAGATAAAAGACAGGTACCATGATGAGGGTGATGAAAGTGGCAAACGCCAATCCCCAACCGAATGCCAATGCCATGGGAACAAGGAATGGATCTTTTCCACCAATTCCATAAGCAGTTGGAAGAAGTCCAAGAACTGTAGTCACCGTAGTTAACATTACTGCCCTAAGACGAATACTTCCTGCTTCCACTAAAAGTTCGAAAGTAGACTTACTGGGATCTTCAATCCTGAGTTGGTTAGCACAATCCACAAGAACAATGGAGTCGTTAACGACCACCCCCGCAAGTCCAATGATTCCAAGAAAAGCTAGGAATGAAAACGGTTGTCCATGGAGTAAAAATGCAAAGATCACTCCAATCACGGCAAAGGGAATTGCACTCATAACGATGAGAGGTTGTGCTAATGATCGAAATAAAGAGGCAAGGATCATATAGATGATGAGTAATCCCACAAGGAATGCCCTGCCGAGAGAAGCCATCGACTCTTCCGTATCTTTATTTTCACCGGAAAACCGAACTGAATACCCAGGGTATTTTGCAATGATCCCTTCTGTCAGTTTTTTGGCTTCGATGTTGACTTGTCTTGAAGTTGATACGGTTTCATCGATATTGGAGGTCACGGTTAATAACCTTTTACCATCCAAGTGGTTGATGGAAGCTCGCCCCGGATTTCTATCGTGGCTCGTGAGTCGCGAAACGGGAATTAGGTTTCCGGTTAAGTTGTTCACGTAGACTTTGTTCAAGTGTGTGAGGGAAGACCTGTATTCTTCTGGAAAACGAACTCGAACATCCACCTCTTCATCTGCCCGTTTGATTTTTGTGGACACTGTTCCTTGTAATGCGGTATTGATCGCAAGAGAAACTGATTGTACACTAACTCCAGCAAAAGAGGCGAGGGTTTCATCCACTGATACTCTAATTTCATCTTTACCCTCATTAAAATCGTCACCAATATCGGTAACTCCATTGATTTTTGCAAGGGCTGCTTTGAATTCGGCACCTATTTTGAGTAAGGTGGTGAAGTCGTCACCTTTGATTTCGATCGCCACTGGTTTTCCGACTGGTGGCCCACCTGCTAGTTTTTCAAATTCAAGATTTACCAATTTTCCTTTCAAAGGTAGAAAATCTTTGGGAACATCCGCAAGAGGCAAGGTTTCCTCTTCTTTTTTACCTATATTTTCTTTGGCTAACTTTTCTTCCAAAAGAAGGAGGGCTTTTTCATTTAACATGAATTTGGTGTTCTCGCGAACCACTTCGATGATTTTTTCTGTAGACCTTTCTCTATTGTCATCAGGTGTGAGATATACCATGACTTGTGCATAGTTTTTACCGCGTTTGGTGAACGGGTCATTTGGATCTTTTTGGATGATTCCTACTCGGGAGATATAGTTTTCGACTTCGCCTTCGGGAAGTTTGGAAACTGCTTGTTCTATCACTCTAATGAAACGATCGGTTTCTTCCAATTTTAAACCAGTTTCTGCGGTGACTCGTACTTGGAAAGTTTCAATGGCACCAGGGAAAAGTTTGAATTTTCCAAATTTAATTTGGATGGCGAGTGAAAAAACAAAGAGACCCAAAAGTAGTCCCACCATCTTCCAACGATTCCGCAATGCAAAACTAAGTAGGGGAAGATACGTTCGTTCTTTAAACTTAACAAACCAATGTGATTCTTCTTTGACTTCACCTTTCATGTCAGTGGCTTTACTCACATCATATAAGTGAGAAGGTAACATAAAAAAGGCTTCAAAGAGAGAACTACATAAAGATAATATCACTACGAGGGGAATGGAGTGGATGAATTTTCCAAAGATTCCTGTCATAAATAACATGGGACCAAAAGCTGCAATGGTAGTGGTTACTGTCGCTGTAACAGGTGCCAATACCTCACTTGTCCCGCGCATAGCTGCTTCAAATGGTTCTTCTCCCATTTCTAAATGACGATAGACGTTTTCACAAATGATGATGGCATCATCGACTAGAATCCCTACCACTATGATAAGACCCATCATCGAGATTAGGTTTAAGGTAAGGCCCATGTAGTTCATGGCGACAAAAGTCATGGCAATCGAGATTGGAATTCCAAGTGCTGTCATAAGAGCCATACGCCAGCCGAGAAATACGAAAAGTGATGCAGTAACTAGAAATAACCCGGACACTGCATTCGAAGTTAAAACCCCTAGGCGACGACGAATGTATTTGGATAAGTCATTCACAAAAGCATGTTTGACTGTTCCTCCGGTGGACTTAATAAACTCTTCCACAACAACTTTAGAATCATCCACAACAGTAATGGCATCTGCTTTTTCTCTTTTAATGACAGTGAGTGCTATGGCTATGTTTCCATTCGATTTATCTAAATATTCTGAGTCTTCAAATCCTTCTGTGACACGAGCTACGTCACGAATGCGAACAGAACGTCCGGCATCGTTGGAACGAACAAAAACATTTTCTATTTCTTCGGCGGTATCAAATTCACCGACCGTGCGGACGATGATTTCTCTTGTTTTTTCATTGATATTGCCGCCAGGGAAATTGATGTTTCTAAGACGGAGGGCATTGATTACTTGGGTAGAAGATAGAGAAAGGCTTCTTAATTTGTCGGGATCTAAGTCCACTTTCATTTCCCTTTCTCGCCATCCGCGTTTGGTAATCCTTGCTACCGTTGGTAGTTCTTTGAGTTTTTCTTCTAAAATTTTAGCTTTGTCTCGGAGCTCTTTTGCACTTAACAAAGGTTTGTCGTCTCTCGTTGCTGACGACAAATGAATTTCAATTACAGGTTGTCTTGCCGTTGTGATTTCTGTGACAATTGGATCCTCAACCTCGGTAGGCATGTCTTGGATTCGATCGATGGCCGATTTCAAATCATCGACTACTTTTTGTGTATTTTTTGTATTGGGATCAATTGTAACGATAATCCCTGATCGGTTTTCCAATGAAGCAGAGCGAAATTCTTTGATCCCATCCACTTCTTTGATAGCATCTTCCAAAGGTTTGGTGACCAATTTTTCCACATCTGCAGGGGCAGCTCCAGGGTAAACTGTGGTGACACTCACAATATCAAAGTTGATATTCGGGAATGCTTCGCGGTTCATTGTAGCGGCCGTAAAACCACCCACAAGTAGGATAAGAAAGGTAAGAAGGTTTACGAATAAACTCTTCGAAAGAAAGTACTGAACGATGGATGTGCCCATATAACTCCTATAGGAGAAAAAAAATTAATCTAACAACTTACCTGCGGTATCAATGTCTTCGTTATAACCGAACAACTTTGTACTTTTGAGTCTATCTACATAGAGAACACCGAAGAGGTGGTCGCACTCATGTTGTAATACGATCGCACGATAACCCGAAATGATTTCTTCATGTTCCTGGAAATTTTCATCTCTCCATTTCATTCGAATTTTATCGGGTCTTTCTACATATCCACGCATTCCAGGAACAGAAAGACAACCTTCCCAAAATCCTTCCCCGGCCGGAGAAAGGGGAGTAATCTCTGGATTCAGGATGATTTGATTGGGAACCTCTGGGGTTCCAGGGTATCTTTCATTGTCATCGTCCTGACCAACAACAACTAGTTTTTTAAGAACACCAATTTGGGGGGCAGCAAGGCCAACACCGTCAGCGTGTCTCATTGTTTCAAACATATCTCGAATCAGTTTTTTGAATTCCTTGGTTTGGATTTCGGATTCAGTTACGTCTTCGCTCGTTTGACGGAGTAAGGGATTGCCAATCTTGAGGATTTTTCTAACAGCCATAATCTAATATGGAATAGATTGGAAAAGGTCACTGATTGATCAAGTGATCTCCACTCCAAATGAAAAAGAATTTGACAGGGGAGGCTTTGAACGGTGAAATTCCGGGAGGGATTTTGGAGACGAGGGGAATCGAACCCCCGACCTTTTGAATGCCATTCAAACGCTCTCCCAACTGAGCTACGTCCCCTTGTGCTAATCCAAGGTGAGTGACCGCGTTTGCTTGTCAACAGAATCCTAAATTGGCTAAGGAACCAGAGATGTTATGGGACAAGATACAGTAGAAGAACTGACTAAAAAATTGAAAATCCAATCGGATATCATCAAAGGCTATGAAAAAGTTCTTCGACTCAACGAACAAGAATTAGCAAACGCAGATGAGATCATACGAATGTATGAACAAATTATCGATTATTCAAGAGTGGAACTCAGGGAAGCGAAAGAGACAGTACAAGCAAGCTCCATGGTATCCAATCTTAGTCGGGATGAACTCATGTCCGCATTCGACAAAATCAAATCATTGGAAGATGCTAATCGAAGATTAAGAGAAGAATCATTAAAATTTAACAAAGATTAAACCATTGAAGCCCAGTTTCCTTCCGCCAATCATTCGAAAAAACAACGAAGGCGGATTTTACCTCTCATCTTCTTCTGAATTAGATGACTTGTACCATTTTATTCTTGGTCAAGCAAAACGACTTGTCTCAGCAAAATCTGCTGCATTCTATTTTCGAAATGAAAGAGGGAACCTAAGCCGTTTCGGATTGATTGGTGACAAATCCAGTGCTGGTTTGGTTGCCAAACATGTTTTTAAAACCCGTAAAAGTATCCTTATTAAAAAAGGCTCTCATTTAAAAGATTCCGATGGTCCTGTTGCAGAGTCTTATATTGCTTGTTATGTGGGGGATGAGATTGGGGACTTAGCTTTAGGAGTTTTAGTCCTGGAAGGTATCAAACACTTCCAAAATTTTTCTGAACAGGATTTGGATTTAATTAATTACTTTAGTGCTAACCTCAATGCACTTTTTAAAGATACTGTCCTTTCAGAATCAGAACCACAATTTTTTAATTCCCTTACTACTTCCATATTACTTCTCATCGACAATGCCAATATTCATAACAATAATAATAGACTTCAGTATTTTTTAGAGGAAATCATTCGAGTTGCAGTTCTAATTAATACCAGTGTTGATTTGGAACGTGTACTCGTGATGGTGATGGAATCGGCAAAATCTGTTTTTCGTACTGAAGCTAGTTCCTTGCTTTTGTTAGATGATAAAAAAGAGTTTTTGATTTTCCACACTGTTACCGGAGAAAAACGCGAAGAAGTGGCCAAAATCAAGGTTCCTGTGGGACAAGGGATTGCCGGAACAGTTGCAGTCACAAAACAACCAATGATTATTAACGATGCGCAAAATGACGATCGTGTGTTCCGAGATGTGGACAAAGCCTCTAATTTCATTACACGGAATATCCTAGCAAGTCCTTTGATTGTTGGTGACGAAGTCATCGGTGTCATAGAAGCCATCAATACTATCGATCGAAATAACTTTAGCCAGGACGATATTGATACGTTTTTGTCTTTCTCTAGTGCCTGTGCTGTTGCCATTCAAAAAACAAGATTACTCGAAAATCTCAATGAAACTAACTTAGAACTCAAACAAAAGCTAAGTACTTTAGAATCAATTTTTGATTTGGGTCAAGCTGTTCTCGAATCCCATGATGAACTGGGGCTTATGTCCAAAACATTAAGTATCCTCACCAAAGAGTTGTCATGCGAAGATGCGGGAATGGTCATAATTGAAGAAAAAAACAAAAGCCGAATCCAGGTTTATGCAAGGCAACTCGGGATTGTACGTGAGTCTTTTTTTCCCATGCCAGAAAGTCGTCTTTTTTTAAGTCTTATGGAGTCGGGAAACCCACGTATGGCAGTGGTCTCTCCGCAACTAGAGGAATCCTTTTTGGAATTAGAGTTTTATACTTTAAAGAAAAACTTTCTCATTTTGCCGATTGCCCCTAGGGGTGGAAATTTAAGGGCTGCACTTTATGTAAGCGGAAAACTTTCGGCACATTCTTTCAATGAAACTGACCTTCGGATGTTAAAAACCCTTTCCTCTCCACTCGCCAAGGCTTATGAAAACTTAAGGCTAAACCAAGAGATCATCACAAAGAAGTCAATTGAAAAGGAAATCGAGATTACAAGAAAAATTCAAAATAATATTCTTCCTAACTCGCTCATCCAATCTCCGCTATTTGACTTAGGTGTGATGTCTGTCGCCGCCAAAGAGGTGTCAGGTGATTTTTATGATTTCCATTCCTTTGGAGAAGACCAGTTTTCTTTTTTAGTTGCCGATGTGTCGGGTAAAAGTTTACCTGCTGCCATTTTTATGGCAATGTCAAGTTCTATCATTCGCACACTTTCACGGACGACAGACCTTTCTCCTTCAGAACTTCTATTTCGTGCCAACCAACTGATCTACGAAGATTCCCAGTCAGGAATGTTTGTGACTCTTTTCCTTGTAAACTACCAAAGAAGAACGCGGACCTTAAAATTTGCCTCTGCCGGTCACAACGACCAAATTTGGATTCGTAAAGATGGTAGTTTTGAACTTTTGAAAGGAAAAGGAGCACCCCTTGGAGTAGTTCCCCAAACCAACTACCAAGGTGGTGAGATTCAGATTGAACCTGGGGACATTTTGGTCTTTTATACAGACGGGGCCATTGAGGAAAAAAATCCTGAAGAGGAAGAATACGGTCTAGACCGCTTCATAGAATTCATTATTGAAAGAAGGCTTGAATCTTCACAAAAAATCGTAGAAGCCGTTTACGATGACATTCGTGAGTTCTCTCGTTCAGAAGAACAATATGATGACTTTACGGTGATGATTTTAAAATTTGCAGATGTAATAAGTTACGAAATTTCGAAAGTATTTCCTGCACACCCAGACTCAATTCCGCAACTTCGTGATTTTATTTCTGAACATTTAGAAGGCAAAATCACAAAACCCTTTGCCTTTGATGATGTTCTTATATCTTTGGATGAAGCAGCAACCAATATAGTCATGCACAGCTACAAGGATACAGAACTTAGTCATCCAAGTTTTGAATGTCGGTTGGAATTGATTGGTGACAATCTTAAGGTTGTCCTCATAGACGAGGGAAAACCCTTTGACAGAAAAAAAGTTCCTAAACCTTCCGTAGAAGCCAATTTAAAGGGGGAACGGAAGGGAGGATTTGGCGTTTATCTAATGGAGACTCTGATGGACAAGGTGTCCTATGACTTCAACGGGAAACAAAACATAACCTATTTGGAGAAAACTATTGTATGAACGAAGATAAAATTGGAATCCATTCGGAAGCCATTGGTGACAAAATGATTGTACATGTCCAAGGCAATTTGGATGTTCACAACACACATAAAATTGAAAAGGATTTGATGGCCCTAGTCAGTGCCGCAGGGAAACCGGTCATTTTCAATTTGAGTGACGTTCCCTTTATTTCTTCTGCCGGACTTCGATTGCTCGTAACGACTCTACGTCTTTGCCAAGAACAAAAAATAAGCATATCCATCTGTGGCCTTCAACCTGCAGTAGAGAAAGTATTCGATATCATTGGAATGCAGCAGCTATTTACAATTTATCCTGATTTGAGCTCTGCTCTGAAGTAAAAATCACTTTTCTAAGTGATCCTAAACAAAACATTGGAAAAAAACTTATGGAAACCAAGCAGTATTCCCTAACCAACCCGTTCAAAGAAACCAAGGCTCCGGATACGCAAACCGGAATTTATGATGATGCTCTCAAATTAGGAAAGGAACTCATTGAGAAACCTATCCTTGGAGGCGGTGAAGATAGAATCCGCGTCCAACACTCCAAAAGCCGTATGACGGTTTGGGAGAGAATCAAAGTCCTTACCGATGAAGAACCTAACATCACATATCAAAACTGGGGTCCCAATTTAGATGGGGCATCCATTGTTACCGGAATTTTAAATATCAAAGGTCGGGATGTTGCCGTTTACGGACATGACTTCACACTTCGTGCGGGTTCAATGGACGCTACAAATGGTAGTAAACTCGCGCGCCTCATCCAAATGGCAGGAACTCACGGGATACCACTCATTGGAATGAACGACTCTGCCGGTGCTTATGTGCCTGCGGGTGTGGGTGGACTTGATGGTTATTCGGAAGCCTTTACGGCACTCCGAAAGATCAGCGGTGTAGTTCCTTCCGTAATGCTAATGTTTGGTTTTAATGCGGGTGGGGGAGCTTACCTTCCACGCCAAGGATCTTTTATGATCCAATGTGATGGAACCTTCTTTGGTCTCACAGGTCCTGGAGTAGTAAAGTCAGTTCTTGGGGAAGATATTTCTGCCGAGGATTTGGGTGGACCAAAAGTTCACGGACAATCTGGTGTAGTAGACTTAGTCACGAACGATGAACTTGGATCACTCAGAACTGCGATCCGACTTCTTTCTTATTTACCAGACAATAACCATAGTTTTGCGCCGTTTTATCCTACATCGGATCCTGTGGACAGATTCATTTACGAAGAAGATATTCTTTTTAGAAAAACTTTCAATTCTCCTACAGGAATGAACACTCCATTTGATATCACATTGTATTTACAACAAATTTGTGATCATGGTGAGTTTTTTGAATTACAACCTCAAAGAGCAAGAAATATCGTCACTGCTTTTGGAAGGATTGGTGGTCATGTGGTAGGTTTTCTTGCCAATAACTCAGCAGTATCCTCAGGTCAGATTGATATCGGAGCTTCTCGCAAAGGAACTCGTTTTGTAAGATTCTGTAACTTATACAACATTCCTATGGTTTTCATTGAAGACACAACAGGATTTTTACCAGGTCGTGACCAAGAACACAATGGTATCGTATTGGAAGGAAGAAAACTTCTCGATTCCATCATTGACCTTCGAACTCCAAGACTTACACTCATCATTCGTAATGCGTTTGGTGGAGCTTATGCAACATTTAACTCGTATTTTACGGGAGCATCCATGGTGTTTGCACTTCCTACAGCAAGGATTGCGGTAATGGGTCCTGCTGGAAAAGAGTATGTTTACAAAGATGAAATCACAGGAATCCAAAAAGAATTTTTGGCCAATGTAAAAAAGGGAATGAGTGAAAAGGAAGCCGCTTCCGTTCGCGATGCCAAACTTTTTGAAATCGGTCAAAGATACGAAAAAGAACTGATGAATCCAAAAGAAGCACTTTCTCTTGGTTCAGTTTCTTCCATCATTTTGCCAGGTTACACAAGAAATGTGTTATCTAAAAACTTGAGTTTCCTGATGTCCAAATACAAACCGGCGGAAATGTCCGGTCCTCAAAGGGAGTTTGAATAATTTCCATGTTAGATAAGAATTTAAAACGCATTCAGTTCCAAGAGTCCGAATCCGCATGGATCCGGTCTTTTAGTGTAGAATCGATCAAGTGCCTCATTGTTTGCCGTGGTCCTGTCCGTAAAGAAACCATGGATGTTTTTGATGCCATTGGTGTAAAAGAATATGGAATATTACTTTCTGAAAAAGATTCCATTGTGTATCCAAAGGCACTTGCCCCGGAGCTTCGTAACTTCCGATTTGCAGACAACATCCATCGTGTTCCTGATTATATGGGAGCAGGCAAAGAAGAAAAAGAACAAAGAATCCACCAAATCATTGGTATTGCGAAAAACAATGGTTATACGCATATTTTTGCTGGTTACGGATTTATGGCTGAAGATGCTGAATTCATCGAAGCAATTGAAAAAGCAGGAATTATCTTTATGGGACCAAGTTCCCATGTTGCCAAAGGTGCTGGTGCTAAAGATGAGGCAAAAAAACTAGCAAGAAGTCTCAATGTCTCGGTAACCCCAGGTGTGGATAATATCACTGCACTTGCCTTACTTCGAAAAACGGGAAATTCCAAAGACGGACTTTTGAAAGTTGCTAAGGAAAATAACTTAACCTTCTCTTTCAATGATTCAAAATCACTGGAAGACAATGCAGAAGATTTACTCCAACTTTCTTATGAAAAAACCATAGACATTACTTCCATCCCAGACTTACAAAAAGAGTCTGCGATCCTTTGCGAAGAAATTTGGAAAAAATATCCTGGCAAACGGGTTCGATTCAAATACATCGGTGGTGGTGGGGGAAAGGGACAACGTGTCATCAGTGAAAAATCAGAAATTGATGCAGCGGTCATGGAAATCCTTGCAGAATCGAAAGTCACTGCCGTTGGTTCCAATAGAAACTTCCTTATTGAGTTAAATATTGAAAACACTCGCCATAACGAAATCCAGTTGATTGGTAACGGGGAATGGTCTTTGTCCCTTGGTGGACGTGATTGTTCCTTACAAATGCACGAACAAAAACTTTTAGAGATTTCGCAAACTGTTGAGTTACTACAAAAAGAAGCTGATTTAGTTCGTTCTTCCAATTCCAAAAAAGCTGCCATTCTCGACAAAGATGTGCAAACTTTAAAGGATATGGAAAACCAAGCAGAAGTGTTTGGAAAAGCCATTCGTTTGAATTCAGTTTCTACTTTTGAATGTATTGTGGAAGGAAATAGTTTCTTCTTTATGGAAGTAAACACAAGGATTCAGGTGGAACACCGTGTGACGGAGATGGTGTACAAAATGAAGTTCACCAATCCGAGTGATCCAAATGATTTCTTTTACATTGATTCCCTCGTGGAAGCAATGGCTGTTCTTTCGATTCATGGTCCAAGGGTTCCTAAACCGGAGCGAATTGTAAGAAACGTATCGGGAGCGGAAGTTCGAATCAATGCAACAAACCGTGCACTCCAACCACATGCGGGTGGAATCATCCAAAACTGGTCCAATTCCCTTCCTGAAGAGATTAGGGATGACCAAGGAATTTGTACACGTAACCCGGATACAGGTGCCTTTGTTCATTACAATCTAGCTGGGGCTTATGATTCTAACGTAGCTCTTATTGTTTCTTATGGAAACTCTAGAACGGAAAACTTAGAAATTTTAGGAAACATACTTCGCAAAACTGAGCTTAGGGGCCAAAACTTAGAAACAAACTTACTTGTTCACTACGGACTCATCCAATGGATTTTGGGTAAGGATGCTATGTTCAAACCATCTACTGCGTTTATGATTTCTTATCTTGCAGGAATCGGTGCTTTACAATCCATCATCAATGATCTAGATTTAGAGTATCTTTGGACCGAAAAAACAAAAGCAGCAGATCCTGAGCTTAAAAAAATCTTAAACAAAAAGATGACTCTTGTCATTCGTCCTTTAGAGCGACTTCTTGCGAACCCACACCTTTTGGGTGGTTTTCTTGGTTACTTCGATGGCAAACTTTGGACTAGAAATGGAAGTAACATTACTTTCTCTGAAAACCCGATCCAATTTTTGGATTCGTTGTATTACTATTTGAACTTAGATACGACAGAAGAGAAAGCGAGCTCCGAAAAAATTTGGGATCATGATGCAAATCTTCTGACAGAAGCAAAAGCATTCTATTCTGAATTGGCCAATCGCACAGGTCTTAGTTCCTGGAAAGATTTGTCTGAGGCATTAACAAAGGGTAAAAATCCTTCCAAAACAATTTCGGATGAACTTTGGTCTGCATCGGTTGCAAGCCATAACGGATTCCAAGCAGGTCTTGAGACTCTTTTACTCCTTCCAAAAATTGGTATCAAATCCAATTTCTTTGGTTTGGATGTGAATGCTGATTTGGACGGAGTGGTTCCGGATGAATTTAAAAACAAAGACACAAGAGATGCCTACATTAAAACATTGAACCCACCACCAAAAATGTCTGGGGATGAAATTGTGGCACCAATGGGTGGAATGTTCTATTCTAAAGAAGCACCAAATCTACCTCAATTGATCAATGAAGGTGACCATTTCCAAGCGGGACAACCTCTCTTCATCATTGAAGTAATGAAGATGTTTAACAAAATTCTAGCTCCTGTGAGCGGAACCATTGTTAAAAATCTAATGGTAGATTCTGATGGAAAGATTGTGTCGAAAGCTCAAGCCATTTTTAAAATCAAACCGGATGAAATTTTGAAGGAAGAGTCTCCTGAGGACATTCGGGCAAGAAAAGTAAAAGTAACGAA
The DNA here is from genome assembly GCF_000332495.1 of Leptospira terpstrae serovar Hualin str. LT 11-33 = ATCC 700639. Classification (NCBI taxonomy): domain Bacteria; kingdom Pseudomonadati; phylum Spirochaetota; class Leptospiria; order Leptospirales; family Leptospiraceae; genus Leptospira; species Leptospira terpstrae. The sequence continues at coordinate 620,229 of NZ_AOGW02000010.1, read as the reverse complement.
AGAGTTGGGTCTCGGTTAACTAACCGTAACCCACAATCGTTTTGTAAATTTCAGTTAAGGGGAGGATGTGGTTTACACCTCCTCTCTTGATTGCTTCCTTTGGCATTCCAAACACAACAGATGTTTCTTCATTTTGTGCTATGGTATCAGCACCCGCATCTTTCATTTCCAGTAATCCAGAAGCCCCATCATCTCCCATCCCTGTCATGATGATTCCTTTCGAATTTTTTCCCACATGCCTTGCGACAGAACGAAATAGGACGTCCACTGATGGTCTGTGGCGATTGACGAGAGGACCATCTGTAATTTCTACATAGTATTGGGCTCCCGAACGTTTCACAGTCATATGGCGATTCCCTGGAGCAATGAGGGCCAATCCTCTAACCACTCGGTCTCCATCTTTTGCTTCTCTGACACTGATTTCACAAATGGAATCCAAACGTTTGGCAAATGTTTCTGTAAACTTTTCAGGCATATGTTGGACAATGACAATGCCCGGTGTTTTGTCTCTTGGCAGTTTAGTAAGGACTTCTTCCAGGGCAATTGTTCCCCCAGTGGAGGTTCCAATCGCAACAATTTTTTCAGTTGCTTGTAGTTGGGAGATATCTTGTTTTTTATCTAGTTTTACTGTGAACTGCTTTTGGTTCGATAGTGAGGGAAGTGCTTTTAAAGATACTGCGGCAGCTGCCATCACCGCGTCTGTGAGTTCAATTGTGCTTTCATTTAAAAAATCTTTTAATCCGATTTTTGGTTTTGTAATGATATCACAAGCACCAAGACTCATGGCAAACATTGCAGTATCCGAACCTTCCGTAGTTAATGTGGAACAAATCACAACGGGAGTAGGCCTTTCCGACATGATTTTTTTTAAAAACGATAACCCATCCATTCTTGGCATCTCTATATCCAGGACAATCACATCAGGCCAATTATTATTCATTTTATCTAATGCAAATAGAGGATCCGAAGCGCTACCTAAAAATTCAAAATTGGAATCTGATTTGAAAATTTCAGTTAACACTTGTCTTACGACTGCAGAATCATCGATTACAAAAACTTTGATTTTTTTCATAAAACTATTTTTTCTCTACCCAGACTTCTCCGTCCCAAACAGTAAAATATATTTTCCTTGATAATGTTCCACCAAGGTCTTCGGAAAGAATTTTGATTTCATTTTCTTTTAGAATTTTTTTAGCAAACTCTGCATTGCGAGCTCCAACGTTTAATGAGGAATTATCCTTTAAAATTTCTCGTTCTTCATGCAGAAACATATTGGATCCTCCAAATACCTTCGCGTAATATTCGTTTGGCTGTGATCTACGTTTTTTCATTTCAGATAAAAAGAAAGCAACTGCATCGACTCCATATTTGTGAGTTTTTTCTGAATGCAGATCTGCCGGGGTAGGGAGGAGGTAATGACACATCCCACCTAAATGACGGTTGGGATGCCATAACACAATAGATACACAGGACCCAAGTAAAGTTTTGACCCTAAATTCAGGACCTCCGAAGAAAATTTCTCCAGGGTTTAGAAAACGATCTACTACTTCATTAGGTGAATCCATCACATCACATTTGACGATGTTTCTTGGATCGTTTGTAACTCCGAAAGTTCCAGAATTTGGTTCACTTTCAGAATAATCACAAATTTATTTTCTAATTTTCCAAGACCTTGGATAAAATCCAATCGGATTTTCGAACCAAAACTAGGTGGTTCTTCAATGGAATCAGGAGTAATATCGACTACTTCATTGACCGCATCCACAAGAAGACCCACATCTATGATTTCGTTTTCCATCTTGATTTCTGTAATGATGATACAGGTTTTACGATTTGTTTCCGTTTTCTTTTTGTAGAATCTCATATTGAGATCAATGACTGGTACTACATTCCCTCTGAGGTTAATCACACCAGGAATGTATTCTGGCATCATCGGAACATGGGTCACAGATTCAAATTCTATGATCTCTTTGATGTACAAGATTCCGAGTCCGAAAAGTTCTTCCGAAATTAAAAAAGTTAAATATTGGAGTTCCTGCATATAGGTATCCTTCTTTAATACTTCTGAAACTTGCCATTGTCATCGGACGGATCCGCTTTTCTGGCATTCGGTGTTTGTAGTCTGCCCGTAGGTTTTGCTACTGGTTTTGTATGTTTGGATTCTACAACAGATTGGAAGTTTGCTTGTTTACCCAGTTTGAAAAAACTAATAGAAGATAGAAGTTTTTCTGCTTGGGCTTGGAGTTCTTCTGCAATGGCTGCTAATTCTTCCGAAGCACTTGCCGATTGTTGAGAAACTTGGTCCAGTTGTCCCATTGCTTTATTGACTTCATTGACACCTGAGGACTGCTCTTGGCTTGCTGCAGTTATCTCTTGGACAAGGTCCGCAGTTTTATTGATGGCAGGAACAATTTCTTCAATGAGTTTTCCAGCAGATTCAGCAATTTGAACAGAACTTCCAGCTAAACTTCCGATTTCATTAGCAGATTTTTGTGAACGTTCTGCCAGTTTTCTAACTTCTGAAGCTACTACAGCAAATCCTTTTCCGTGTTCCCCGGCCCTTGCTGCTTCGATGGCTGCATTTAATGCCAGTAAGTTGGTTTGGTATGCGATATCTTCAATGATAGATATTTTGTCCGCAATCTCCTTCATTGCTGTAACTGTGTTTTTTACGGCTTCTCCACCTTGTTTTGCATCCTTTGCCGATTTAGTGGCAATGGTATCCGTTTGTTTTGCATTTTCAGCATTTTGATCAATGGAGGCTCCCATTTCCTCTAAGGAAGCAGAAGTTTCTTCTACAGATGCCGCCTGTTCACTGGCACCTTGTGAAAGTGTACTGGCTGTGGACGCCACTTCGTCAGCAGCATTGACAAGAGCATCTGTATTGGTTCTTACGTCGTTGATGATATCTACAAGTTTTTTAGAGGTATTGTTAAAGGAATCTCTTAGTTTTGCAAACCCACCATCATATTCATTGGTAATGAGTTGTGTTAAATCTCCATTCTCCAAAGCAGAAAGTCCAATGACTAAATCGTCTACAATTCGAGCCGTTTCGATTGCTACATTCTTTTGTTCAGTTATATCTGAGGCAAATTTTATGACTTTGTAAGGTTTTCCATTTAAGTCGAGGATGGGGTTGTAGGTTGCTTGGAGCCATACAATTTTTCCCCCTTTTCCAATCCTTCTATATTCTGAGGTTTGAAATTCACCTCGGTTTAAACCTGCCCAGAACTGACGGTAATCTTCCGAATTGACCATGGCAGGTTCCACAAACATTCTATGGTGTTTTCCTGCAACTTCTTGTAAACCGTAGCCCATGGTTTTTAAGAAGATATCATTTGCAGTGATAATGGTTCCATCCATATTGAATTCAATCGTTGCTTGAGCCTTATTGATGGCTTCAATTTGACCAATAAACTCTCTTACTTGTTTTTTATTTTCTGTGATGTCTGTTGCAAAATTAATGACTTTGTATGGTTTTCCGTTTGCATCTATAATAGGAGTATAAATCGCCTGGATCCAAACTTCTTTTCCATTTTTACCAATACGTTTGTATTCAGCAGATTGAAATTCTCCACGATTGAGCGCCGCCCAAAATTGACGATAGGCTTCTGAATTTGCTTCTTGTGTTTCGAGAAAGATCCTGTGGTTTTGCCCTTTGATTTCATTCATACTATAATTCATAAGAGTAAGAAAGTTTTCGTTCGCAGTGACAATACTTCCATCCATATTGAATTCTACGGTTGCTTGAGATCTTTCGATGGCTTTTGAATTTGCATTCGCTTCTGTTACATCCGCCCATTCCACAACACTACCCAATCGTTCGCCAGAACTAGTAATGATTGGGTTTGCAATTAAATTGAATTCGCGGTTCCCGATTTTAATGCTCGTTTTGTGTTCTGAAGTAAATGAACCAAGAAGTTTTCTTTGGTGGCTTGGATCTTTATGGTAACTATCAATATTGCTTCCCATCAAATCTTTGAGTGAAAAGTTTCGAATTTGAGTTTTGATATCCGCTTCCGATTTCCCAAACATAGAATGAATCGCCTTATTCATATAAACTACATTTAAGTCTAGATCAGAAATCATTACATTGGTAGATACACAATCCAATGCCGTTTTGATTTGAATCGCATCTTGGAGCGGTTTTCCCACTTGTCTGAGTAAAAGGAAAAGTAAAAATGCGGTGATCGTTAGAAAGACAGCACCAGAGAGAAAAAAAGGAGAAAGTGTTTCTAACGGTTTTGAATCTTCTTTGGCAATTTCAGATATACTTTCTTTTTGTAATAGAGTGTTCCATTTGGAAATAGAGAAAGAGTAGGGTTTCCAAAGTTCCGTAAGGGTAGACTTTAAGAGTTCTTTTTTTGTGAGATCGTCAGGTTCGTTTAGAAAAGATTTAACCAAAACACTGTATTCTTCTTTCTGTGTTATCGCTGTTTTTAGGATGGCTGATTCTTCGGGAGAATTGGGGAGGTTTGTAATTTGTTCCCAAGCAGAATTCAGTTTTTCTAAATCATATTTGATTTTTGCAATAGATGTTTTGTCTATTTCCTGTGATTGTAGGGCAGTGAAGAGATCGGATTGTATGGATTGGCTTAAGTTCCAAACCGAAGTTAGGTTTTCTGTTTTTTGAAGTTGCACCTTAGTCTTTTCTTCCGAAATACCCGACTTACTCAGCATTCCCCAAGTATAAAACGAAGTCCAAATTACAAATAGTAGACCCGTAAGGAAAAAACCTATCAGCTTTGTGCTAATCTTTACATTTTTCATATCATCCTCTTCATTTTAATAATCTTTCGTTTTCAACTGCAATGGTTCGTTCGAATAGAGATGGAATGTCTATAATGAGTGCAACATTTCCATCACCTAAAATACTTGAACCACTAACACCTTTTACATGGCGGAATACGGATCCCATCGGTTTGATTACCGTTTGGTATTCTCCGAGAAGTCGTTCTACAACGATTCCAGCCTTTTTTTCTCCGTTCCGAACAATGACAATATTTTCACGGGAACTCTCTCCAGAATCTTCTGTTGGGTAATAATCTTTGAGACGTAGGAAAGGTATCAAATTTCCTCGAAGAGCAAAGAAATGGTTTGAGTCCATTTTGTTCTCGTCTGTAAAGTGAAGGCATTCCAAAACCATATCCATAGGAATGATGAATTGATTTTTGCCTACCTCTACTAAAAAACCATCTATGATCGCAAGGGTTAAAGGTAGACGAATCGTAAAACAACTTCCTTGGTTCGGAGTGGATTTGACTGCAATCGTTCCACGTAAAGATTCTATGTTTTGTAAAACAACATCAAGCCCTACACCCCGACCTGACACATTGGTTACCTTCGAGGCAGTAGAAAGTCCAGGATGAAAAAGAAGTTTAAAAACATCTTCCTCTGCATCCGGTAAAGGTCCAGAAACAAGTCCTTTTTCAATTCCCTTTTGCCAAACTTTTTCTTTTTGAATACCATTCCCGTCATCAGTAATTTCTATAACAACACTTCCCGCTTCATGGAATGCATTGAGTTTGATCGTACCTTGTTTGGGTTTTCCCTTTTTGATTCGTTCTTCTGTTGATTCTAAACCATGATCGCAGGCATTTCTTACTAAATGGGTCAGCGGGTCACCTAACTTATCTACTATGTTTCGATCAAGTTCAGTTTCATTACCTTCTGTTATCAGTTTAATATCTTTACCTAAATCTTTTCCTAAATCTCGAACAGTTCTTGTATATTTTTGAAAAGTATCCCCGATAGGAACCATTCTTAGTTTTAGTGAAATTTCTCTTACTTCATTGAGTAATCTCATGGCAAGCATGGAAGATTCTTGTAGATTGGAATCCTCCATCGAACCAATGAGTTGGTTCATATTGGCACAGGAAACGACTAGTTCTCCTACACGATTGATAAGTTTATCAATTCGTTTTGAATCTACCTTAATTGTTGAAGATTTATTTTGATCCTTCTGAGTATTTGTTGGATTTTTTGATTCCTCGGTTTCCTGTATTGGTTCCGGGATGGATGCAGAAGTTTGGCTTTTTATGGCGGAATTGGAAATCCCTGTTTTACGAACTTTCAATTCTTCATAGTAGTTAATTAATGTAGCATCGGTTAGGATTTGGATTTCTTTCCAAATATTCCCGAGTAAAATTTCTTCTTCTGGAAGTTGACCTGATAGGTCGGCCAAATCTTCCACGTTTGAGCCAGGAGGGAGGATGTGTAAAAATGAATCACTTTCAATGAAGTTAAATACTTTGCGAACAGCTTCTAAATCGGAATCACTCACGAAATGGATTTCGAAACCTAGATAACAGGATTCGGGATCAAATTCATCAGAGTTTGGAATTGTCTCTGCAATTGTTTTTAAAGCTTGGATTTTTCCGATTTTCTTTAAGTATCCGATAAACGAGATGGGATCGAGTCCTTGGGCAAATACGTTTCTGTTGGGCCGAAAAGAAATCAAATAACCGGGTATAGAAGAGTCTTGTTTTTGTTTTGAATAATTATTTTCGGATTCAAGGGGGCTGTTTAAATTAACATCTTGTTTTGGAGTTTGTATGTCTTTTGGGTTTTGATTTTTCGCTATATTGTCACTATCCGATTTTTGGAATGGCTTCATTAAATCCAAAATTTGATTTCCAAAGACAATTTTTGACTCTGGAATTTTGCCTTTGGTTTCTTCTGCTACTAGATAGGAAAGATGGTCTTTTGCTTTTAATAAAATTTCTGTTAGTTCAGGTTGGAAAGGAATTTCGTGGGACCTCAATTGGTCCAAAAGATTTTCTACTACATGTGTAAATTTTACTGTAGTGCCAAAACCAAACATACCCGCTGTACCTTTAATCGTATGTACCACACGAAAGATGGCGTTCAGATCCTCATCGGTAGGGATAGATACTTCTGTACGTAGAAGGATAGATTCCATATCACGAAGAAACTCTTCTGATTCAACTAAATAGGCATCTATAACCTCTGTTAAATCCATCAGTTGGCTTTCCTTGTTCCATACCGAAATTCTACTTCAGCAGAATGTTCTTTTTTAACTTTAACCCGGTCGCCAAAAAAGCTAACAAGACCAAGTAAGTCCAAAACTTTTAAAACAGGTAGGGAGTGGTTTGAAAGTTGGATCAAAAAATGTTTTTTTTGGCTTAATGTTTTTAAATACATCAAAAACTGAATTCCTGCAGAATCAATTCTCTGGATTCCATTTAAATCAAGTTGGATGGTGTTGCCTTTGGAAATTGTCCAAATGTCAGTTAAATTTTTCCATTCTTGTACAAAAGGTACGGTTAAATACCCTTCCCAAGAGATTTCAAAGCCTGAATTTGTTTTCCTAAGGTTTTGTACCGGTTCCATGATTATGGTAGTAGTTTTGAAATAGTATCTAACAACTCTTCAGGGGAGAAGGGTTTTGTAAGCCATGCTTTTGCACCAGCATCCATTCCTTGTTGTTTTTTTTCAGGTTGAGATTCTGTGGTTAACATGATGATGGGTGTAAATTTAAATTTAGAATTTTCTTTTACTTTTTTTATAAAGCTGATTCCATCCATATTCGGCATATTCATATCAGAAACGATTAAATCGACTTCATTTGATTCTAATTGTTTTAATCCTTCTAATCCATCACCAGCTTCTATCAAATCAAAGTTTGCGTTTTTTAGATGGACTGAGATGATTTTTCGGAATACCGCAGAGTCATCAATAATCAATATCTTTCTATTCATGTTTTGTTCCCTTATCGTTTTGGATTGGTAAAAATATTTCGGCGATGATACAGTCCGCTTTTACTTCTGTTGTATGGTCGATTGCGTTTCGTATAAAAAACATTCCATTGTGTCTGTGGAGGATAAAATCTACCATGGTCAACCCAAGACCCAAGCTAAATTTTTCTTTTGAATAGAAACTTTCCACCGGCGGATGAATGCGATAGAATGGTTCTACAAGTTTTTTTTCTGACTGAGCCAGTTGTTTTGCATACTCATCTTCTATGATATTGTTTTTTGCAGATAAACAAAAATAACCATCTACAAAGGTGACAAAGACATCAAAATGAGATTTTCTTTTAGAATATTTGAGTCCGTTTGTGATAATTTCATGAATTGCCACCTTCATCGATTCTAAATCAATGTCGAGAAACACTGACTGTTTTACAACTGGCAGATTTACCTTTAATTCCTTTTCAGAAATTTCTTCTCTAAAGTTTTCAATGAGTGCGGGCAAAATGCCAAGTAAGTCTTCGCTTTTAGTCCTAACCAAATTTGTATCTTTTTGGATGATTTCTACTGCAAGGTCTAAACCTTTCATCATAGTGATATTATGTTCATGATTTTCAAATAGTAGATCCCAAAACTCTTTATTGATAGAGTAGTCCTTACCTTGGTCTATTTTCATTTGTTGAATGGAGTCAATGATCGTCGACATGGCTCCGAGGCCTGAACCTTGCATTAATGTAGTTTTTATGTTTAAAATCGAATGAAGTTCGGAATTGATTTCGTTAGTTTTCCGATGAGATTCTTTGTAATTTAGCCATTCTAATTGGCTTTTTAATTCTTTTGATTCCTCATCAATGAGAAGAGATTCCATTCGCTTTAAGTAGACGTATTCTAGTGCTTTTTCCAGACGATCTGCTACAATTTCTATATGAAGGGGTTTCAAAAGATAATCATAAACACCCAATTTCATAATTTCGATAATTTCATCGATTTGGTCGATGGCAGTTTGGATGATAAATACCGCGGAAGGTTCTAATTTTTTTCTTTCTTGGATGAAGGTTTTTCCATCCAAAACTGGCATCATCAAATCTACTAAATACAAACTATATGGACGTTTTGAAGCCATTTCTAGCGCCACTTTGCCGTCTTCCGCAATAGCAGATTCCATTCCAATACGTTTGCAAATTGCTTCCAAAAGGACTTGGTTTTCCTTTTTATCTTCTATGATTAAGATTGGTTCCTTGGGACGCCGAAGGTGTTCCTTTCCTAATACATTTGAGGACTGATTTTGGTTTACGTTCGATTCCACCATATAGATTATCGGAAATCCTATGGTAAAATTCTACAGGGTTCAATTCCTTTATTTTATTATTTCAGGTAACTTGAGTTTAAAATTGGACCCTTGCCCTAGTTGAGAGGTGAGTTCTATGGTACCGCCAAGCCGAATTGCCAGTCCCTGCGAAATAGAAAGACCAAGCCCTGTTCCTTCAATATTTCCATCGTCGTTTAACCGAGTGAAGGTATGGAAAATCCGAATTTGATCTTCTTCTGAGATCCCAGGCCCAAAATCCCTGACGGAAATTTCAAGAGAATCATCGATCCATTCACAATCCAATTCAACATAAGGGTGATTTGCATATTTAATCGCATTGGAGATCAGGTTTAATAGGATTTGTTGGATTTTACCGGAATCAGAAGTCAGGGATTTGGATTGTAACGGTGGGCGAAATCGAATTTCCATTCCTTTGGCATTTGCTTGGGGTTGGACTAAATCCAATGTTTGGCGACATAGATCTTCCGGTCTAAACGTTGTTAACTGGATCTTAATCTGTCCCGACTCAATTTTCATCAGATTTAGAATTTCATTAATCATATTAAGAAGTCTTGTTCCACCCGTATAAATATAATTTAAATACTCTTTTCCTGTTTTATCAGATTCAGGCAATTGAATGAGCTTAGAAAACCCGATGATGGAATTCAACGGGGTTCTTAGTTCATGGCTCATATGAGCTAAAAATTCCGTTTTGGCTCGGTAGGCACGTTCCAATTCTTCTTTGGTTTTTGCGAGATCTACAGTTCGTTCTAAAATTAAAGATTCTAATGTGGACTTGTATCGATTGAGTTCTGCCAGATCTATATCTCTTTGTACAAATAAACCCATCCATCGACTGACAGTCTGATAGATCAAAAGATTCTCTTGTTGGATTGGAGAGTTTTTTTTGTATTTTAAAAAACCCAGGATCCCTAAGAATTTATTTTCGAAGAGGACAGGAATGAGAAGGAGGGTTTCGGCTTTGGTTTGTTCAAAGAACCACTTTTCTCTAGGCATAGCTTTGCTTTGAGTTAAATAGATTGTTTTTCCTCTTTTTAGTTTATGTATCCAACGTCCGAGTCCTAAATCATACCAATCTTCATTCTGCCATTCTTGTGGCAAAAGGGGATATTTTGTAGTCTTTCGTTCGTTGACCCAAATTTGGAGTCGATCCTTATTATCAATGGATTCGTATTTTAAGAAAAAGACAGAATCCATTTCTGTAAAGTATAACAGTTGATAGAGGGCCTGCGGTAGACCTTCGCGGATTGAGTGTTGTTGGATTAGGATTTGGATAGAAGAAGCAACTCCTAGTTCAAATCGTAATCGCCAAGCAATTTCCTCTTCTTGTCTTTGTTTCGTAGTAATGTCTTTGATACAAAACTTCGTATAATCCTTGTTTTTTTCCCCTTCGGGAAATTGAAACTTGCCAAACGATGTCTCAAGAATTGTTCCATTGGTCTTATAGATAAGTTCTGTTGAAAAGTCTGAGTTTTCTATTTTTTTACAAAGAAATCCCTCTAATTCAAATCCAGATTCTAAGGATAAAAATGCCTGATTTTTAATGATGATTTCAAACTTTTTCGCAGATTTATCGATGGATAAAATACTAGTTCCCGAGTCATCTCCTTCTAAAGAAGCTTTGAGTAATGACCAAGGATCTAAATCCATACTAATATTGTTTGAGTAATTCTTTCGGAAGTTTAAAACTCATAGTATCTTCCCGGCTTGCCGGAAATAAAGATACCTGTGCTTCGGGAAAATGTTTTAAGATTTCTCCCACAATTTCATCCACAAGAATTTGAGGACTAGATGCTCCCGCTGTAATTCCCAGTATTTGGATCCCTGAATTTTTAATATGATCTGGATCTACGTCTTCTTTTCTAGAAATCTGAAAACTGGCTGGTCTAGTTTTTTTTGCCAATTGGCAAAGGCGAACAGAATTGGAAGAATTTTCGGCACCGATGACTAACATAGCATCCACCGATTCTAACATAGATTGAACTGCTTCTTGTCTCTCGGTTGTCGCATAACAAATATCATCTTTTTGTGGATGTTCCACATATGGGAAAACTTCTTCTATTTTTTTTACTATATTTTTAGTATCTGCCACAGAAAGTGTAGTCTGCATTAAATAAGTGAGAGGTTTTTCTTTGTTAACTTTTTCTTTTAAATTTTCCACGTCTTCTGGTGATTCTACCAAGAACATATGGGCTTCACCCATCGTACCGATGGCTTCATCATGTCCTCTGTGACCAATATAGATGATTTGGTGAGTGTCTCTTAAATTACGGGCTTTTTTGTGCACTCTGGTAACAAGTGGGCAGGTGGCATCCCCAATCTTCATCTTCCTTTCCGTGGCTTCCTTGACTACTTCAGGAGAGACTCCATGGGCAGAAAAGACAACTGTCGCCCCGTCTGGCACTTCTTTCAGTTCGTTGATAAACCGAATTCCCTTTTTCTTCATTTCCTCTACAACTCTTTGGTTGTGCACAATTTCTTTACGAACATAGAGGGGGCTGTCAGGGTTTTCCTGGAACGCTGTCTCCACGTAGGAAATGGCATACTTCACTCCTGCACAAAATCCACGGGGGTTTGCTAGATAAATGGTCTTTAACACGTAAAAAGCCTGCCTTTTTTCTGAAATCCACTTCCATAGATTTACTAGGACATATTTTAGAAAAGGGGAAGTTCTATTTTTATTCAAATTTTATTTCTTTTTCCCTATTATCCTCCCTACCGGAATGACCGATCCTTATCTTGAAAGGGCCAAGGATGGCCTCTTCGAAAATTCATCAATTTCTCGGACTCGATTGGTTTTCGGGTGGCGAGAGAACGGATTCAAGGAGGAACCCGGATGATTATCAACCACAACGTAAGTGCGATCTTTGCACACAGAACTTTGAAGTCTAACGACGCGAACCTGAGCAAAGATATCGAAAAGTTGTCTTCTGGTATGCGTATTAACAAAGCAGGAGATGACGCATCTGGACTTGCAGTGTCTGAGAAAATGAGAACTCAGATTGCTGGTCTTCGACGTGCAGAACAGAATACTGAAGATGGTATGTCCCTCATTCAAACGGCGGAAGGATATCTTCAAGAAACACACGAAATCGTTCAACGTGTTCGTGTACTCGCGGTGCAAGCTGCGAACGGTATCTACTCGGAAGAAGATAGACAACAGATCCAAGTCGAGGTTTCACAGCTAGTGGACGAGATCGATCGTATTGCTTCTCAAGCAGAATTCAATAAAATGAAACTGCTTACAGGAGCGTTTGCACGACTCAACCCAACTGCTAGTATGTGGTTCCATATTGGAGCTAACATGCACCAAAGAGAGCGCGTGTACATTGAAACAATGAACACTGCGGCATTGGGATTAAGAAACCCTACGGTTCTTACTTTCATCTCTCTTTCGACTGCAGGGAAAGCAAACTCCGTGATCGGACTTTGTGATGATGCATTAAGAGTGATCTCTAAACAAAGAGCTGACCTTGGTGCTTATTACAACCGTATGGAGCATGCTGCGAAAGGACTTATGAACGCTTATGAAAATACACAAGCTTCTGAGTCTCGTATCCGTGATACTGACATGGCTGAACAAATGACCAGTTTCACGAGATACCAAATCTTAACTCAGGCTGCTACATCAATGCTTGCGCAAGCAAACATGAAGTCTCAGTCAGTGATGAGATTGCTCCAGTAATAGGATAAGAGAAACCAAAGGTTTGGGCAGGGTGGTTGGGGCCCTTCCTTTGGTTTCTCGATTTTCTTTTTTTTAAATTCCCTCTAAACAAATCCTAAGTTCCTAATTAGATATATTCATCGTTTTCTATTTTCCATTGATTCGATTTTTTATAAATGTATTACATACTACTGTTGAGCTTATTTAGAATTTATCTTCGTTTCGGTGGCATTCTATATTCATTTTTTTTAATTCTAAAGATAAATTCATTCTCCAAATATGGAAGGTAAGAATTAATAGAAATTGTGAGTGAAACTCTATGAAATTAGATATTGATTCTGCATACAAAGTACTCCAATCGATCGTATTTAAAACTCCATTACAATTCCATGCTAAGTTATCTGAAAGTTTCGGTGCAAAAATTTTTATCAAACGTGAGGACTTGCAAGTAGTTCGTTCTTATAAAATTCGAGGAGCTTACTATCTAATTCAAAGTTTAAACTCAGAGGAAAAAAAAAGAGGAGTGGTTTGTGCAAGTGCAGGCAATCACGCCCAAGGTGTTGCCTTTTCCTGTAAACTTTTGCAGATTCATGGTGTGATTTATATGCCAGCGATCACTCCAAAACAAAAAATCAACCAAGTGAAGATGTTTGGCGGTGATTGGATAGAGATTGTACTTGTAGGGGATACGTTTGATGAATGCCAATTTGTGGCTCTTGAATTTGCCAATGCAAACAGAAAAGTTTTTATTCCTCCTTTTGATCATATCAAAGTTATGGAAGGGCAAGGGACAGTAGCAAAAGAAATTTTGGATGAAGAGTCTAATTTTGATTATGTGTTTGTTCCTGTAGGCGGAGGTGGACTCTGTGCAGGTCTCGGTAGTTATTTTAAAGAACATTCTCCCAATACAAAGATCATTGGAGTGGAGCCAACCGGTGCTCCTTCCATGACGGAAGCACTGAAACAAGGGAAACCAGTGACTTTAGAAAAAATTCAAAAATTTGTGGATGGGGCATCAGTAAAGAAAGTAGGGGATCTAACTTTTCCGATTTGCAAAGAAATTCTCACTGATATGTTACTCGTTCCCGAAGGGAAAGTAAGTTCTACTCTGTTAAAACTCTACAATGAAGATGCAATTGTGGCAGAACCTGCAGGTGCTCTAAGTATTTCCGCCCTTGACCAATATGCTGATCAAATACGCGGAAAAAAAGTAGTCTGTATTTTAAGTGGAGGAAATAACGATATCGATCGGATGCAGGAAATCAAAGAACGATCTCTTTTGTATGAAGGTTTAAAACATTATTTTATCGTACGATTTGCACAAAGACCCGGAGCTCTCAAACAATTTGTGAATGAGATTCTCGGACCAAATGATGACATTGTTAGATTTGAATTCATTCAAAAGAATAATAAAGAATCGGGTCCAGCGCTCATCGGTATTGAATTAAAATCTAAAGACGACTTCCAATCTTTAATACAAAGGATGGATGTCTTCCACCTAAACTATACTTTGGTCAATCAGGATGAAAACCTTTTCGAATATTTAGTTTGATATACCTGATACGATGTCGTATTTTCTTGTTAGGTTTTTTTAATCCATTTAATTCTTAAGCATTAGTCTCTTAAGACTTTTTTTTAGATTTAAGTCAGTTCATTTTTTACGAAATTTATGGGAATTCCCTAAAGGATTTCGAAAATCATTCGATATCTATAGGGATTGAAGAATCGTCGTACAGCTAAAAAGCCCGGAGTGATTGCCGGGCTTTTTTACAAATATGAACTTTTTAGAATAAAAATCCATCATCCAAACAAAGCGTTTTCCTTTTTACTTAAGTCGTGGTAAACAGGCGTTATTGGGTGGCGGGTGGATAACCCCACCCAGTTCGATTAGGGCGTGGAAAGTATACCGTTGAATCCCAAAAACACCAAGTCATAAATACCACCACAGACATCCATTTTTAAATAACAAAACATTCATTGTGTTCATTTGAATCTTTGAAAGCGTTGGCATCTGTAAAGAATGTTATACTTTCAGATCTTTTCAACTCATCGATTTTTCATTTTAGGGATTATCCTTTTCATGTTTTTTTGTAAACCTGATTGGAGAAAGAATCCGGGAGATCCCTATACGAATGAGTTTTGGGAGACTCGTCTCACTGAAGAGTGGATTGTTGCCCATCCGCGTCCCTTTACGATAAAAGGAACTGTAACAGGTCTCAACAATTCACCTCTTACTATACTTTCTCCATCTGATGGAAGTTATACGACTGTTGTAACTAATGGGTCCTTTACTTTATCTGTATTTGCCTCTCCTAAATACATCCAACTCGATTTTCCCACACAACCTGTCGATGTGCACTGTATGGTCTGGGATCGGGGTACTTGGACAGGAGATGGATTTATCAATACAAAAGTCACTTGTCCTTTTGTTCGCACCATTGTGGGAGGCAAAAGCCTTCTATGGGATCGTTGTACTTACGGTTCATCTTGGAATCCAGAGGGAACTAGTATTGGAGTCGGGAAGGGGGATTGTACATTCGGTGCACTACAAGCCTTAGTTTTTTGTACGGCATCTGACGGTTACAATGCCTCCACTAACCCCAATGCTTGTAATGGAGGAGTAAACACTGCTTTAGTCGACAAAGGGCCAGTGTATGCTTCCTGCTTGGATCGTAGTAATTCCAATGCCTATGGTAGAAAGAATTGGCGACTTCCCTTCTTTGCTGAAATGTTTTCTATCATTCGCTGCAGTGCGACTAATACGGGGGAGATCACCGGGGAAGATGGTTGTTCTACAGTGGGTGATACTACTAAATACCCAGGTGCTACTGCCGACCCGGTCCTATTTCCAAATGCGCAAGCAGCCAGGTATTGGAGCACTCAAACTTTTCAGGCTTTAGGAGACCAACAAACCTATATGGTCGATTTTAATATTGGAAACCAGTCCTATGAATTTAAAGACGCAAGTGGATATGTACGTTGCGTTTCCGAGAATTAAAATTTCCGATTTTTTTAGTTTCTAAAAGGTAAGTTGAAATTACCAGGGATACGATATGCTGGAATCTTAAGCACGTATCACAAATAAAGCCAACGTAGCAAATAAATTAGGAAACAATTTAATTTGTCTTGTTCGATTGAAAAATGCTCGGTGTAAAACTTTGATTCGCTCGAAGTCACAAAAATCTTCAAAGTCTTTTCCAGAAAGGTAATGTAAGTTGGGTGTATCATACCAATGGAAAGGCATAAGTTCTGTCACAGGAGTTTTTCCACTGAGTAGGATCGAAGAACGGATTTGCCAATGAGAGAAATTTGGAAAAACGATGATGACTTGTTTTCCAATTCGCAAACATTCTTTGATGATTTCTCCAGGATTTAACGTCTGTTGTATGGTTTGGTTTAGGATGACAAAATCAAAACTATGATCCAAATGGTGTTTCAATCCGTCATCAATGTCTCCATGATGTACATACAAACTTTTTTTCACACACTGAATGATACATTTATCATCTTTTTCGATACCCTGAACGCGAACACCTTTGTTTTTTAAGATTAACATCAGTTCGCCGTAACCGCAACCAAGATCCAAAACTCTTTCGCCAGGTTTTACTAGATTGGCAATGTATGAAATGTCTGGACGATTTTTTAGATCTAGGCCCAATGCTTCATTAGTATGGATATTCAAAGGAAAACTCCTTCATCCGTAGAACTTAAAAAATCTCTAAGGATTGAATCTTGTTGTTCACTTGGTAATAAAAAACTATCGTGTCCGGCTGGATTGTTAAGTTCTACAAAACTAACGGGAACTGCATTGACTTCTAATGACTTTACAATTTCTTCCGATTGATAAGGAGGATATAACCAATCCGAAGTGTAAGCAACCACTAGGAACCGGCACCTAACCTTTGATAAAACTTTTGTTAGTTCTTTTCCAGTTCCCAAACTAAAATGATCCAATGCTTTGGTTACATAAATATAAGAGTTGGCATCAAACCTATCCACAAAGGATTCCCCTTGGTAAATTAGATAACTTCCCACAGCAAAATCTGTAGATTGGATATTGCCCTTTGGTGGTTTACGACCAAATTTTTCTCGCATCATTTCATCACTTAAATAAGTAATGTGCCCCATCATTCGAGCAAGGGCAAGTCCCTTCGAGGGTCTATTTTCTTGAGTATATAAGCCTTGGTTCCAGTTTGGATCGGAAAGGATGGCTTGTCTTCCTACTTCATTAAAAGCAATTTGTTGGGCAGAGTGTTCGGATGAAGAAGCCATCACAATACAGTTTTTCAGACGATCGGGATAGGCAACTGACCATTGTAAGGCTTGCATCCCTCCCATCGAACCTCCTGCAACAGCAAACAACTTATGGATTCCAAAAAAACTGATTAGTTTTTCTTGACCATTTACCATGTCTCCAATGGATACAAAGGGAAATGTAGATTGGAAGGGTTTTTCATTTTTTCCGTTAATTGTAAGTGGGCCACTCGATCCCTTACAGCCTCCAATTACATTGGAAGAAATGATAAAGTAACGATTGGTATCAAACGCTTTGCCGGGGCCAATGTAATAATCCCACCAGCCTGGGCGTTTGTCTCCTTCGTGGAATCCTGCGGCATGCGCATCTCCTGAAAGGGCATGACAGACTAAAATGGCGTTGTCTTTTTTTTCATTGAGGGTGCCGTAAGTTTCGTAGGCAATTTCGAGAGGAGTGATGGTTTCACCCCCCTCTAAGGTTAAAGATTCAAATCTGACAACTTTCGTATGTACGACACCTACGGATCCGTGGGAAAACTCGTTCTGTTCGGAGGTAGGCATAGTCTTAATCAGATATTTTTTAATGCCTCTTCCAAGTCTACCAGAATGTCATCAATGTTTTCGAGTCCGACACTCAAACGAACAAATCCAGGCGTTACTCCCGCAGAAATTTGTTCTGCTCCAGTCAACTGTTGGTGGGTTGTGGAGGCTGGGTGAATGGCAAGAGACTTCGCATCACCAATGTTAGCAAGAAGGCTAAAAAGTTCGAGTCCATCAATGAATTTTTTAGCTTTTTCTACTCCACCCTTGATTTCGAATCCGACTATGGCCCCAAAGAGTCCACGTTCATGGTACTTTTTGGCAGTTGCATAGTTTTTGTCGGTAGGAAGACCAGGGTAATTAACCCACTCAATTTTTGGATGTTTTGATAAAAATTCTGCAACTTTTAGAGCATTTGCCGAATGGCGTTCCATACGGAGTGGAAGTGTTTCTACACCTTGA
This sequence comes from Leptospira terpstrae serovar Hualin str. LT 11-33 = ATCC 700639, assembly GCF_000332495.1. Taxonomy (NCBI): domain Bacteria; kingdom Pseudomonadati; phylum Spirochaetota; class Leptospiria; order Leptospirales; family Leptospiraceae; genus Leptospira; species Leptospira terpstrae. The sequence continues at coordinate 602,267 of NZ_AOGW02000010.1, read as the reverse complement.
ATGATTTGCCATGCATTGAATGGGGAAATAGCAGGACCAAGATCTCTTAAACCTTGCACTCGCGCCTTTAGGATAAAAGCTATATTTACTCCACCAAAAGGTTCGAACTTTCCAAATACTTCCCAAAACTTAAGTCCATGGTATGAAGGATCTGGTTCAGTAAAATTTTTAAACTTTCCGTTCCCCCAATTAAAACTACCACCATCGACAATAATACCGCCAATGGAAGTTCCGTGCCCGCCTAAAAATTTAGTGAGAGAGTGAACAACGATATCAGCTCCATGTTTCAAAGGATTTACTAAATAAGGAGACGGCATTGTGTTATCGATGACAAGTGGAACTCCGACTTCTTTTGCAACTTTACTAACTGCCGCAATATCAAGTGTGTCTAGTTTTGGATTTCCTAAAGTCTCTGCATAAAAAGCTCTTGTTTTCTCATTGGATGCTTTACGAAAGTTTTCAGGATCTGATTGGTCAACAAAGTGTACTTTAATTCCAAGTTTTGGAAAAGTATAGTGGAGTAGGTTATAAGTTCCGCCATAGAGTGACGATGAAGCCACAATTTCTTGTCCAGTTTCTACGATATTCAAAAGTGCTAACAACTCTGCACTTTGACCTGATGCGGTTGCGAGTGCAGCAACTCCACCTTCTAGAGCCGCCACTCGTTTCTCTAAAACGTCAGTGGTTGGATTCATAAGGCGAGTGTAGATATTTCCAAATTCTTGGAGGCCGAAGAGGCGGGCCGCATGGTCTGTATCCTTAAACACATAAGATGTGGTTTGGTACAATGGCACAGCTCTCGAAGTTGTAGTCGGATCCGGCTCTTGCCCTCCGTGGAGTGCGATGGTTTCTGGTTTAAAATTACGTGGCATATATTCCCCCGATGGTCTTACCAGTTGTGACTCATCCATCTTATTTGTCAACAAAATATCCAATAAAATAGAATATTGGTCTGTTTTATTGGATAAGGTATAGGGAGATTATTTCTTATTTTCAGGGGAAAACCATACGATAATGATCGTATCGTGAAGAAATACCGTCTGACTCAAATCCTGGGACTCCTTTTCCTCTTCCCATTTCTTGCCTTAGAAGCGCAAGTTTGGGTACCGACAGGAACTGAATCCAGACGAGCTTCAGCATTGCAGTTTGATGCCGGTGGTTCTAGTTTCCAGAAAGACTACTATGGATACGTATCACCGAATTTCACGTATAACCATGGAAGTAACTTCGGATATTCCTTTTCTCTTCCTATCAATGCCCTTGCTGTCGATAAAGATCCTCTCCAATTGGATAGCAAAGCGGGAAAAATCCGGGAAATGGACTACAACAGTAAAAATGATTATTCGCGGGTTTTGAATTATATTTCATACGGAACTTATAATAACCAAGTGCCTGGAAAGGTTACATTTTCAGCTTACACTGGTAAGATGGTAGATGGATACATTGGTCATGGAACCATAGTCAACAAATACCAAAGTTCTTCTCGGTTTGATTCCTATAATCCTGGTGTAATGGCTGATTTAAATACTGATTACATTGGAGTACAATATTTTGCCAATTCCGTTGTGAATTTTGAAGTAAACGCTGCAAGAGTCTATATCAAACCTTTGGCCATAGGAAAATCGTTGTTTTCTTTATTTGATAAATCTTCTGATTTGGTTTACCTAATGAATCTCAGGGGTAATGTCCTTGATGAATCAGGCCGATTGAGTGTCGAAGAAGAAGCAGGTAGCGAAGAATCCAAAAACAAAAAAACAGAAGAGGCAAGAAAAAAAGAAATCCGGCCCATAAACAAAGACTCTAGGATGGAACTTGTAGATAATGATCCATGGTACAACCGTTTGACGATAGGTTATACAAGAGCCTGGGACCGTTCCGCTCCAGTGCAAATGTCTTATAATACAAATGGATCGCCTGTTACGGAAAAAAACTTAGACAATCCAAAAACCACCCAGGTAACCCGTGCCTCTGTTGAAGGAATGGATATTGAATATAGACTTTTGAACCTACCTTTTGTAGAATTCACTCCTTATCTAGACTTTAATAAAATCAAAGGACTTGATGGAGCACAAGGAACACATTACGGAAGCATTTTTCGATTGGGAACCAAGGATTTAAATATCATTCTAAAACCTGAATTTCGGCAAATGACTGCAAACTATGCGCCAATGTATTTTGATAGTTTTTACGAAGTAGAACGTTTTCAAAAATTTCCGGTATCGGCTCCTCTTCGTCCTAAATACGATTACTTAGAAAACCAATCCAAT